>NZ_JAGPVV010000135.1 GCF_018066915.1 Roseovarius sp.
CAGACCTTCACCCTGCAACGGGGCCTGACGCTGCGCAATACGCAAAGCTCCGCGCCAGACCCCGTTGCCCAATCCGCCGAAAACGGCAAAACTCAAACCCGGAGTCTCGCTCACGCTGGATAAAAGTTGGGGGCAACGTCACACATACCGAAACCCCTGCACGGCGCGGAAGTGGCCGCCGTAGCCGGTCCCGGCGGGCTTGAGGCCTTTGCGCGCCCGGGCGGCGGCGAGGGTCTTCATGCTGCGCTCCTTGGACTCGGCGTAGAGGATGGCCGAGACCTGCGCCCAGAGGGGATCGCGGCGGAGGGCGGCGGCAAGGCCGGGGTGCGAGGTGTGAAAGAGCATCGGCATGGGCCTCTCGTAGCGGTTCACGCCGCGCTGCCAGAGGGCGCCGGTCTTTGGCGACAGGCCTCACTCCGCGGCGGGGGTGGCGCGCCATTCGGGGAGGGGGAAGGCCTTGTCGTAGGCCCAGTTGAAGCCGAAGGCGTAGACCATGTAGAAGAGCGCAAAGGACACATCCATCACGAAGGCCTGCCAGAGCGAGATCCCGAGATACCACGCGATGAATGGCATCAGGACGATCAAGAGGCCGGTTTCAAAGAGCACGGCATGCAGGACGCGGAGCCGGGGCGATTTTTGCGTTGTGCCGGAGAACCGCCGCAGGGCCACATCGAAGAGATAGTTGTAAACGAGGTTCCAGAGCGTTGCGAGGGTGGCGCTCACGATGCCGACAACACCGATGTCGTGCATCGGCATGTGAAACACGGCGGCACCGAGCGGGACGATGAGCAGCAGGGCGATGAGTTCAAAGCTCAGCGCGTGGCGGAGGCGATCAAGGGGGGAGCGCATGGCAACCTCGGGGCAGGGTCCGGGCCGTCCCGGTCGTGATCCATTTGGGGAGGTCGTCCTCGCAGCCCCTCATATCGCAAATCGGGAGGGATGTTTCAAGCCTGTCGCGAGGGACGGGGCCAGAGGTGACGCCCCTGTGTCACGGTGACATATGGATATCGGGAGGCGTCAGCGGCATCGGGCGCTGCGCGGTGGGGGTCGGGGGTGTAACCTGCACCCCAGGCGATGGCATCGCCCCGAGAGGGCTTCGGGGCGATGTGGGGGGCGTGGCGGGATGGGTCAGAGCAAGAGCACCTGCGTGCCGACTTCGACCTTGGCGAAGAGTTCCTCGATATGCTCGTTATAGAGGCCGATGCAGCCCGAGGAGGATTGCCGCCCGATCTTGCGGGTGTCGTGGGTGCCGTGCACGAGATAGGCGGGCCAACTGAGGTAAAGCGCATGGGTGCCCAGCGGGTTGCCGGGGCCGGGGGGCATATAGGCGGGCAGGGTGGGATCACGCTCGCGCATGGATTGGGTGGGGGTCCAGTCGGGGCCGACGCGCTTGCGCACGATCTGGGTATAGCCACGGCGGGTGAGTTCCTCGGTCATCGGCACGGAGGAGGGGTAGAGGGCATAGGTCTGATCATCCGGGCCCCAGTAGTGCAATGCGCGGCTGTCGATATCGGCCAGAATTGCGCCTTTGCCAAGGGTGTCGAAATGATCGCGCCAATCGCGGCTGACAAAGGCCGAGGTATTGCGGCGGTTGGTCAGCGCGGGCTCGGCGCGCAGGATACCGGGGGTTGCAAGGGCGGCGAGGCCGGTGGCCAGGGCATGGCGGCGGGTCAGAAGGCCGGGTTTCACGGGATTTGATCCTCTCAGTGGTGACTGCTGCGCCTTATTTAGGGAAGTGCGGCGGCAAAGCGAAGGGCGGGGCGGGCAGAAACCTGCGTCACCTCACGGGATTGTCATCTTGGAGGGGGTCTTGTGCGATGATCAGGCCGTTCGCCCCAAGATTGCGCGATGTGTGGAACTGTGGTTTCCTGTCGGGATAAGAACCGTTGATTTTACCAAACAGAATTTCAGGGGGGCATTGCCATGCCAGAGGAACACCGGGTTGCCGTGGCGGTCATTCACGGCATGGGAAGTCAGGGGGACCGGCCGCAGGCGGCCAATGCGGTCAGCTTTTCCCGCGATCTCTATGCCGCGCTGCGACAGCGCATGGGGGCGGCGCGGTTTGACGCGCTTGTGGGCTGGCGCGAGATTTTCTGGTCGGACATCCTGCAAGAGCGGCAACAGCAGTATATGGATGCGGCGTTGACGGGCGAGGCCAATTGGATGGGCTCGCGAGAGTTTGTGATGCACCGTCTGGCCGATGCGGCCTCTTATCGGTGGGAAAAGGGGGATCATGCCTTTGTTTACCCAGAGGTCCATGCCCGCGTTTCCAACGCCATCGCGCATCTGGAAGGGGTGACGGGGGGCAGGGCGCCGCTGATTGTGCTGGCACATTCGCTGGGCGGGCAGATCATCTCGAACCATATCTGGGATTTGCAAAAGGGGCACACGACCGCACCAACCCCGTTTCAGCGGTTCGAGACCATGGCGGGGTTCATCACCTTTGGCTGCAATATTCCCGTGTTCACCTTCAGTTGCAGGCCCGGAGAGGTCAAGGCCATCGACCGGCCCGGCAGCGCCATTCCGGCAGGCAAGTGGTTCAAGCCGTGGTGGGTCAACCTCAACAGTCGCAATGACATTCTGGGGATGCCTCTGGCCGGGACGGGCGGTGGCTATGCGGCGCTGAAAGAGCGCGGAGAGTTGCGGGATCGCTGGATCAGTGCGGGCAATCTGCTGAACGCGTGGAATCCGCTGTCGCACAATGCCTATTGGACGGATTCGGATGTGCATGGCTCTGTCGTGGCGATGATCGAACAGGCGATGCAAATCGGGCCAGTGGGATAAAGGCTGGGGTAAGAAAAAAGGCCCCGGTGGTATGCCGGGGCCTTGGGTCGTGAGTGGTGAGATGAATTAATCCATCGGCTTGAAATTGAACTCGCCGCCTTCCTTGATGCCGGACGGCCAACGGGCGGTCACGGTCTTAGTGCGGGTGTAGAATTTGAACGAATCCGGGCCGTGCTGGTTGAGATCGCCAAAGCCGGATTTCTTCCAGCCGCCGAAGGTGTGATAGGCCAGCGGCACGGGGATTGGCACGTTGATGCCGACCATGCCCACGTTGACGCGCGCTGCGAAATCGCGGGCGGCGTCGCCGTCGCGGGTAAAGATCGCGGTGCCGTTGCCGTATTCATGGTCCATCGCCAGTTTCAGGGCTTCTTCGTAAGAGGCTGCGCGCACGGTAGAGAGCACGGGGCCAAAGATTTCCTGCGTGTAGATGTCCATATCCGGCGTCACGTGGTCAAAGAGGTGGGGACCGACAAAGAAGCCATCTTCATAGCCCTGCAATTTGAAATCGCGGCCATCGACGACCAGCTTCGCGCCTTGCGCGATGCCCGTCTCAATCAGGCCAAGGATGCGCTTTTTCGCCTCGGCGGTCACGACCGGGCCGTAATCCACGTCATTGCCAGCGGTATAGGGCCCCACTTTCAGCTTTTCGATGCGCGGCACGAGTTTCTCGATCAGGCGGTCGGCGGTTTCATCACCGACTGGGACAGCCACGGAGATTGCCATGCAGCGTTCACCGGCCGCGCCATAGCCCGCGCCGATCAGAGCATCGGCGGCCTGATCCATATCGGCATCGGGCATGATGATCATGTGGTTCTTGGCGCCGCCAAAGCATTGCACGCGCTTGCCGTTGGAGCAGCCACGGCCGTAGATATACTGCGCGATGGGGGTCGAGCCGACAAAGCCGATGGACTGGATCACCTCGTGGTCGAGGATCGCGTCCACGGCCACCTTGTCGCCGTTGACGACCTGCAGGATGCCTTTGGGCAGACCGGCCTCTTCCATCAGTTCCGCCAGCATGAGCGGCACGGAGGGGTCACGCTCGGACGGCTTGAGGATGAAGGCGTTGCCGCAGGCCAGCGCCGGGGCGAACATCCACATCGGGATCATGGCCGGAAAGTTGAAGGGCGTGATACCAGCGGTCACGCCAAGCGCCTGACGCATGGAATAGATGTCGATGCCGGGGCCAGCGCCATCGGTGAACTCGCCCTTGAGCAGTTGCGGCGCGCCGATGCAGTATTCGACCACTTCCAGACCACGCTGAATGTCGCCCTTGGCATCGGGGAAGGTCTTGCCATGTTCACGGCTGAGCGCCTCGGCCAGTTTGTCCATGTCGCGGTTGAGCAGGCGGACGAATTCCATCATCACCCGCGCCCGGCGCTGCGGGTTGGTGGCGGCCCATGCAGGCTGTGCGGCCTGCGCGGCGGCCACGGCGGTGTTCATTTCCTCAACGCTGGCGAGCGGGCATTTGGCCTGCACTTCGCCGGTTGCGGGGTTGAACACATCCGAGAAGCGCCCCGAGGTGCCTTTGACGTGTTGGCCGTTGATGTAATGGGTAAGCTCTTGCATTGGGAATCCTCCTCATACGTTGGCGGCAGGGTAGTCTTGCAAAACTCCTGCGGAAAGAGGCAATATTCCAAAAGTGATTTGCATTTCTGCAAAGGGGGCCGGGGATGACACCGCATTGGGACGATATCCGCATTTTTCTGGCGGTCGCGCGGTCAGAGAGCCTGTCGGGGGCGGGGCGTATCCTGCGGATCGACCCGGCGACGGTGGGGCGGCGCATCGCGCGGCTGGAGGAAGAGTTGGGCGCGCCGCTCTTTGCCAAATCGCCCACCGGATATGTGCTGAGCGAGGCGGGGCAACGCCTGATGGGGCCGGCGCTGCGGGCGGAAACCGCCATGCAGGAGGCCGCCGAGGAACTGGCGGGGCAGGCGGGGGGCATCGCCGGGCAGATCCGCATCGGCGCGCCGGATGGCTGCGCCAATTTCCTGCTGCCACAGGTCTGCGCCGCGATTGGTGCGCAAAACCCGGATCTGGAGATTCAGATCGTGGCGCTGCCGCGTGTCTTCAACCTGACCCGGCGCGAGGCGGATATGGTGATCGCGGTCAGCCCGCCCACGGCGGGGCGGCTGACGGTGCAGAAGATCACCGATTACCGGCTGCATCTGGCAGGGGCGGTGCGCTATCTGCGCGCGCATGCCCCGATTGAGAGCCTGGCCGACCTGCGCGGGCATCGGATGGTGGGCTATATCCCCGACATGATATTCGACAAGGAGTTGGACTATCTCAGCGAGGCGGGGATCGAGCGCGTGAGCCTTGCGTCGAATTCAGTGTCGGTGCAGCTCAACTGGGTGCGGCAGGGCGGCGGGATCGGGGTCTTGCACGATTTCTCGTTGCCTTGGGCGCGGGGGCTGCAAAAGGTGCTGCCCGAGCACTTCTCGCTCACGCGCAGCTTCTATCTGGTGCGCCATGCCGATGATCGGCGGCTCGAGCGACAGAACCGTTTTGCCACGGCATTGGTCGAGGGGCTGCGCCAAGAGGTGCAGAGCCTTGAGGCGCGCACTTGACAGAAATTTTATTATAGATCACGCTGATTTGACAGACATATTCTTGCGGAGGGTCGTGTCATGCTGGTGCAGCAAATCCTGAAATCCAAGGGCGACAGTGCGGTGATCACCATCACGCCGCAGACCAAGGTTTCGGAAGCGGCGCAGATATTGGCAGAGCGGCGGATCGGCGGTCTGGTGGTGTCGCGCGATGGCGAGACGGTCGAGGGCATCATATCAGAGCGCGATATCGTGCGCAGTCTTGCAGTGCGCGGCGTGGTCTGCATGACCGAAACCGTGTCCGAGATGATGACCCGCAACCCGGTTTGCTGTTCGCGGCAGGATACCTCAGATGCGGTGTTGGCGCGGATGACCGATGGCCGGTTCCGTCACATGCCGGTCGTCGAGGCGGGCAAGCTGGTGGGGATCGTGACCATCGGGGACGTGGTCAAGGCGCGGCTGGAAGAGCTGGCGATGGAGAAGACCGCCCTTGAAGGCATGATCATGGGCTACTAAGCGCTTGCATTCCCTTGCACATTATTGTTGCGTGAGCGGCGATTGCAGCAAAGGAGGGCCGCATGCGCATTGGTCTCTATCCCGGCACGTTCGACCCGATCACTCTGGGCCATATCGACATTATCCGACGCGCAGCGGTGCTGGTGGACCGGCTGGTTCTGGGGGTTGCGATCAACCGGGACAAAGGGCCGCTCTTTACGCTGGAAGAGCGGGTCGAGATGATCGAGGCGGAATGTGCCAAGCTGAGCGCGCAGACCGGCACCGAAATCGTGGCGCATCCGTTCGAGAACCTGCTGATCAACTGCGCGCATGATGTGGGCGCACAGGTGATCGTGCGCGGCCTGCGGGCGGTGGCGGATTTCGAATATGAGTTCCAGATGGTCGGCATGAACCGGGCGCTGGATAATTCGGTCGAGACCGTCTTTCTCATGGCCGATGCCAATCATCAGGCGATTGCCTCGAAGTTGGTCAAGGAAATCGCCCGGCTGGGCGGGGATGTGACCAAGTTCGTCACACCCCCGGTGCGCGAGGCGCTGTTGGCCAAGTTTTCCTGAGGCCGCTCAGGTGGGTTCCATTACCCGGGCTTGGCGCGGGGTGGGACCGCGCCCGGCCTCGAGGTGACGGCCCATTGCGGCGGCGACGTCGAGCATGCGGTTGGAAAAGCCCCATTCGTTGTCATACCAACTGAGCACGCGGCAGAGCCGCCCCTCCATCACCCGTGTCTGATCGGTGGCAAAGATCGAACTGTGCGGATCGTGGTTGAAGTCTGACGAGACCAGCGGGCGGCTGGTGACATCGAGCACGCCCGAGAGTGGCCCCTTGGCGGCGCGGGTCACGGCGGCGTTGATTTCGTCAACGCTGGTGTCACGGGCGGCCTCGAAGGTCAGGTCGACGACACTGACATTGGGGGTGGGCACGCGGATGGCGGTGCCGTCGAGCCGCCCGGCAAGATCGGGCAGCACAAGACCCACGGCGCGGGCGGCGCCGGTGGTGGTCGGGATGATGTTGAGCCCCGCCGCGCGGGCGCGGTAGAGGTCCTTGTGCATGGTGTCGAGCGTTGGTTGATCGCCGGTATAGCTGTGGATCGTGGTCATGAAACCACGGGTGATGCCGATGCTCTCATGCAGCACCGATGCCAAGGGGGCGAGGCAATTGGTGGTGCAGGAGGCGTTCGAGACGATCACATCCTTGGCGGTCAGGTCGGCGTGATTGACGCCGTAAACCACGGTGCGATCCGCGCCCGCTGAGGGGGCAGAGACCAGCACGCGCCGCGCGCCGTTCTTGAGGTGGCGGGCGGCGGCGTCGCGGTCGGTGAAGATACCGGTGCATTCGAGCACGATATCGACATCGCCCCACGGCAGCGCCTCGGGGTCACGCAGGGCGGTGACACGCATCGGCCCGCGCCCGGCGTCAATCGTGTCGGCGGTGGTGGTGATCTGACCCCGGAAGCGGCCATGCACGCTGTCGAATTCCAGCAGGTGGGCATTTGTCTCGACCGGGGCCAGGTCGTTGATGGCGACAATGGTGATATCCTCGCGGTCCGAGTCGAGCAGCGCGCGCAGCACGTTGCGGCCGATACGGCCAAATCCATTGATGGCGAGTTTCAGGGGCATGGGCCTCTCCTTGGCTAGGTTCGCTCGTGTATGTTAGCGCTAACAATTGAAAGCGAACATAAACGACTTTCGAAACGAGTCAATACTGGGGAAATCACAGGACGGTTATCGCCAGAAGGCGAGGTATTCGATGAAATCAATCAGCTTGCGCCCGAGGAACAGGGTGGATTGGCCATCGTTCAGCATGAAATCGGCACCAAGCGCCAGAAGGATGATCCCCCCAAGGCCAATCGCGAGTGTGTTGGTCATGCGCCGTGCTTTCGCTGGGTCCGTCTTGCTCGGGTATGCCGCAGAGGCCCCGGCCACGCAAGCCGGATCAGCCAAGGAAAACCCCCGGCGCGCGGGGCGTCGGGGGTCTTGCAGGATGAGAGAGGTGTTACTGCAACCGGCCCATCGCAACCGCGACATCGGCCATGCGGCAGGAAAAGCCCCATTCGTTGTCATACCAGGCCAGCACCCGCACCAGACGGTTGCCGATGACCTTGGTCTGATCGGGGGCAAAGATCGAGCTTTCCTCGGTGTGGTTGAAGTCGATGCTGACCTTGGGTTCGGGATCATAGGCCAGAATGCCCTTCATCGCACCGGCAGCGGCCTCGGCCACCACGGCGTTGACATCGGCCTTGGTCACGTCGCGCTTGGCGACAAAGGTCAGGTCCACCGCCGAGACATTGGGCGTGGGCACGCGGATGGCAGAACCGTCGAGTTTGCCTGCCAGTTCCGGCAGCACTTCGCCAAGCGCCTTGGCGGCCCCGGTCGAGGTGGGGATCATCGACATGGCGGCGGCGCGGGCGCGGTAGAGGTCATTGTGGCGGCGGTCAAGCGTCGGCTGGTCGCCGGTATAGGCGTGGATTGTCGTCATTATGCCGCTCTCGATGCCGATGGCGTCATTGAGGACCTTGGCCAAGGGGGCGAGGCAATTGGTGGTGCAAGACCCGTTCGAGATCATGGTTTCGGAGGCCAGAAGGGCGTTATGGTTCACGCCGTAGACCACGGTGCGGTCAACATTCTTGGCCGGGGCCGAGATCAGCACCTTGCGCGCGCCGCGCTCCAGATGGGTTTTGGCCTTGGCCCCATCATTGAAATTGCCGGTACATTCCAGCACCACATCAACGCCGTCCCAATCCAGCTCGTTCATGTCATAGGTCGAGAACATCTGGATCGGGCCGCGCCCGAGGTCCATGGTGTTGCCCTCTACCGTGATCGGATGGGCAAAGCGGCCATGGACGCTGTCATAGCGCATCAGGTGCGCCGCCGTCTCGATGGGACCGGTCGCGTTTACCTTGACCACCTTGATATCGTTGCGCAGGCTCTCGGAGATATGGGCAAGCGTGGCGCGACCGATACGGCCGAAACCGTTGATTCCTACGGTGATGGTCATGGGCGACTCCTGATAGCTGACTTGGCGCTCGTATAGACGCGCCAGAGCAGGCCGGAAAGCGTTAAAAGACGTTTTCCAGTTGAAATACAGGATGTTAGCGTTAACCATGGGCCGGTTGCCGCCGTTTTCCCGGTGGTTGCGCTAACGCAAATTGCCGGGTTTACCGGGGGAGTCTGGCGATGTCCGAGCGAAAGACGAAGGGGCACCCGAGGGCGCCCCTTTGATTGGATCGGGCCTGAGCCTTAGAGAAACTGGAAATCGTCCACCGTCAGTTGCGCCGCGGTGATGCCCTCGACAAGGATCGTGTTGCCATTCACGGTCATTTGCGCGCCCGCGTCTGTGTCGATGATATTCATCGCGGTCACAAACCCGGCAAGGCCATTGCCGCCGTTGTTGATGTTCTCAAGCCCGGTGTCGGGATCGAAGCGGCGGATGAAGAAGCTGTCCAATCCATCCTCGAAATCGGTGATCACATCCGCCTCTCCGTCAAAGAAGGAGGCGAAGACGAACTGATCGGCGCCCGAACCGCCCGTGATCTGATCATTGCCAGCACCGGCGTTGATCGTGTCATTGCCCGTGCCGCCGTCGATGATGTCGTCACGGCCACCGCCCGCGAGGAAATCGTTGCCATCGCCGCCAAGGATATTGTCATCCCCTTCGCCGCCGCCCACCCGGTCGTCACCGGCACCCGCGTCGATGCTATCCTGACCGGTGCCGCCGCCGATGTCATCATTGCCATCGCCCGCGTCGATCAGGTCATTGCCAAAGCTGCCGGACATGCTGTCATTGCCGTCGCCACCCGAGAGCGTGTCATTGTCGGCACCGCCCGCAACCACGTCATTGCCCGCACCGCCCGAGATGCTATCGGCACCAAAACCGCCACCGATGATGTCATCCCCATCGCCGCCGTCCAGCGTATCATCCCCCAGACCGCCGCCGATGTTGTCGTTGCCAAGACCGCCAAGGGCCAGATCGTTTCCATCCGAGGACGACATCCGGTCATTGCCGTCGCCACCGTCGAGCGTGTCATTGCCCGCGCTGCCACTGAGTTGGTCGTTGCCGCCGCGCCCTTCCAGCCGGTCATCGCCGCCCAGACCGCTGAGCGTGTCGTCAAGCGTCGCCCCGAGCAGGGTGTCGTTGCCTTCGGTTCCTTCGAGGTTGAGCGAGACCGGATCAGCGGTGGTGACGGTTTCAGTCACCGAGGCTGGTACTTCGGCGGCCGAGTCGAAGAACGAGGCGTCATTTGTCAGGGCAAAGTCGAGCACGGCATTCTCGAAATTGGGCGTGCCTTCGATCAGGCCCGCGTCGAGCGCCGCAGCAATCGCCGCATCCCGCACGGCAGGGTCGAGCGTGTCGAGTGTGACGATTTCGCCGGGGAATTCAGGCAGGTAGAAGCCATCGACACTCTCGCCTGCGTCATAGGCAAAGAGGCTGTCTGCCTCGGAGGTGACGCGCCAATCCTCGCGGTATTGCCCGTAGAGATCGGCAAAGGCAAAGGGGCGCGCCAGCACGGTGCCATCGGCGCGTGCGACATCGTTGTCGGGGTTGCCGTCGCCATCGCCGAGCAGACCTTCGAGACGCCCCAGCAGGTCTTCGTTGAGGCGAACGTCGATATCGACCCGCCCGTCACGCACGATCACGCGCACCTGGCTGTCGCCATCATTGACCACGTTATCTGCGCCCGCATAGACGATGATATAGGTATCGCCTTCGCGGAAGATGCGGTCATTGCCGACCGCGACGGAGCCGAAATCCTCGAGCTCTGTGGCCACGCCGTCGATATGCAGCGGGGTCGCGTCATTGGCGTCGATCATCACCGCCGTGCCGCCAAGGTTGGTGGCAATGGCCTGATTGACGCTGACGTTGTCGCCCACCGGCACCATGCGCGCCTGAAGCTCGAAATCGTTGTCGGTGCCACGCAGCAGGACAAATTCGCCTGCCGCCTGGAAATCATAGCCGACCCCGTCGAGTGTCGCGAGATGCGGATCACCTGCGACCCAGCCGCCCGCGCCGACCGGCGGCAAGAGCGGCACGATGGAATCGACCACGCCGCCGTTTCGAACGGCAAAGTTCCAGATGCCGATAAGCCCGGTATTGCCGGGGATCACATCGAGGCTGAGGATTTCGTCCTGAAGGCCAGATTGTGGGAGTTCAAAGAACGTGCCTTCGACGCCGGTGCCCGACGTATAGCCGGCGCGGGCCACGGTGCCGCCTAGGCCATTGGTGCCGCCGCTCGCTCCGCCAGTGGTCCAGTTCACGTCTTCATAGCGGAACTGGATGTCGAAATCGCCATTGCCGCGATCCGTGAGGATGAGCTGAAAGGCGTTGAGCAGATCGGTTCGAGAGGAAAAATAGCCCACATCGTCCCAAGTGACGATGAGTTGGTCGCCCAGCGTGTTGAAATCCCAATGCACAAGGTTGGTGCCCTGCGAATTGCCGCCCGGAGTGGGTGTCACGACTCCACCGCGCGTGTCGACATCGGCGAAGAAGGGCGTGATCTCGGGGTTATTTGATACCCCCGTGATGACGTCGGGCGTGAAGGCACTGCGCGCCGCGCCAAAGGTCACGGAGCCGTTGTTGTTGATCCAGAGACCCTCATAAACGGTGCCAAAGAAATTCAGCCCGTTCTCGAAGATTGGCCTGATGTCGATCTGCGCGGTCGAGCCATCATCGTTGCGGACCAGAAAATCCTCGCCGAACCCGGCATCGCCGCCGAGACCCCGGATCAGGCCGGGGCTGGTGTCGTCGGGATTGAGCAGGACATCGGTGCTGATGTCATCGAATTGCAGCCGCTGGATATTGAGCAGAATGTCGGTGTCGCCGGTCGCGGTATGGGTGATCGTGCGTTGCGTAAGCTCATTCAATCCAACGGTGTAATCGGCGGCATTGCCTGCGAAAACCGCCGTGTCAAAACCTGCGCCGCCATCCAGCAGATCGTTGCCGCCGCCGCCGGTCAGCGTGTCATCGCCGGTATTCGCGGTGATGGTGTCGTCATCGGCTGTGCCAACGAGGTTATCCGCCTCGATTGTTCCCGGTATGTTAAGGCCTTCCATGATGAAAACTCCCCAGTTTTGCAATTGCCACTTTCACCAAACACCAGGATCACGATTCTGTGAAGCGTTTTATATTCAGAGTCTTGAATTCAAGTTTTCCTCTGCGTCGATATTCGGTGTCGGACATGCGCGCCGATCCTCGTTCCTGCCCTTGCGCTTTCTCTTGCCCCCCTCGCGCCCCTGTCCTAGAACGCGTCTGATCTCTCAGCCGGAGGCATGGATATGCTCGATCTTACCTATGAAGCGCCGAAGCCACGCGTGATTGCGGGGGCCAAGCATGATTGGGAGTTGGTGATCGGGATGGAGGTGCATGCGCAGGTGGCCTCGCGCTCCAAGCTTTTTTCCGGAGCCTCGACGCAATTCGGGGCGGAACCCAATTCCAACGTCGCCTTTGTCGATGCGGCGATGCCGGGCATGTTGCCCGTGATCAACGAATTCTGCGTCGAACAGGCGGTGCGCACGGGGCTTGGCCTCAAGGCCAAGATCAACCTCTGGTCGGCGTTTGACCGCAAGAATTATTTCTATCCCGATTTGCCGCAAGGTTATCAGATCAGCCAGCTTTATCATCCGCTGGTCGGCGAGGGCGAAATCCTCGTGGATATGGGCCCCGGTGTGGCGCGGCTGGTGCGGATCGAGCGTATCCACATGGAACAGGACGCAGGCAAATCCATTCACGATATGGACCCGGCGATGTCCTTTGTTGACCTGAACCGCACCGGCGTGTGCCTGATGGAAATCGTGAGCCGCCCGGATATTCGCGGCCCCGAAGAGGCCGCCGCCTATGTGACCAAGCTGCGTCAGATCCTGCGGTATCTGGGCACTTGCGACGGCAATATGCAGAACGGCAATCTGCGGGCCGATGTGAACGTGTCGATCTGCCGTCCGGGGCAGTATGAGAAATACATGGAAACGCAGGATTTTTCGCACCTCGGCACGCGCTGCGAAATCAAGAACATGAATTCCATGCGTTTCATCCAAGCCGCTATCGAGTATGAGGCGCGCCGCCAGATCGCCATTGTCGAGGCGGGGGGCACGGTGGTGCAGGAAACGCGCCTCTACGATCCGGACAAGAACGAGACCCGGTCCATGCGCTCCAAGGAAGAGGCGCATGATTACCGCTATTTCCCCGATCCGGATTTGCTCCCTCTGGAAATCGAGCAAGCTTGGGTGGATGAAATCGCGGCCAACCTGCCGGAACTGCCGGATGCCAAGAAGGCGCGGTTTGTTTTGGAATTTGGCCTGAGTGAATATGACGCCAGCGTGCTGACCGCGGACCTCGCCAATGCCGCCTATTTCGAGGCGGTGGCGGCGGGCGCCGGCGATGGCAAGTTGGCGGCGAATTGGGTGATCAACGAGTTGTTTGGACGGCTCAAGAAAGAGGATCATTCCATCGAGGACAGCCCGGTCAGTCCGGCGCAACTGGCAGGCATCGTGCGCCTGATCAAGTCGGACGCCATTTCCGGCAAGATCGCCAAGGACCTCTTTGAAATCGTCTATACCGAGGGCGGCGACCCCGAAGAGATCGTCGAGGCGCGCGGCATGAAGCAGGTGACGGACACCGGCGCGATTGAGCAGGCCGTGGCCGAGATCATCGCCGCCAACCCCGCGCAGGTGGAAAAGGCGAGAGGAAACCCCAAGCTGGCGGGCTGGTTCGTGGGCCAGGTGATGAAAGCCACCGGCGGCAAAGCGAACCCGAAGGCTGTCAATGACATCGTGATGGCGCGGCTGGGGCTGTAAAGGCCCCGGCGCTGCGGTCGCGGCACCTCTGGCCGCGACTGCAATCCTATGACCCTCAGCTCTTGGGCACCTCGATATTGATCGTCAGTGACCGGCGGAACATGTCGGGGCGGGGGGCCTTGATCGGCTCAACGGCGTGCCAGGAGTTGAAGGTCTTGACGAAGATCATGCACTGGTTCGAGTTGAACTCGTAGCAATCGAGCGTGTCCACCTCTTCGAACGGCAAAAATGTGTTGCGGAAGTTGAAGCTGCGCGTCTTGTCTTTGGGCCAGACCACCGAGGTGCCGCCGCCATATTCCGGCTTCCATTCGCCCGGTGCGACCATCGAGACGACCACGGTGATCAGTTTGGCGGGCGCATCGGTGTGCGGCAGGATCGAGCCGCCATCGCCCGGCATCATCGAGAATTCAAAGCGCGAGCGCAGCGGGATCTTGCGCCGCTCGACCAAGGCCGCGCCGCAGAGCGCCTCGGTCAGGCGCAGACCAAGGCGCGCGCCGGGCGTGTTGGTCAGCACCATCTTGCGGCCAAGGTCGAGGTCGATGTTGTGGCTGGCCAGAAAATCGACGATGCCGCGCACAAAGCGTTCGCTTTTGACCTCGTCGTGAAAGCGTTTCCAGACCGGGGTCGACTTGATGAAGTCGTGGTACTCTTTGCCGTTGTTCACCTCGGACAGGGAATATTTGTTCCCCAGCTTGGGCATGAACTGAAACCGCTCGGTGTCGGGCCAGTTGTCCAGCATCTCTTGATAGAGATCGGCGTCAAAGACGGGCTTGGCAAAGGCGATGGGAAAGGGATCGTGGCGCACGTCAGCGCCGTCGAGATTGAACATCATTACGGGTTAATCCTTGTTCGGGCGGCAAGGGGGTTCAGGCTGCGGACGGTTTATAGATCGCGTTATGCGCAATCAATACTGGATCAGCGCCGCGCGCAAGTTTGCGCAGGCCGATATCGGTGCGGTGGCGGTCATGCACCCGGTAGCCATGCGTGTCCATGAAGACATCGAGTTCCGCCTCGTAGTGATGGCTGACCTCGACCTGCACAGAGCGGGGCCGCTTGGCCGAGGTCAACAGAGTGCGCATGCCGGCAAGCACCAGAAGTTCGTTGCCATCAACGTCGATCTTGATCACATCGGGCGCAGGCACGACCCCCTCTGCGACAAGGTGATCGAGGGTAAAGGCCGCCTTGCATTCGCGCAGCACCGGCACGAAGGGGCGCTCGTGCCCGTCCAATGTGCGGCCAAGCTGGCTCATGGCCGAGCCTGCCGTGGCCTCGATGATGTTGAAGTCGAAAAATCCGTTGCGGTCGCCAAGCGCGGCCGAGATCACTTTGGTGCGGCTGGCAAGGCCATTCAACGCGATGTTCTGCATCAGGCTGAGCGCATTGGCGGCATGCGGTTCAAACGACAGGATTTGGCCGGTCTCGCCCACGAGAGGGCCGGAAAACACCGAGTAGAGGCCGATATTGGCCCCGATATCGCAAAAGGTATCGCCGGGGCGCAGAGTATCGCGTAGCCAGCGGATCGTGCCCTCTTCCTTTTGCAGGAGGGTCACGGCGCGTTTGTATTCGGTATAGCTGCGGCATCGAAAGCGGTAGCGGCCTGCGTCGCTGCGCACCTCTATGGTCATGCCGAGGGCCTGTGCGATGGCAAAGCGCAGGCGGTAGAGACGACCGATCAGGAAATTCGGGCGTTTCGTGCCGGAAACGATCATTGAAATGCCTTTCAGAATCACGCCGCCCCGTGCTGAAATACTGCACACGTCGTTTCGTCCTCATAGTGCCGCGATTTGAAGCGGTAAAGTCACTTTTTCAGCGCGCAAAACCCGCTCTTACAGGCCTTTGCGCGCGTGTTTGGGAATTGCATCGGATTCGCATTGCTCTATTCCTTGGGCAGACCAGAGGGACAGGAGGAGCTGCGCGATGGGTTGGATGAAGGATGAGACCGGGTTGGAGAAATGCGCCGCGAATTTCGTGGCGCTCACGCCGCTGTCGCATCTGAGGCGCGCGGCGCATCTCTTTCCCAATCGTGAGGCGCTGATTTATCGCGACACGCGGCGCACGTATGCGCAGTATCACGCGCGGGTGTCGCGGCTCGCCTCGGCCTTGGTCAAGTTGGGGATCGAGCCCGGCGATGTGGTGGCGACCCTTCTGCCCAATATCCCCGCCCATTGCGAGGCGCATTTCGGGGTGCCCGCCTGTGGTGCGGTGCTCAACGCCATCAACACGCGGCTCGAGGCCGATACCATCGCCTATATTCTGGACCATGGCGGCGCGCGTGTCGTGCTCTGTGATCCGCAATTCCTGCCCACGCTGGCGCAGGCCATCGACCTGATGGAGGGGCCGCCGCCCGGTGTGGTCGAGGTGGCCGATGATGCGGCGGGGGTGCATGCCCACGGGCATTACATGGAATACGAGGAATTGCTGGCCTCTGGCGATCCCGATTTCCCATGGATCATGCCCGAGGATGAATGGGAGAGCCTCGCGCTCAATTACACCTCGGGCACCACGGGGCGGCCCAAGGGTGTCGTCTATCACCATCGCGGCGCGTATCTGATGACCATGGGCACGGTCGTGAGCTGGCAGTTGCCGCGCTATCCGACCTATCTGACCATCGTGCCGCTCTTTCATTGCAACAACTGGAACCATGTCTGGCTGATGCCGATGCTGGGGGGCAGGGTGGTCTGCTGTCGCGACATCACGGCGCGCGCGATCTACGATGCGATTGCAGACGAGGGGGTGACGCATTTCGGCGGGGCGCCCATCGTGCTCAACATGATCGTCAACGCCAAAGAGGGCGAGCGGCGCAAGTTCGACCATGTGGTTGATGTGTTCACCGCCGGCGCGCCGCCCCCGGCCGCGACATTGGCGGCAATTGAGCCGTTGGGTTTTACCGTGACGCAGGTTTACGGACTGACCGAGACCTATGGCCATGTCACCGAATGTCTGTGGCAGGACAGTTGGGATGCCCTGCCTGATGACGAGCGTTATACGATCAAGGCGCGCACCGGGGTCTTGATGCCGATGATGGAGGACATCACCGCGATGGACCCAGAAACCATGGTGCAAACCCCCATGGATGGCGCAAGTCTGGGCGAGATCATGATCCGGGGCAATTCGGTGATGAAGGGCTATCTCAAGAACCCGGCGGCCACGGAAGAGGCGTTTCGCGGTGGCTATTTCCATTCGGGCGACATCGCGTTCCAGCATCCCGACGGCTATCTCAAGATTGCGGACCGGGCCAAGGACATCATCATTTCGGGCGGCGAGAATATTTCTTCGGTCGAGGTCGAGGGCGTGTTGATGCGGCATCCCGCGGTGCTGCTTTGTGCCGTGGTGGCCAAGCCGGACGAGAAATGGGGCGAGGTGCCCTGCGCGTTTGTCGAGTTGAAGGATGGGGCCACGGCGAGCGAGGCCGAGTTGATCGCCTTTGCCCGCGAGCGGCTGGCGGGGTTCAAGACGCCCAAGGCAGTGGTGTTTCAGGAATTGCCCAAGACATCGACCGGCAAGATCCAGAAATTCGAACTGCGCCAGAGCGCCCGCGCGCTCTGAGGGATGGGTCATGTCATGCCGCTGACATGGGTTGACGCGTAGAGGGGATGGCATCGGGCTTGCTCTCAGCACGGGCGGGCGACAGGAGACTTGCCGGATGAAGATCGAGAACCGCACCTTTGACGAATTGCAGGTGGGCGACAGCCAGAGCCTCCGGCGGCTTTGCACGCAGGATGATCTCTTGGTTTTCGCCAATGTCTCGGGCAATCACAATCCGATGCACATCTATGACGTGGACGGCGACGGCGATGGCCAGCCCGAGGCCTATGTGCCGGGGATGTTTCTGGGGTCGCTGATTTCGGCCGTGCTGGGCAATCTCTTGCCGGGGGCAGGGACGCTCTACCGCGCGCAGAGTCTTGTGTTTCACAACCACGCCCATGCCGGGGATGAGGTGGAAAGCCGGGTCACGGTGACGGACCGCAACGCCCGCGACTTGACCGTGACCTTGGCCACCGAGGTGCGGCGGCTGCGCGACGATGCGCTGATCGTGTCGGGGGTGGCGGTGGTCGAGGCGCCGCGCCGCAAGCTGAACTATTCGAGCCACGATTTGCCCGGTCTCATCGTGCAGAGACACCGGCATTTCGAAAAGCTCCTCAAGCGGGCAGAGCCCTTGGCGGCGCTGGTGACGGCGGTGGTTTGCCCTGAGGAACCCAATGCGCTGGGTGGCGCGCTCTTGGCGCGGGCGCATACGCTGATTGCGCCGATCCTGATCGGCGATCCCGTTCGGATTGCGGCGGCGGCGCAGG
>NZ_JAGPVV010000136.1 GCF_018066915.1 Roseovarius sp.
CGGGGCGTGATGCTCTCGGCTCGCCTGCTGCTCACGCGGGGCACGGGCCGGGCGATCCTCTCGCGGGGCGCGTTCGGGGCGATCTTCGCGCGGCGCGCGCGGCGCACGCTCGGGCCGGTCGTCGCGCGGTGCGCGCGGGGCAGGTCCCATTTCGGGGGCTTTGTCCAAGGCGCGAGCGATGATGCCCTCATCCAATTGGCCGCCCTCACCAAGTGCTGACAAAAAGCCCGGCACGGCGGCCTCGGCCAGTTCGACAAAGGTCTCGGAGGCCTGCACGCGAATGGCCCCAATCGCGGATTTGTCCATATTGCCCGCGCGGCAGAGAAGCGGCAGCAACCACCGCGCCTCGGCCCGGTCATTGTTGCCGACCGATAGCGCGAACCAGCGGCTAGGGCCAAAGGCGGCGCGCTCGCGCACGGGGGCGGCTGCGCCGGGCGTGCTCAGTTCTTCGGGCGCGGACCAGCGTGATTTGTAGAGCCGCAGATAGGCGGCGGCGATCACCTCGGGGCTATGCAGCGCCAGCAACTCGGCGGCAAAGGCGCCTTCGGTCTCGGACGGTGTCTCGGACCAGACCGGATCGGACAAGAGCCGCTCGCGATCCTTGGCCTCGATATCCTCGGGCGTGGGGGGCGTGGTCCACTCGGCGGTGATCTTGGCGAATTTGAGCAGACGCTCGGCCTTGTTCGCCGATTTGACCGGGACGATCAGGGCAGAGATGCCCTTGCGCCCGGCGCGGCCCGTGCGACCGGAGCGGTGCAAGAGACCTTCGGAATTGGTGGGCAGTTCGGCATGCACCACCAGATCGAGGTTGGGCAGGTCGATGCCGCGCGCCGCGACATCGGTCGCCACGCAGACCCTTGCGCGCCCGTCGCGCATCGCTTGCAGGGCATGGGTGCGTTCGGTCTGGCTGAGTTCCCCCGAGAGCGACACCACGGCAAAGCCGCGATTGGCCAGACGCGCGGTCAGACGGGCGACCATGGCGCGGGTGTTGGCGAAAACGATGGCGTTCTGCGCATCGTGATAGCGCAAGAGGTTGATCACCGCACCTTCGGCATCGTGGGGCGCCACAGTCAGCGCCTGATAAGCGATGTCGGCATGTTGCTTGGCCCCGGTGTGGGTGGTCACGCGCTGCGCATCGCGCTGGAATTTTTCGGCCAGTTTGGCGATCATCGGCGGCACGGTGGCCGAGAACATCAGCGTGCGGCGATCCTCGGGGGCGGCGGCGAGCATGAATTCGAGGTCTTCGCGAAAGCCGAGATCGAGCATTTCATCGGCTTCGTCGAGCACGATGGCGCGCAGGCTGGTCATGTCGAGCGAGCCGCGATTGATATGGTCACAGAGCCGTCCGGGCGTGCCTACGACGATATGCGCGCCGCGCTCCAGCGCGCGCCGCTCATCGCGGGCATCCATGCCACCCACACAGGTCGCAAGCCGCGCTCCTGCTTCGGCATAGAGCCAGCTCAATTCACGCATCACCTGCAACGCCAATTCGCGCGTCGGTGCCACGATTAGCGCAAGCGGCGCTGCGGCGGGCGGCAGGCGGTCCGCGCCATCCAGCAGCGTTGGCGCAATCGCAAGACCAAAACCCACGGTTTTGCCCGATCCGGTCTGGGCCGACACCAAGAGGTCAGAGCCAGCCAGAGCAGGGTCCGTCACCGCCTCTTGCACCGGAGTCAGGGTTTCATAGCCGCGCGCGGCAAGAGCATTGGAGAGGGCAGGCAGGATCATGAGGGAGGTCGGTTCCGAAAAAGGGGTGCGGCTTGCGCGTCAAGCCGCGACGCATAGCTCAGTCACGCGCTCTTGTATATGGCAAATGCGCGGCACCGGCGCTGCCTCTTGTGGTCGCGCCGGGATTGCGCCACGGTAGGGCAAAACCCCGAATTTGCGAACAGGAGGCTGACCGATGCCCGTCAAGAACCGCTTTGCCGAATTGCACAATGACATAACAGAATGGCGTCGCGATATCCACGCCCATCCCGAAATCCTCTACGAGACGCATCGCACCAGCGCGCTTGTCGCGGAAAAGCTCAAGTCCTTTGGCTGTGACGAGGTGGTGACAGGGATCGGGCGCACCGGCGTCGTGGGGGTTATCAAAGGCCGCAGCACGGCCTCAGGCCGGGTGATCGGCCTGCGCGCCGACATGGACGCGCTGCCCATCCATGAGGCGACCGGCGTGGACTATGCCAGCAAGACCCCCGGCGCGATGCACGCCTGCGGCCATGACGGGCATACCGCGATGCTGCTTGGCGCGGCGCAATATCTGGCCGAGACCCGCAATTTCGATGGCACAGCCGTGGTGATCTTTCAGCCCGCCGAAGAGGGCGGCGCCGGGGGCCGCGAGATGTGCGAAGATGGCATGATGGACCGCTTTGGCATCCAAGAGGTTTACGGTATGCACAACTGGCCCGGCAAACCCGTGGGCAGCTTTGCCATTCGCCCCGGTGCTTTCTTTGCCGCGACCGATCAATTCGACATCGCGCTTACGGGCAAGGGTGGGCATGCCGCCAAGCCGCACGAGACCGTGGACACGACCGTCATGGCCGCGCATCTGGTGACGATGTTGCAGACCATTGCCAGCCGCAATGCCGATCCGGTGGATCAGGTGGTCGTGTCGGTCACATCGTTTCAGACCTCCTCGACCGCGTTCAACGTGATCCCGCAAGGGGTGCATCTGCGTGGCACTGTCCGCACCATGAGCCCCGAGATGCGCGATCTGGCCGAGCGCCGCATTCGCGCGCTCTGCGAGCATGTGACGGCAGGGTTCGGAGGCCGCGCCGAGGTCAGCTATCACCGAGGCTATCCGGTGATGATCAACCACGACGAACAGACAGAGTTTGCAGCCCGCGTTGCGGCCAAGGTCAGCGGCGGCTGTGAAGAGGCGCCCTTGGTCATGGGCGGCGAGGATTTCGCCTTCATGCTCGAAGAGCGTCCCGGTGCATATATCCTTGTGGGCAATGGCGATACGGCGATGGTCCACAGCCCCGATTACAATTTCAACGACGAGGCCATCCCGGCAGGCTGTAGCTGGTGGGCGGGGATTGTCGAAGAACGCATGCCGGCCTGATCCGGGGTGCCTTCAGAGCGGCTCGGCCATCAGCCAGACGCCGCCCTGTGGCCGCAGGGTCAGGATCATCACCGGGTCGGGGTCACGCCCCGGCACCGGGGTGAACCGGAACCGGGAGAGCAGGGTGGCGAGGATGATGACTGCCTCTTGCAGCGCGAAACTGGCCCCGATGCAGATACGCGGCCCGTCGCCAAAGGGCAGGTAGGCGTAACGCTCGATACTCTTGCGGTCGGCAAAGCGGTCCGGGTTGAACTGGTCCGGCTCTGGCCACAAGAGGTGGTTGCGGTGCAGCGCATAGATCGGGATGATCACGGTATCCCCGGCGCGAATGTCGCGCCCGCAGAGCGTATCGGCCACCTGCGCGGTGCGTGAAATGATGCCCGCTGGCGGATAGAGGCGCAGCGCTTCGTCGATGATCTGGCGGATATAGGGCAGGCGGGCCACATCCGCACCGGTGGCCGCGCGGCCGCCGAGCACGGAGTGCGCCTCGGCGCGGGCGCGCTCCTGCACGGCCTGATCATAGGCGCAGAGATAGAGCGACCAGCCCAGTGTAAGCGCCGTTGTCTCGTGCCCCGCCACGATGAAGGTCAGCAGGTTGTCGCGCAACTCGGGAGTGCTCATCCGGCGTTTTGTTTCCGGGTCCTCGCCCTCGAGCAAGAGATCAAGGAGGTCAGGCACGCCCTCTGATCCACGCGCGCGCCGCGCCTCGACGGCCTGATCGGCCACACGCTTCATCTCGGCCACGGACCCGCCCGACATCACCCGCCCCGGACGCGGCACCCAGTCCGGAAACCCGAGAATGTCAAAGAGCGAGATTTTGCCCGCCTCGGCGATATAGGCGTCGATGCCGCGATGCACGGCATTCACATCGAACATGCCATCGCCCGAAAAGGTCACATCGGCGATGACGTCAAAGGTGGTGCGCACCATCTCGGCGGCCATATCCACCGCGCGCGGGCCTGCTGCCGCCACACGCGCGGCGCTCTGCTCGGCTGCGGCGGTCATGATCGGCGCAAGGTTCATCACGTTGCGATGCGAGAATACCGGTGCCGCCGTGCGTCGCTGCCACCGCCAATGCGCGCCCTCCGCGATAAACAGCGACTCGCCGATGGCGGGGCGCAGGAGGTTCTTGGTGACGATGGATTTGGGGTAATTATCCAGCTCTTCCAAGAGCATCCGCCGGATTGCGCCGGGGTCCATCACCATATGCCAGCGCTTGCCCGTGCGCCCCGAGACCATGGGCTGCCGGGTGGCAATCTCGGGGATGATCGACAGGATGTTGCGCCTCGCGGCCTTGAGGCTGGCCAGCACGCCCATAGGCTCTGTCACCAAGGGCACATGCACGGGCGGGCAGTCGAGCGTCTGTTGGGGGATCGGCGGCATTGGGCACCTCTACGCGTTGCCTCATAGATAGGGCGCAGGGGGGGCGGGGGCAAATGATTGCGCAGGCGCGTCGTCTGGGCTATCCCTGCCCGAACTCTTACCTCTGGGGAATGCCTTGATGATCCGTATCCTCGCGCTCTTCGGGCTTGTCCTGATGGCCGCCTGCACCAATCCCAACGATCTGGACGAGGCCCCGGCCTATCTGGGCAACTTTCACCTCGGGCATAATGTCGTGGTGGCACCGAACCTGACCAAGGGCCCAGCCTCTCGCGAGGCCTCCAAGGAGGAGTGGATTGCGGCGATGACCGAGGCGATGACGGATCGCTTCGGGCGCTACGAGGGCACCAAGCTCTATCATCTGGGGGTGAGTGTCGAAGGCTATGTGCTGGCCATTCCGGGCGTGCCGCTTGTAGCTTCGCCCAAATCGGCGCTGATCCTGAATGTCACGGCATGGGATGATGCGAAGGCCAGCAAACTCAACGACAAGCCGCATCTTGTGACGGTGGTCGAGAGTTTTTCGGGCAATACCTTCCTTGGCTCGGGCCTGACCCAGAGCAAGGAAAAGCAACTCGAGAACCTCAGCCGCAACGCGGCCAAGCAGATCCAGAACTGGCTTGTGCAGCAGAACAACGAATTCGGCTGGTTCGAGGATGACGGCGTGCCCGCCAATGACAAACCGCGCCCCGCGGCGCGGCAGGCAGAGGCCCCTCAGGCAGAGGCGACCATCGTCCCTGCCACCCTGTCCGAGGATGCGCCTGCACCGGCCCCGGCGGAGACCCCAAGCGCCGCCAATCTCGCCAACGCCGCAGCCGAAGTGATCGAGGAGCCGGAGGTCGCACCGGCCCCCGCCGAGTGAAGCGAGAGGCGGCGAGGTAAGGCTTGATTTTCCCGGCGCAACCCAATAAACGGCGCGCGATGTAACCCTCGGGCCACCGCGGCCCCCCAACTGACAAGGCGTCCTGAAATATGGCAAAGGAAAAGTTTGCACGTACCAAGCCGCATGTGAACATCGGCACGATCGGTCACGTTGACCACGGCAAGACGACGTTGACGGCGGCGATCACCAAGTATTTTGGCGATTTCAAGGCCTATGATC
>NZ_JAGPVV010000182.1 GCF_018066915.1 Roseovarius sp.
CTGATGTGCCGCGCCGCCGCACCTGAGAATACAAAAGGAGTTCCGAATGTTGACGTCCCGTCGCCTCTTGCCCGCCGGTCTGGCCGCATGTCTGGCGCTTGTTGCGCTACCGGTCCTTGGCGAGGAGGCCCCGTCGCCCGATGATCCCAAGTTTGCTGCCGCCTACGAACAGGATGGCCGCTATTTCACCGCCGATGACATTCCCACCTTCAACGTGGCCGAGGATGGCACGGTGGATTGGCGGACATTCTCGGGTTTCCGGCGCTATCACGCGGAATGCCATGTCTGTCACGGTCCGGATGGCGAAGGCTCGACCTATGCGCCGGCGCTCAAGAATTCGGCTGTGAAGATGGATTACTACGACTTTTACGGCGTCGTGGCCGAGGGGCGACAAAAGGTGAATGCGTCGGAAAATTCGGTGATGCCGTCCTTTGGCACCAATCCGAATGTGATGTGCTATCTCGACGACATCTATGTCTATCTCAAGGCGCGCGGTCTGGGCGTGGTCGAGCGTGGCCGCCCGGCCAAGAAGGAGGCGAAATCCGATGCCATTCAAGCGGATGAAGATGCCTGCATGGGCTAAGGCGCTTGGCCTCGCTGTCGCGCTCTTGCCCGGAGTGGCGGGGGCGCAGATGGCAGAGCTTGTGTCTCAGACGGCGTTTCGGGTCTGTGCCGATCCAGCCAATGATCCGATGTCGACCGAGGCGGGAACCGGGTTCGAGAACAAAATCGCCGATTTGCTGGCTGCTGCGTTGGAGCGGCCTGTCGAATATAGCTGGTTTCCGATGGCCACGGGTTTCGTGCGCCGGACCTTGGGCGAAAAGCGGTGTGATGTGATCATCGGCTTTGCGCAGGGGCATGAGCTTGTGCAGAACACCAATCACTACATGGTTTCGGCCTATACGCTCATCCTGCCGCAGACGGGGGAATTGTCGGATGTGGTGACGCTCGCCGATCCGCGTCTCAAGGGCAAGGTGGTGGGCATCATCGCGGGCAGTCCGCCGGGCACGCATATGGCGCGCAACGGGCTGATGGCCAAGGCGCGGGCCTATCCTCTGTTCGTGGACCGCAGGGTGCAATCGCCCGCGCAGGATATGTTGCGGGATCTCGAGGCCGGAGAGATTGACGCTGCTGTGCTCTGGGGGCCAATCGGTGGCCCTCTGGTCAAGCGCGAGCATCCCGGTTTGAAGGTTGTTCCCCTTATGCAGGAGTCAGGCGCGCCCAAGATGTTTTACCGGATCACCATGGGTGTGCGTCTGGGCGAGGATCAGTGGAAGCGAGAACTGAATTCGCTCATTCGGCGCAATCAGGCGGGGATTGACGCGATCCTCGTCGAGGCCGGTGTGCCGCTGCTCAACGACATGGGCACAGAGGCCAAGGTGCTCTCGCAATGATCCGGGCTGGTCTGGCCGCGCTGATGCTGCTGGCCGGACCGGTGGTGGCGCAGGGGGTGGCGGAGCCAGAGGGCTATCGCGGTCAACCCTACCGCGCGCCGGTGCCCGAGACATTGGCAGGGGCGGTTGTGGTCGATGCCAAGGCTGCGCATGTGCTCTGGCAGAGGGGAGAGGTGGCGTTCGTCGATGTGCTGCCGCGCGCGCCCAAGCCTGCGAACCTGCCTGCGGGCACGATCTGGCGCGACAAGCCGCGCCTGTCCATTCCGGGCGCTGTCTGGTTGCCCAACACCGGATATGAGCGGATTGCACCCGAAACGGAGGCCTATCTGCGCGAGGGTCTGGCAGAAATGACAGGGGGCGATCCAGGCCATCCGGTGCTCTTCTTCTGCCTAGAGGACTGCTGGATGTCGTGGAACGCAGCCAAGCGCGCGCTGGAGATGGGATATTCCGAGGTTTACTGGTTTCCCGAGGGCACCGATGGCTGGGGTGTCGAAGGCTATCCGCTGGAGCGGGTCGAGGCGAGACCGGGGGAGCCGGGGACGTAGGGAGGCGCTACGCGCCTCGGTCCGCGCGGGCTACGGTCGTGAAGCGCCCTCTTCTCAATACGCCGCCAAGCTGGTGCGCGCCTGTGTTTCGGTCCCGTCCGTATCGCGCAATCTGACCTCTGCCGCCGTAGTGCCACCGGGGATGGACACGCGCAGGCGTGGGTTTTCTGACAGGGAAATGCTGCCGGTCATGGTGAGATAGGGCGCACTGTCGAGCGTGATCGCCACTTCCTCGACCACGCGCAGGGGCGTGTAGAGCAGGCTGATCTGATCCATCGCCAGACCCGAATGGCTGGGGTGGCTGATATCCACATCGAGCGCGTGAACCTTGCCCGAGAGCGTGGCAAGGCGGGTGTTCACGCTCTTGCTGGGGGCGGTGAGGTCAGGCAGAAAGGCCAGCTCCATTTCGCCCAAGGTGGCCAGCGCCGCGATGGGATCGGTGCCCGGAGGGGCGGCGCAGGCCCCTTGGCCAGAGGTTTTGAGGAATGCCTCGGCCATGTGCCGCTCGCCGGTGTCGGTGAGCGCCACGAGATGCAGCGGCGTTTGCCCGTTGAGGCGGGTGGTGAGACTGAAGGCGAATTCGGCCTGTGGCGCGGCAAGATGGAATTCGGCGGCCACGGGGGCGGGGTTTTCGTCGATCACAAGCGTCACGGCGGTGATGCGCTGCCCCGGTGGAGCGATCACATGCCCGCCCAACACCGTGCGCGCATCATCAGTGGCGCGGTAGGGCACATCAAGCGTGACATGCGCGCTTTGGGCAATGAGGGACGCGTCGCCGTAAAGGGCGGATTGAATGTCGGGCCAGGCTGATTGCGCCAGTGCGGGACCAGAGAGCAGCAGCGCCGCAAGGGCCGGGGTCAGATGTTTCATGTCATCCCTCCGCAAAGATATGGGTCTTGAAGATATAGCGCATGCCGCGCAGCCAGGAATCATCGGTGTTGGAGCGGATATCGACCGCGCGGGCGCGCACCACCTCGCCGCTGGGCACGGCGCGCAGCACAAGGTTCATCGACAGGATCAGGTTCGAGACCTTTTGCACCTCACCCACCAGCACGTAATCGGCATCGAGCCGCGCGGCGAGACGGGTCTCGCAGCCGTAGCAATCGGCGGGATTGGTCACGGCGGCCAGATCGGTGGAAATCGGGGCGAGATCGACGATGGCAAACCCATCCTCGGCAAAGCGGGTCTGGACATAGTCCTGCACCAGCGCCAGACGCGCGGTTTCATCGGCGCGCACAGGGTTATAGGCACCCTCGGTCGAGGTGTCGATGAAGGTGATCCCGAGAAAGGCCACGCTGGCCCCGTCGCGCAACGGCACAAGCCCCTGCGCCGTGGCGGCAGAGGCCGACAGAAACCCGGCCAGAAGCCAGAAGAAATGCGCCCGTTTCATGCGGCGATGGTATGCCGCGTCAGGGCGGGGCGCTATGCGACTTTGGGTGGAGAGTGTGGGCGCCTTATACGCCCACCTCGATCATTGCTTTGGCCAATATCGGAACGGTTTTTGCGTTGAGCCCTGCAATGTTGATGCGGCTGTCGCCGATCATGTAGATCCCATGGTCGGCGCGCAGGCGCTCGACCTGTTCAGGGGTGGCCCCAAGCCGCGAGAACATGCCGCGATGCTGGGCGATAAAGCCAAAGCGGTCCGAGCCGGAAATTCGCTGCAACTCTGCCGCGAGGGATTCGCGCAGCTTGAGCATGCCAAGGCGCACTTCCTCAAGCTCTGACTGCCAGTCGGCGCGCAGGGCGGGATCGGTCAGAACCATCGTCACCAATCGCGCACCGTGATCGGGCGGAAAGGAATAGTTCTGGCGGTTGAGATAGGCGAGGTTGCCTTGGGTGACTTTCTGCAAGGCGCGGTCCTGCGCCACGGCCATGAGGATGCCAGTGCGTTCGCGGTAGATACCGAAGTTCTTGGAGCAACTGGCCGCAATCAGCATCTCGGGGCAGTTTTCCGCCACGAACCGCACGGCGGCGGCATCCGCCTCGAGTCCGTCGCCAAAGCCCTGATAGGCGATGTCGATCATCGGCAGAGCGCCACGCGCATTGAGCAGGTCCACCACCGCGCGCCACTCGGTCATGTTGAGATTGGCACCGGTCGGGTTGTGGCAGCAGCCATGTAGCAGCACCACATCGCCCGCGCGCAGACCGTCCAGATCGGCCATCATGCCGGTGAAATCGACGCCCACGGTTTCAGGGTCGAAATAGCGATACATCACCACCTCGATGCCCATATGGGCAAGGATGCTCAGGTGGTTGGGCCATGTCGGATCCGAGACAAAGACGCGGGCACCAGGGGTGGCCATCTTGATCAGATCAAAGGCCTGACGCACCGCACCGGTGCCGCCCGGCGTGGCAATCGCCGAGACCTGATCGCGGGTCACGGCATCACCCAAGATGAGCAAAATCATCACATCGGCAAAGGCCGGATCGCCCGCTAGGCCGGTATAGGCCTTGGTGGTCTCAGTTTCCCAGAGCTGTTTTTCGGCGGCCTTGACCGCGCGCATGACCGGGGTCACGCCCTCGGGTGTTTTGTAGACGCCGACGCCAAGGTCGATCTTGGTCTCGCGCGGGTCCTCGCGGAACGCCTGACCGAGGGCCAGAATCTTGTCAGCGGGTTTTTCTTTCAGGGCGTCAAACATCAGGCTTCTCCAGTGGCGACAGGCAGGGTGGGGAACGCGCCCCATTCGGTCCAAGACCCGTCATAAAGCGCATGGTCGGTCTTGCCGATCCGCTCCAGCGCCAGATTGATGATGGCGGCGGTCACGCCAGAGCCGCAGGAGGTGATGACCGGCTTGGTCATATCCACCCCGGCGGCGGCGAAGACCGCGCGCAGGGCGTCGGGGTCTTTCATGGTCATGTCGGCGTTCAAGAGGTCGGTATAGGGCACGTTCTTGGAGCCGGGGATGTGGCCTGCGCGCAGACCGGTGCGAGGCTCGGGGGCCTCGCCGCGAAAACGGGCGGCAGAGCGGGCATCAAGGATTTCGTAATCGCCCAGCTTGGCGGCGGCGGCAACCTGAGTCACGTCCTTGACCATCTGGTTCTGGCGGCGCACGGTCATGTGGCGGTCGCGGATGATGGGCGGCATATCCTCGATGGCGCGGCCCTCGGCTTGCCATTTCGGGAAACCGCCATCGAGCACGGCGATATTGTCCTGACCCATCAGCCGGAAGAGCCACCAGACGCGGGCCGCCGAAAACATCCCCTTGGCGTCATAGACCACCACCTGATGCCCGTCGCCGACGCCCATGGCGCGGAGTTTGGACATGAATTTCTCGACCGGCGGGGCCATGTGCGGGAGTTCCGAGCGCGCATCGCTGATGTCGTCGATGTCAAAGAAGCGCGCGCCGGGGATATGCGCGGCCTCGTATTCCGCGCGCCCGCTGCGCCCCTCGGCGGCCATGAACATGGTGCCGTCGAGAATACGCAGGTCTGGATCCTTGAAATGGGCCGCCAACCAATCGGTGGAAACAAGCGTTTTCGGATCGTCCATGGCCATTTGCCCCCCGGTTCAAACGCTTTCTGCCTACAGTCTGAGGGGCAAAAGGGCAAGACCGTGCAGCGTGCCTGCGGTTATCGCCGCAAGAGGCGGGTGGCAGCGCCAAGCGCCCAGAGGGCTGCGGCACCGCAGAGGCCCGTCGCGGTGATGAGGCGGAGGATATAGGCGGCGTCGCCGCCCGTGGCCGGGGTGAGGCTGAGAAGGTATCCGGCAACGGCCCCTCCGACCGCGCCCACCGCCGCATGCAAGAGCCAGCCCATACGCGGCGAAAGCCAGAGGCCAGCGGCGATCATCGCCGCCGTGGCACCGGTCAGAAGAGCGATGATCAATTCCATCCGTCGCTCTCCCGTGGCCTAGCCATGATCCTTGAGCAGGCGCTGCTTTTGCCGGGCCCAATCGCGCTTGGCCTCGGTTTCGCGCTTGTCGTGGTTCTTTTTGCCCTTGGCGATGCCGATCTTGAGCTTGGCGATGCCGCGATGGTTGAAATAGAGCACGAGCGGCACCAGCGTCATGCCCTTGCGCTGAGTTTCACTCCAGAGGCGGGACATTTCCTTTTTCGAAACCAGCAGCTTGCGCCGCCGCTTTTCCTCGTGGCCAAAGGTCTTGGCCTGCTCGTAGGGGGCGATGTAGGAATTCACGAGCCAGAGTTCGCCATTTTCGACCATGGCGTAGCTCTCGGCGATATTGGCGCTGTTGACGCGAAGCGATTTCACCTCGGAGCCTTCGAGGATGATGCCACATTCGAGATCATCGTCGATGGCATAGTCATAGCGTGCGCGCCGGTTCTCGGCGATCACCTTGTAGTTCGGATTTTCCTTGTCCTTGGCCATTCCGCTTACCTAATGGCGCGCGCGGGCGCTGTCCAGCGGGGGCGATGTCATTCCGCGGCGCGGCGGAGGCTGGCCATCAAGAGGTGGAATTTCTCGCCTTGGATGGCGACATGGCCGCGCAGCACCTCTGCGGCACGCTCGGCCTCTCCGGCGCGTAGGGCGGTGACGACGGCCTCGTGTTCGGCCATGGATTGTGCCATCCGCCCGCGCAGGCGCAATTGCATCCGGCGAAACGGTTTCAGGCGGCGGTGGAGGCGCAGCGCCTCTTGCTCGAGAAAGCCGTTGCCCGCGTGACGATAGATCATGTGGTGAAAACGCTCGTTCTCGCGGTAGTAGCCATCGGCATCGTCCGCAGCGATCGCCTCGGTGCAGCGGGCGTTGGCGGTGTCGAGATCGGCGAGGGCTGATTCCGAGATGCGGTGCGCGGCAAGACGGCCACAGACGCCTTCGATCTCGGCCATGGTCTCGAACATCTCCATCAGTTCGACAAGGCCGGGTTGGCGGATGAATACGCCGCGGCGGGGGATTTGCACCGCCAGACCAGAGGCCACAAGCCGTTGCAATGCCTCACGAATCGGAGTGCGCGAGACATTGAATTGCCGGGCGAGGCGGATTTCGTCCAGCCGGTCGCCATCGCTGAAGTCGCCGGTAAAAACCAGCTCTTCCAACGTGTCGGCAATCATGTCTGCGCGGCGTATCTCCATAAAAAAATCCTAGCGAGGGCGGGGTTTGTGCGCAAGTGGGAAACTCTTGTATACAAAAATCTTGACTCTGAATTCAAAACACCAAACACTCCCCTACACGGTCCGGGCCACACGTTCGGGCAGAATGGGAGGAAGATATGAACAAGATGACTTTCACGGCGGCGGCTGCTGCCGGGATGATGCTGCTGAGCAGCGCCGCCCTTGCCACCGAACTGCGCCTGTCGCATCAGTGGTCGAACAACGACGTGCGTCACAAGGTGGCGCAGATCGTGGCCGATGAGGTGGCCGCCGCCGGTGTCGATCTCGACATCAAGATCTTTGGCTCGGAGTCGCTCTTCAAGGCGCGCGAACAGTATACGCCGCTGAGCCGGGGTCAGCTTGACATGACCGTGTTGCCGCTCAGCTATGCCGGGGGCCAGCAGCCGTCCTACAACCTCACGCTGATGCCCGGTCTGGTCAAGAACCACGACCACGCCGCGCGCCTCTCGGACAGCCCCTTCATGGAGGCGATCGAGGCCAAGATGGCCGAAGATGACGTGATGGTTCTGGTGCATGGCTATCTGGCCGGTGGCTTTGCCAGCACCGACAAATGCATCACCAAGCCCGAGGATGTGGCAGGCATGCAGACCCGCGCCGCAGGCAAGGCGTTTGAGCAGATGCTGGCGGGTGCCGGTGCCTCGATTGCGTCGATGGCCTCGTCCGAGATCTACAACGCGATGCAGACCGGCGTTCTGGATGCGGTCAACACCTCGTCCTCGTCGTTCGTGTCCTACCGCATCTATGAGCAGGTGAAATGCTACACGCCTGCAGGCGACGTGGCTCTGTGGTTCATGTATCAGCCGCTCTTGATGAACAAATCCACCTTTGATGGGCTGAGTGCGGAGCAGCAGGCGGCCTTGATGGCGGCGGCGGAAAAGGCCGAAGCCTTCTATCTGGACGAGGCCAAGAAAGAGGACGCCGCGTCGGTTCAGGTGTTCAAGGATGCGGGCGTCGAGATTGCCGCGATGACCGAAGAGGATTTCCAGGCTTGGCGCGCGCTGGCAGCAGAGACCTCTTACAAAGAGTTCGTGGCAAGCGTGCCGGATGGACAGGCGCTGCTTGATATGGCGTTCGCTGTCGAGTGATCGTCTCGGGCTGCCGCGCTGATATCGCGCGCGGCAGCCGCTCTCCTGCCCCCCCCTGACATGAGGTAGACCATGGCTGGCCATGCATCGGGTGCCGTTGCGCGCACCGGACAAAATCCTTTTCTGCGCGCGGTTGCGGCGCTCTCTACCCTGGCGGGGTGGATTTCGGCGGCGATGATCGTTGCCTCCGTCTTCATCACCTGCCAGATGATCTGGGTCCGGTTCGTGATGAACGGTACCACCGTCTGGCAGACAGAGGCGGTGATCTATCTGATGATTGCGGCCACGCTCTTGGGTCTGTCCTATGTGCAGCGCCTGCGCGGGCATGTGAACGTGGACCTCGTCCCGCTTGCGGTTCCGCGCCGGGCGCGCAAGGGGTTGGCGGTGGTGACGCTCACGCTCTCGATCGTGATTGTCGCGGTCATGCTCTGGTATGGCTATGAATTCTGGCACGTCGCCTGGGCGCGCGGTTGGACCTCGGATACGGTCTGGGCGATTGATCTGTGGATACCCTATCTCGCCATACCCGTGGGCCTTGGCCTCTTTCTCTTGCAACTGGTCGCCGATCTTGTGGCGCTGCTCTTGAACATTGATGCGCCCTTTGGGCTGGAGGACGTCTGATGGACCCGCTTTTGCTTGGCCTGATCGTTGCGATTGCAACCATCGTGGTGTTGTTTTCCGGGGTGTCGGTGGCCTTGGGCCTGCTGATCGTCTCGGGCGGGTTCCTGATCGTGTTCGACGGGATGCGGTCTCTCGAATTGCTGCCGGAAATCTTCTTTGGCAAGCTCAACAACTTTGCCCTTCTGTCGATCCCGATGTTCATCATCATGGGGGCCTCGATTGCCTCAACCCGTGCAGGCGCTGATCTTTATGAGGCGCTGGAGCGGTGGCTGACGCGCGTGCCCGGTGGGCTCGTGATCTCGAACCTTGGGGCTTGCGCGCTCTTTTCCGCGATGTCCGGATCGAGCCCCGCCACCTGCGCCGCGATTGGCAAGATGGGCATCCCCGAGATGCGCAAGCGGGGCTATCCTGATGCGGTGGCCGCTGGCTCTATTGCGGCGGGCGGGACGCTGGGTATTCTGATCCCGCCGTCGGTCACGATGATTGTCTACGGCATTGCAACGGAAACCTCGATTGGGCGGCTTTTTCTGGCCGGGGTTATTCCGGGGCTGATGCTGGTGGGTCTCTTTATGGCGTGGTCGCTCTATTCCACATGGCGGTCGGGGGATATGAACCTGCTGACTGGGCGCAGCTATAGCTGGCGCGAGCGGATCGAGATCCTGCCACGCGTGCTGCCGTTTCTCTTCATCATCCTTGGCGTGCTCTATGCCATGTATGGCGGGATCGCCACGCCGTCCGAGACGGCGGCGGTTGGCGCGCTCTTGTGCCTTGTGATTGCCATGGTGATTTACAAGCTCTGGTCGCCGCGCGCGCTCTGGGTCGTGCTGCGCGACAGCACCCGCGAGAGCGTGATGATCCTCTTCATCATCGCGGCGGCGGGGGTGTTCTCCTACATGCTGTCGTCGCTTTTCATCACCCAATCCATTGCCGAATGGATCGGCACGCTGGATGTGAACCGTTGGGTGCTGATGGGCGCGGTCAATGTGTTCCTTTTGGTCGCGGGGTTCTTTTTGCCGCCGGTGGCGGTGATCCTGATGGCGGCACCGATCCTGTTGCCGATCATCACGACGGCCGGGTTCGATCCGATCTGGTTCGCGGTCGTGCTGACGATCAACATGGAAATCGGGCTGATTTCGCCACCTGTGGGTCTGAACCTCTACGTCATCAATTCCATCGCGCCGGATATCAAGCTCAAGACCATCCTTGTCGGGTCCTTGCCTTATGTCGGCTGCATGGTTCTGGCGATTGTGCTGCTGTGCCTCTTTCCGGGGCTGGCAACCTGGCTGCCTGATCTGGTCATGGGGACGATGCGATGAGCGTGCTCGCCGATCTGCTGGCGACGGTATTCGAGCGGCGGTATCGCGGTGCATCCGAGCCGGACCACAAGAACCGGAGCATCGAGGATCTGTGTCGGACCCTGATGGGCAACTCTGGCGAAGTGTCGGGGATGGCGCTGGCGCGGCTGATCCTTGATCGCTACGCCGGGATGGCCGATACTGAAAAGCTGGCGTTCTTTCGGTTTCTGACCGAAGGCATGGGCGTCGATCCCGAGAGCGTGCGCAATGCGCTTGACTCGTTCGAGGCGGGGCCGGACCGCGACAGCTATCGCGCCTTCATGGCCGCATCCGAGCCGCCACGTCAGGAACTGGCGCGCCGCCTCAATCAGGTGCCGGGGGCCACGGCGCAGCTTGTGGCGATGCGGGCAGACCTCTTGCGTCTGGCGCGCGACAATCCGGGGCTGGCGGTGGTGGACCTTGATCTCAAGCATCTGTTCGCCTCTTGGTTCAATCGCGGCTTTCTGGTGCTGCGCCCGATCAACTGGTCCTCGCCTGCCGATGTGCTGGAAAAGATCATCGCCTATGAGGCGGTGCATGCGATTGACAGTTGGGATGACCTGCGCCGGCGTCTGGCCCCCAAGGACCGGCGCTGTTTCGGGTTCTTTCACCCGGCCATGCCTGACGAGCCGCTGATTTTCGTCGAAGTGGCGCTGAGCCGGGGTATTCCGGGGGCCATCCATGACGTTCTGTCCGAAGAGCGGGCTGTGATTGGCGCGCATGAGGCGGATACGGCGGTGTTCTACTCCATCTCCAACTGTCAGGCGGGGCTGGCGGGGATTTCCTTTGGCAATTCGCTGATCAAGCAGGTGGTGGCGGATCTGTCGCAGGAATTGCCGGGACTCAAGACCTTTGTCACGCTCTCGCCCATTCCGGGGCTGACGCGCTGGCTGAGCGAGAGCGGTGCCGCGCTGCCCGAAGAGCCGGAGGCCCGCCGCGCGGTCACGGCGCACTATCTGCTCAAGGCCAAGCGGGGCGACGGTGGCCCCTATGATCCAGTGGCGCGGTTCCACTTGGGCAACGGGGCCTCGGTGCATGCCATTCATGCCGGGGCGGACTTGTCGCCCAATGGGCAAAAACAATCGGGCGGGGTGATGGTGAATTACCTTTACGACCGCGCGCAGATTTCGCAGAACCATGAACGATTTGCCGGGGCGGGCGCGATCGCCGCCTCTGCCGAGGTGACGGCGCTGGCCGCCGCCGCCGCGAAAAAGACAGAGTGAAGGACAAGAGCCATGGCCAATCCCCTCTATGACAACCTGTTCGGTCGCCATGCCGGGCAAACCGAACCGTTCCTGCATTTGGCGGATGGCGCGGTGGTCAGCTACGATGCGTTCCTGCGTCTGACGGCGCGTTATGCGCATGCGCTGCGCGGTGCCGGACTGGCCCCCGGCGACCGTCTGGCGGCGCAGGTCGAGAAATCGCCCGAGGCGCTCGCGGTTTATGCGGCCTGTGTGCAGGCGGGCATTGTGTTTTTGCCGCTCAACACCGGCTATACCGGCGATGAGTTGGGGTATTTCGTGGGCGATAGCGGAGCCAAGGTTCTGCTGTGTGACGGGGCGAAAGAGGGCGCGTTGCAGGGGGTTGCGGATCGGGCTGGGGCCACTCTGATGACGCTCAACGCCAATGGCTCGGGCACATTGCCGGAGGCGGCCAAGGGACAGCCTGAGCATTTCGAGACTGCTGCGCGCGGGCCGGATGATCTGGCGGCGTTTCTCTATACCTCGGGCACGACTGGCCGCTCCAAGGGCGCAATGCTGACGCAACAGAACTTGCTGTCCAATGCCGAGGTGCTGGTGGACTATTGGCGGTTCAGTGCTGACGACGTGCTCTTGCACGCGCTGCCGATCTTTCACACCCACGGCCTCTTTGTGGCGACCAACATCATCCTCCTGGCAGGCGCGTCGATGATATTCCTGCCGAAATTCGACCAGGATCAGGTGATCGCGCAATTGCCGCGCGCCACATCCATGATGGGGGTGCCGACATTCTACACCCGCCTTCTGGATGATCCGCGTTTTACCCGTGATCTGGTGGCGCATATGCGGCTCTTTACCTCGGGTTCTGCGCCGCTTCTTGCTGAAACCCATGTGGCGTTTGAAGAGCGTACGGGCCATCGCATCCTAGAACGTTATGGCATGACCGAAACCAATATGAACACCTCGAACCCTTACGCAGGCGCGCGGCGGGCGGGCACGGTCGGCTTTCCGTTGCCGGGGGTGGAGCTGAAGATCACCGATCCGCAGACAGGGGCCGAGGTGCCGCAAGGCGAGATTGGCATCATCGAGGTGCGGGGGCCGAATGTCTTTGCGGGCTATTGGAACATGCCCGAGAAGACCGCCGAGGAATTGCGCGAGACCGGGTTTTTCATCACCGGCGATCTGGGGCTCATCGACGATCAAGGCTATGTGCAAATCGTCGGGCGCAACAAGGACCTGATCATTTCGGGGGGATATAACATCTACCCCAAGGAGATCGAATTGTTGCTGGATGAACAGCCCGGCGTGCTCGAAAGTGCTGTGGTAGGCGTGCCGCATCCCGATTTCGGCGAGACGGTGGTGGGGTTCCTTGTGCCGCAGAAGGGGGCGGTACTTGATATTGACGCGATTGCCGGGGCGGCAGCCAAGAGCCTTGCGCGGTTCAAGCATCCCCGCAAGCTGATCGTGCTGGACGAGTTGCCGCGCAACACGATGGGCAAGGTGCAGAAAAACATCCTGAGGGCAGAGTATGCCGGGCTCTTTGCCCCGGCGTGAGAGGGGCGGAATCGGAGAGATCAAGGCCCGGCGACCGATGGTGCCGGGCCTTTTCATCTCGGCCTGTGCGACCAAAGTATGATCCATATCAAGTATCTGAAATAATTACGTAATAATCCGTTTCATCTGCGGCTATCCGCGCGGTGGCGCATGGCAGGGCGAAAATGCCTTACAAACCCGTCGGTTTTGCTAGGATACCCGCATGGGGCGATCCCGCCACCGCCACGACCTTGACGGAGACCGCGCATGTTCCGCTTAGCCTTGCTCGTTCTTGCGGGCCTCATGACCCTCGCACAGCCCGCCCAAGCGCAAGAGGTCAAGGCCGTCGTGCTGCGGGTGGATTACCCGGCCCTGTTGCCTGTGTCGCGGCTTGATCTGCGGCCTGATGATCTGGGATTTGCCGGCGCGCAACTGGCGACCGAGGACAATCAGACCACGGGGCAATTCATGGGCCAGACCTATGTAACAGAGGTGGTGGCCGCCACGCCCGAGACTGCCTTGACCGAGTTCGAGCGGTTGCAAGGCGAAGGGCTGCGGTTCTTTGCGGTGCAGGCGCGGGCCGAAGAGTTGCTGACGATGTCAGAGGCGGCGGCACCGGATACGCTGATCTTCAACACTTTGGCACCGGATACCGCGTTGCGCAGCGCCGAGTGCCGGGGCAATATCCTGCATATCGCGCCCTCGCGGCAGATGCAGAGCGATGCAGTGGCGCAATTCCTGATCTGGAAGAAATGGCCGCGCTGGGCGCTCATTCACGGCTCCCACCCCGAGGATATTGCACTGGCCGAGGCCTACCGCGCCTCTGCCGCCAAGTTTGGCGCGCAGATCGTGGATGAGAAGGAATTCACCGACACAGGCGGCGCGCGGCGCACGGATAGTGGGCATGTGCAGGTGCAACGGCAATTGCCGACGTTCACGCAGGATTTGGACGAGCATGACGTCATCATCGCCGCCGATGAAACCGATGTTTTCGCGACCTATCTGCCGTTTCACACATGGCGGCCCTCTCCTATCGTTGGATCAGCGGGGCTGCGGCCCTTGGCCTGGCATCCGGCGCTCGAGGCTTGGGGCGGCACGCAGTTTCAGCATCGGTTCGAGGAATTGACCGGCCGCTATATGCGCCCCGAGGATTATACCGCCTGGCTCGCGCTGCGGGTGCTGGGCGAGGCTGTGACGCGCACCAAGAGCGCCGATCCCGCCGAAATCCGCGCTTATGCGCTGAGCGACAAGTTTGAATTGGCGGCGTTCAAGGGCCAAAAGCTGACCTTTCGGGCGTGGAACGGCCAGATGCGGCAGCCGATCCTGCTGGCCGATGGACGGATCACGCTGAGCGTGTCGCCGCAAGAAGGGTTCCTGCACCAACGCTCGCTCTTGGATACGCTGGGGCTTGATCAGCCCGAGAGCGCCTGCACCGCCTTTGACCAATAGGAGATTACCCGATGACCCGCTTAGCCCTTGCGACCGCCATTGTGGCCTTGATGACCAGCCCGGCGCTGGCAGGCAAGGTGTTTGTCAGCAATGAACGTGGCAATACGATCACCGTTGTGGATAGCGAGACATGGGAGGTGATCACAGAATTCCCCGCCGGAAACCGCCCGCGCGGCATCACCGCGAGCCCGGATGGCAAGCATCTCTATGTCTGTGCGTCGGATGACAATGTGGTGCGGGTGTTCGATACCGCGACCTATCAGGAATTGCACACGCTGCCCTCGGGGCCGGACCCGGAATTGTTCGTGCTGCATCCCTCGGGCAATCCGCTCTTTATCGCCAATGAGGATGACAATCTGGTCACCGTGACGGATGTGAACACGCACACAATTCTCGCCGAAGTGCCCGTGGGCGTAGAGCCGGAGGGCATGGGGATTTCGCCGGATGGTAAATATGTGGTCAACACGTCAGAGACCACCAATATGGCGCATTTCATCGACACCACGAGTTATGAGATCGTGCAGAATACGCTGGTCGATCAGCGCCCGCGCTTCGCGCAGTATACGGCGGATGGCAAATATCTGTTCGTCAGTGCCGAGATTGGCGGCACGGTCAGCGTGATCAACCCGGATGGCGGCGAGATCGTCCACAAGGTGACGTTCGAGGTGCCCGGCATCGCGCCGGAACTGTTGCAGCCGGTGGGCGTGCGCGTCACCTCGGATGGCAAGAAGATGTTTGTGGCGCTAGGGCCGTCGAACCGGGTGGCGCTGGTGAATGGCGAGACCTTCGAGGTGGAAAAATACCTGCTGGTGGGACAGCGCGTCTGGCAACTGGCCTTCGATGCCGAGGAGAAATACCTCTACACCACCAACGGCAATTCCAACGATATTTCGATCATTGATGTCGAGGCCGAAGAGGTCGTGAAATCGGTGCAGGTGGGGCAGCAGCCCTGGGGCGTCGTGGTCGTATCTGATTGATCCAACAGGGAAGAGGGAAAAAACTTATGAAACATATACTGACCGCCGCTGCCTTTGCGATGCTGGCTGCCCCCGCTCATGCCGCACCACTCTGCGACGATCTGGGTTTTGCCGGTCTCTTGGCGAAATGCAACCGTGGGGATGAGATTGCGGTCACGCTGGCCTCGGGCAAACCCTTGGGCGAGGGGCCGATCACGCTGCAATCGGGGGCCTATTACGAGATGGAGATCACCGCCGATGGCAGCGCCGAACTGGCGCTGACGGGGCCGGAATTCTTTCGCGCGATCTGGATGGACGAGATCGTGATCAACGACATCGAAATCAGGCCAATGGCGATCGACAGTCTGGAATTTGACGATGCGGGCACGGCGGAGTTTTCCTTTAT
>NZ_JAGPVV010000189.1 GCF_018066915.1 Roseovarius sp.
TGGGGACCTTCGGGGCCCTATACACTTGGCACCTCCGGGGGCCTCAAACATAGCGGGAAAATTCCCGCGCGGCGGGGAAACTCGCCGGAGCTAAACGGAAGACAGAAAGCATGGCACTCAAGTCGTATAAGCCGACGACGCCGGGCCAGCGTGGGCTGGTGCTGATCGACCGTTCGGAGCTGTGGAAAGGACGTCCGGTCAAATCTCTCACCGAGGGTTTGACCAAGAATGGCGGCCGGAACAATACCGGACGGATCACGATGCGTCGCAAAGGCGGCGGGGCGAAACGCCTCTATCGCATCGTCGATTTCAAGCGGACGAAATTTGATATCTCGGCAACCGTGGAACGGATCGAATATGACCCGAACCGGACCGCATTTATCGCACTGATCAAATACGAAGATGGCGAGCAGGCCTATATCCTGGCACCGCAGCGTCTGGCGATTGGTGACAAGGTGATCGCTTCGGCCAAGGCCGACATCAAGCCGGGCAATGCGATGCCGTTCTCGGGCATGCCCATCGGCACGATCATTCACAACATCGAGCTCAAGGCCGGCAAGGGCGGGCAGATCGCACGCGCCGCTGGCACCTATGCGCAATTCGTGGGCCGCGATGGCGGCTACGCTCAGATCCGTCTGAGCTCGGGCGAGCTGCGTCTTGTGCGTCAGGAATGCATGGCCACCGTTGGGGCCGTCAGCAACCCCGACAACTCGAACCAGAATTACGGCAAAGCGGGCCGTATGCGTCACAAGGGCATCCGCCCGTCTGTGCGTGGTGTGGTTATGAACCCGATCGACCACCCCCATGGTGGTGGTGAAGGCCGGACCTCGGGTGGTCGTCACCCGGTTACGCCTTGGGGCAAGCCCACCAAGGGCGCGCGCACCCGCAACAAGAACAAGGCGTCGCAGGATCTCATCGTGCGCTCGCGTCACGCCAAGAAGAAGGGCCGCTAACACATGGCACGTTCTGTATGGAAAGGCCCCTTTGTCGATGCCTATGTCTTGAAGAAGGCAGAGGCAGCGCGCGAGTCGGGGCGTAATGAAGTCATCAAGATCTGGTCGCGTCGTTCGACGATCCTGCCGCAATTCGTGGGTCTCACGTTTGGCGTCTACAACGGCCACAAGCATATCCCTGTCAACGTCAGCGAAGACATGATTGGTCAGAAGTTCGGTGAATATTCGCCGACCCGGACCTATTACGGTCATGCCGCAGACAAAAAAGCGAAGCGGAAGTAAGTCATGGGCAAGGAAAAGAACCCCCGCCGCGTGGCAGACAACGAAGCGATGGCCAAGTTGCGCATGCTTCGTACCAGCCCGCAGAAACTCAACCTCGTTGCCGCGATGATCCGTGGCAAGAAGGTCGACAAGGCGCTGACGGACCTGACGTTTTCGAACAAGCGCATTGCGCAGGACGTCAAGAAGTGTCTTCAGTCCGCGATTGCCAATGCCGAGAACAACCACAATCTCGATGTGGATGGTCTGATCGTGGCAGAGGCCTATGTCGGCAAGAACCTTGTGATGAAGCGTGGCCGTCCGCGTGCCCGTGGTCGCTTTGGCGCGCTGAAAAAGCCGTTCTCGGAGCTGACAATCAAGGTGCGTGAAATTGAGGAGCAAGCCTAATGGGTAACAAAGTCAATCCGATTGGCATGCGCCTGCAGGTGAACCGCACCTGGGACAGCCGCTGGTATGCCGACACCAAGGACTATGGCAATCTGCTGCTCGAGGATCTTGCGATGCGCAAGTTCATCGGCGAAGAGTGCAAACAGGCCGGGATCAGCCGTGTGATCATCGAGCGTCCGCACAAGAAGTGCCGCGTCACGATCCACACCGCACGTCCGGGCGTGATCATCGGCAAGAAAGGCGCCGATATCGAGGGTCTGCGCAAGAAGCTGGCGGCAATGACCGCAAGCGAATTGCACCTCAATATCGTCGAGGTTCGCAAGCCCGAGCTGGATGCGGCCCTTGTGGGTGAGAGCATCGCACAGCAGCTTGAGCGTCGTGTGTCCTTCCGTCGCGCGATGAAGCGTGCCGTGCAGAACGCGATGCGCATGGGTGCGCTTGGTATCCGGGTCAACGTTTCGGGCCGTCTTGGCGGTGCCGAGATTGCGCGGACCGAGTGGTATCGCGAAGGCCGGGTGCCGCTGCACACGCTGCGTGCGGACATCGACTATGCCCCCGTCGAGGCCATCACGGCCTACGGGATCATTGGTATCAAGGTCTGGATCTTCAAGGGTGAAATCATGGAGCACGATCCCGGTGCCCGTGACCGCAAGGCCCAGGAACTCCAGGATGGTCCCGCGCCCCGTGGCGCCGGCGGCCGCCGTTAAGGAGGAATGAAAGATGCTTCAACCAAAGCGCACCAAATTCCGCAAGCAGTTCAAGGGCCGGATCAAGGGCGAAGCCAAAGGCGGCTCTGATCTCAACTTTGGCACTTTCGGTCTCAAGGCCACTCAGCCCGAGCGTATCACTGCGCGTCAGATCGAGGCCGCTCGTCGTGCCATGACGCGTCACATGAAACGTCAGGGCCGTGTCTGGATCCGTATTTTCCCGGATGTGCCGGTCTCGTCCAAGCCCACCGAGGTTCGGATGGGTAAAGGTAAGGGTTCGGTCGATTACTGGGCCTGCAAGGTCAAGCCGGGCCGAGTCATGTTCGAGATCGACGGCGTGAGCGAAGAGATCGCCTTTGAGGCGCTGCGTCTGGCGGCAATGAAATTGCCGATCAAGACCCGCGTTGTGGTCCGCGAGGACTGGTAACGGCGGCGGGGTAGAACCCAGCCTAAGAGATAGCCCCGTGCGAGAGATCGCGCGGGGGTTTTTTCTGGCGCTACTCTTGTTCTGGCAGGATAACGTCTGGTGTGTTCACTTGCGGCGGGTTTGTTTCAACCGCGTTGGTTTCCGGTGCCGCACTGTCCGGGGCAGTAACGACCTCTAGACCGATATTGCCGAGGTGCGTGTTGCGCCCCCATTTCCGATGGATCAAGGCCCCGTTGACGATGTAGAGGTCCTTTACTCGATACATCTGGCGCACCCCGTCGTCGCCGCGAATAAAGATCGCGGCTGTTTCAAGGGTGTCATCCGTGGGTTTGTCGATCTCGAAATATTGCGGATCGGCGTTCTGCGCCAAGCCGTCCATGATCAAGAGAACCTCGGCGTAGTCCGTCACCTTTTCATCCTGAAAGAAGTAGCAGTAGCCCTCGGTGCCAGCGACACCGACGCCGACGATGGCGCCCACGACAATTCCGGTGGGAGACATCAGAGCGGCCCCAAGCGCCCCCGCGCTGCCACCCGACCCGGCGATCATGCCTATGGTGCTGGCGGCAGAGCTTCCTGCCATGGTTGTGCCAAGCAAGGTTGCGCCGGTCACGGAATGGCTGAGCGTGTAGAACCCAAGCGCCTTTTCGGCGAGTGTCGTTGGGCTTGTTACAGGCTCGATCAGCGTGGCGACATTCGCTCTTGCGGTTCCGAGCAATTTGCTGAGACGCCAGTTGCAGACATCGGCCGAAGCAGGCGTACCAAGCAGCAAGAACGCTGTGGCGGCCCTCAGGGCGATACGGGTGTGCATGGGTCTCTCCTTTGAAAACCGGGTCTCGGTTGAAAGGGTGGTATCAAAAAACAGCGGGAGGGCCACGTCCAATCCTGCGATTTGAAAGCGGGCTCTTCTCTTTTCCTGACTGTCTGGTTATTGCGGGTCATGCCCAATATCGACTCGCTCTTTGTGACCCGCCTCTATCGTGCCGCCCTGAGCGAGCACGGACCTGCCATTGATGCCAAGGAATTGGAGGCGTCCTGCTATTCGATCGCCGAAGATGACGAGGCGGGGCAGGAGTGGTGTGACGAGAATGGCTATCCGGGTTATACGTCTTATGCCTCGCTCAGCGACCTGCCGTGGCGGTTTCCGATTTTTGCCGATCTGGTCAAGGTGCTGGATGCCCATGTCGCGGCCTTTGCCGAGGATCTGGAGTTTGATCTGGATGGCAAGGAGCTGAAGCTCGAGGATATCTGGATCAACATCCTGCCCGAAGGCGGGATGCACGCGAGCCATATTCACCCTCATTCAGTGATTTCCGGCACGACCTATGTGGCGATGCCCGATGGCACAAGCGCGCTCAAGCTGGAAGACCCAAGGTCGGCGCGGATGATGGCCTCTCCGGTGCGGCGCAAGGACGCGCGGCAGGAATTGCGCACGTTCATTTATGCCAAGCCGGTGATGGGTGATGTCCTCTTGTGGGAATCATGGCTGCGCCATGAAGTGCCGATGAACATGTCCGAGGACGACCGCATCAGTGTCAGCTTCAATTATTCCTGGGGTTGAGGGCAAAAAAGCGCCTGATTTTGACTGAATCCACGGTATTTTTGGATTTCCCCTTGTAAAATTTGGCAAACTCCCCCATGTGCAGGGGGCTAACGTTATTCTCTTTCGATCATCTGCTCCTCTAAACCGGCTGTCAGTATCTCGATCCAGACCGACCACGCCGCGACTGCCGCATTCCCGCGGGCAGCACTACCAGAGGAGACATCACGATGGCCAACGGCACCGTGAAATGGTTCAATTCCACCAAAGGCTTCGGCTTTATCGCGCCCGACAATGGCGGCAAGGACGTTTTCGTCCACATCAGCGCTGTTGAGCGCGCAGGCCTGACCGGCCTCGCCGACAATCAGAAAGTGACCTTCGACATCGAATCCGGCCGTGACGGCCGTGAGAGCGCGTCGAACCTCCAGCTCGCATAAGCGATCTGATCTGATGGGAGCGGCCTCGGGGGAACCCGGGGCCGTTTCTGTATTCTGCGGCTCCCAAGCGGGTGTTATTGCGATTGTCAGAGGTTTCGCTTGCCCTCCGGTATCACCTCCCGTATAGAGCCCAAATCCGCGCACCCCGGCCAGTCCGGGGATTCGGGTATTTGCAATTCATCCACCGGGTTCATGGTTACCCTGAGCGAACCGTCAGGGGCCAGCCGGTGTTGTGAGAAAGGAAAAGGCGATGAACGCCAAGGAACTGCGTGACAAGACCCCGGATCAGCTCCGGGAGGAACTCACCAACCTGAAGAAGCAGCAGTTCAATCTGCGTTTTCGGGCGGCTACCGGCCAGTTGGAAAACCCCGCTCAGATGCGTACCGCGCGCCGCGATGCCGCGCGCGTGTTGACCATTCTGAACGAAAAAGCCAACGCGGCAGCAGAGTAAGGAGCCCGAGATATGCCCAAACGTATTCTTCAAGGGGTCGTGACCTCTGACGCAAACGCCCAGACCGTAACCGTATCGGTCGAGCGTCGTTTCAAGCACCCCGTGCTTCAGAAAACCATTCGTAAGTCCAAGAAATACCGGGCTCACGATGAGAACAACACGTTCAAAGTGGGCGATGCCGTTCGGATTATCGAATGCGCGCCCAAATCCAAGACGAAACGCTGGGAGGTGCTGGAGGCATAAGCCTTTAGCGCCTTTTGGCATTAATCGAAACCCTGGGGACAAGGCAGTGCATCGCCCCCCATAGGTCGGGAGAAACCAAATGATCCAGATGCAGACCAACCTGGATGTTGCTGACAACTCCGGCGCTCGCCGAGTTCAGTGCATCAAGGTTCTGGGTGGTTCCAAGCGTCGATACGCATCCGTGGGCGACATCATTGTCGTCTCGGTCAAGGAAGCCATCCCGCGCGGTCGCGTGAAGAAGGGCGACGTCCGCAAGGCCGTTGTCGTGCGCACCGCCAAGGAAGTCCGTCGTGAAGACGGTACCGCCATTCGTTTTGACCGCAACGCCGCCGTGATCCTGAACAACGCAGGTGAACCGGTCGGCACCCGTATTTTCGGGCCGGTCGTGCGCGAATTGCGTGCCAAGAATTTCATGAAAATCATCTCGCTCGCCCCGGAGGTGCTGTAAGATGGCTGCCAAACTGAAAAAAGGTGATACCGTGATCGTTCTGTCCGGCAAGGACAAGGGCCAAAAAGGCACGATCACCAATGTCGATCCGAAATCCGGCAAGGCCGTGGTTGAAGGCGTGAACATGGCGATCCGCCACACCCGCCAGAGCCAGACGAGCCAAGGTGGTCGCATCCCCAAGGCGATGCCGATTGACCTCAGCAATCTGGCGATTGTCGACAAGAACGGCAAACCGACCCGCGTTGGCTTCAAGATCGAAGGCGACAAAAAGGTCCGTTATGCCAAGACCACGGGGGACGTGATCGATGCTTGATACCGCAACCTATACCCCGCGCCTCAAGGCCCACTTCCGCGAGGTCATCAAGCCCGCTCTCAAAGAAGAGTTCGGCTACAAGAACGACATGCAGATCCCGCGTCTGGAAAAGATCGTGCTCAACATCGGCTGTGGTGCCGAGGCTGTGCGCGACTCGAAAAAGGCGAAGTCGGCACAGGAAGACCTGAGCACCATCGCCGGTCAGCGCGCTGTCGTCACCAAGGCCCGCAACTCCATCGCCGGTTTCCGCGTTCGCGAAGACATGCCGCTTGGGGCCAAGGTCACGCTGCGTGGCGACCGCATGTATGATTTCCTCGACCGTCTGATCACCATCGCGATGCCGCGTATCCGCGACTTCCGCGGGGTTCCGGGCAAGTCGTTCGATGGGCGTGGCAACTATGCCATGGGCATCAAGGAACATATCATCTTCCCCGAAATCAACTTCGACAAGGTCGACGAAGTCTGGGGGATGGACATTGTCATCGCAACCACGGCGAAGACCGACGCTGAAGCCAAGGCGCTGTTGAAGCATTTCAACATGCCCTTCAACAGCTGAGCCGGGGGAGGATAGATCTATGGCTAAGAAATCAATGATCGAGCGCGAGAAGAAGCGCCAGGTGCTGGTGGACCGTTTCGCCAAGAAACGCGCCGCACTGAAAGTGATCATCAACGACCAGAGCAAGCCGATGGAAGAGCGTTTCCGCGCCTCTCTCAAGCTTGCGGAACTGCCGCGCAACAGCTCGGCCACACGGCTGCACAACCGGTGCCAGCTAACGGGTCGTCCGCATGCGTACTATCGCAAACTCAAAGTGTCCCGGATCATGCTGCGCGAGCTCGGCTCGAGCGGGCAGCTGCCCGGTGTCGTGAAATCGAGCTGGTGAGGAGGTCAGAGATATGAACGATCCTATCGGCGATATGCTCACCCGTATCCGCAACTCGCAGATGCGTGGCAAGTCCACCGTGATGACCCCCGCCTCGAAAATGCGCGTGCGTGTTCTCGATGTTCTGGCATCCGAGGGCTATATTCGCGGCTATGAGATGAAGCAGGATGCCAATGGCCATGCTGCCATTGAAATCAGCCTCAAATATTATGAAGGCACGCCTGTCATTCGCGAAATGAAGCGGGTTTCCAAACCCGGTCGTCGCGTCTATCTGGGCGTCGATGACATTCCGCAGGTCCGTCAGGGTCTCGGTGTGTCGATTGTCTCCACCTCCAAGGGTGTGATGTCGGATGCAGCCGCGCGCGCAGCCAATGTTGGCGGCGAAGTGCTCTGCACAGTCTTCTAAGGAGACCTGGACATGTCACGAATTGGTAAAAAACCCGTTCCCCTGCCCTCCGACGTCACTGTGACGCTCTCGGGACAGACGATCGAAGTCAAAGGCCCCAAGGCAACCAAGACCTTTACCGCGACGGATGATGTCACCATCACCGTCGAGGGTCAGCAGGTGTCGGTCACGCCGCGCGGCAAATCCAAGCGTGCGCGCCAACAGTGGGGGATGACCCGTACGGTCATCGCCAACATGGTGCACGGCGCTCGGGATGTCTTCAAGAAAGAGCTGGAAATCCGCGGTGTGGGCTATCGTGCCCAGATGGCGGGCAACGTGCTCAAGCTGAACCTCGGCCTCAGCCATGATGTCGATTTCCCCATTCCGGACGGTGTAACCGTGACCGCGCCCAAGCAGACTGAGCTTGTGGTCGAGGGCACGGACAAGCAGCTCGTTGGACAGGTCGCGGCCAATATCCGCGACTGGCGGCGTCCCGAACCCTACAAGGGCAAGGGCATCCGCTACAAAGGCGAGTACATCTTCCAGAAGGAAGGCAAGAAGAAGTAAGGACGCGACAGATGGCAAACAGCAAAAGAAAACTGTTCCTCAAACGCCGCCTGCGCGTTCGGAACAAACTCCGCAAGGTCAATGCAGGGCGCGTGCGCCTCAGCGTTCACCGCTCCAACAAGAACATCAGCGTGCAGCTGATCGACGACGTCAACGGTGTGACGCTCGCCGCGGCCTCGACCCTCGAAAAGGATCTGGGCATGGTGGGCAAGTGCAATGTCGAGGCTGCCACCAAGATTGGCACCGCGATTGCCGAGCGGGCCCAAAAGGCCGGCATCACCGAGGCCTATTTCGATCGGGGCGGCTTTCTGTTTCACGGGCGTGTCAAGGCAGTTGCCGACGCCGCGCGTGAAGCTGGCCTGAAGATTTAAGGAGACGAGAGAATGGCAAGAGAAGACAACCGCCGCGACCGTCGCGAACGCGAGGAAGCCCCGGAGTTCGCCGATCGTCTCGTCGCGATCAACCGTGTGTCCAAGACGGTCAAGGGCGGTAAACGCTTTGGCTTCGCGGCACTGGTGGTCGTGGGCGATCAAAAGGGCCGGGTCGGCTTTGGCAAGGGCAAGGCCAAGGAGGTCCCCGAGGCCATCCGCAAGGCCACCGAGGCAGCCAAGCGCGCAATGATCCGCGTGCCGCTGCGCGAGGGCCGCACCCTGCACCACGACATGGAAGGGCGTCATGGCGCCGGCAAGGTCGTGATGCGCACCGCTCCGCACGGCACCGGCATCATCGCCGGTGGTCCTATGCGGGCCGTGTTCGAAATGTTGGGTATTCAGGACGTGGTCGCGAAATCGACCGGGTCGCAGAACCCCTACAACATGATCCGCGCCACGCTCGATGGTCTCAAGAAAGAGACCAGCCCGCGTATGGTGGCGCAGCGTCGTGGCAAGAAGGTGGCCGACATCCTGAAAAAGGGTGACGAAGCACCGGTTGCCGAAGCGGCAGAAGCGTAAGGAACCGGACAAATGGCAAAAACCATCGTCGTCAAGCAGATCGGCAGCCCGATCCGCCGCCCTCAGGATCAGCGCCAGACCCTTATCGGTCTGGGGCTCAACAAGATGCACAAGACCCGCGAGCTCGAGGATACCCCCTCGGTGCGCGGTATGGTCAACAAGCTGCCGCATCTGGTCAAGATCATCGAAGAGCGCGGCTAAGCCCGCGCAGGCCGGGGTTTCCCGGCCAACAGAAATCAGAACGCCCCGGCCCGCAAGGACCGGGGCGTTCTGCCTTATGCGCCGGGGTCATCCTTTAGTCGCGTCCGACCAGAATCAACGCCCGGCTCTCGTCGGGTGCATGATAGGTTGAGGGCCAGGGTTGATCCAGGGTCTTGAGCCTTGGGTCGCCCATCCGCATCGCTTTGAGGAGGAAGGCCGATGTCTGACCAATGTTCCGGTGGTTGCGACCACATCCATACCAAAACAACCCATGCCCCGATCGACAATCACACCTGTCACTGTTCCGTCTGCAAGAGTGTGACGGGTCAGGACACCACGCATGTGGTGTTCTACAACCACGGTGATGTCGTGGTGGACAATGAGGCCGGCATGAAACGCCAGCCGTTCAATGCCAGCAATCCCGATGGCCCGCTCGAGCTTTGCACCTGCGGCACCTGCGGCGCGCCCATCATGCTCGATGACAAGCAGCACCGCATCCGGGTGATCGTGCCCAACCTCATGGGCTATGGCGACAAGATCGGCGCGGCCAGCTATCACGCCTTTTATGACCCCGCCACCGGCGTGCCCAAGCCCAGCGATGGCCGCCCGGTCTATCCCGCGTTGCGCCCGGATTTCGTCTGGCCCAACCCGTCCTGACCCGACCCAAGGCCGGGGCGCATGTCAGCCCCGGCCATGCGGTGCCTCAAGGTCTAGCACCGGGTTGATCGGAATGATCCGGTGCGGGTTAATCGTGTCGTGGCTGTAATGGTAGTGACGCACGATATGGTCGAAATTGACCGTTTCCGCCACCCCCGGCCATTGGTAGAGTTCGCGCAGATAGCCCCAGAGATTGGGGTAATCGACAATCCGCGAACGGTTGCATTTGAAATGCAGGTGATAGACCGGATCAAACCGGATGAGTGTGGTAAAGAGCCGCCAATCGGCCTCGGTCACACGCGCGCCCATCAGGTAACGGTTCTGACCGAGGCGCTCTTCCAGCCAGTCGAGACTTTGAAAGAGCGGACGCACGGCGCTGTCATAGGCCTCTTGGCTGGTGGCAAAACCGGCCTTGTAAACGCCATTGTTGACGGTGTCGTAAATGCGCGCATTCACGGGCTCGATGGCGGCGCGCAGGTCTTCGGGCCAGAAATCCAGCGTGTTGCCGGTGATCCCGTCAAAGGCGGAATTGAACATGCGGATGATCTCGGCGCTCTCGTTCGAGACGATGGTGTTGCGCTCTGTGTCCCAGAGGATCGGCACCGTCACGCGGCCCGAAATCTCTGGGTCAGCCTTGAGGTAGATGTCGCGCGCGAAGGGCAGGCCAAAGAGGCGGTCGCCGGTCGCTCCGGGGAAATCGGTGCGGAATTCCCAGCCCTCCGAGAGCATGTCGGGATGCACGATTGAAACGCCGATGTGATCCTCTAGCCCCTTGAGGGCCCGAAAGATCAGGGTGCGATGTGCCCAAGGGCAGGCCAGCGACACATAAAGGTGATAGCGCCCGCTCTCCGCCTTGAAGCCGCCGTTGCCCGTGGGCCCGGCGCTTCCGTCCGCGGTGATCCAGTTGCGGAATTTCGCGGTCGAGCGCACGAATTTGCCGCCCGTCGACTCGGTGTCATACCAGGTGTCTTGCCATTTGCCGTTGACCAGTTGGCCCATGTCGCTTTCTCCTTTTTCATCCAATCTAGGGTTCGGAGCAGGGTGTGGTAATCCGCAGCGCCGCGCAGCCCACGTGCAGGGCTGCACATGTCGCGAACGGGGCCGGGGGCTTCGTTTCTTCGTTTGCAGCACCGCGAGCCTACGCCTATAAGCGGTCCATGACGAAGCCCGCAACCGGGCCGGAAAGGTGTGCGACAATCGGCTGACCCATGTCGGGGGTAGATTGCGCATCGTCGGGGCCGATTGGCCCGTTCGCCCCTTTTCGCCCTGTTGCGCGACCAAGGATAAGGGGACTGCCATGCGATTTGCCACGATTCTGACCGCGCTCCTGAGCGGCACAGCGGCTCACGCCCATCCGGGCCATCTGGCCGAGGTTGCCGGGCACGGGCACTGGCTTGGGGCGGCGGCACTTGGGGCGGCGATTGCGATTGGCCTCTGGTCCGGACTGCGCGCGCGCAAGGAGCGGGCAGAGGCGGACGAGGCCGAGGAAGAGACCGCCGACGAAGTGCCGCAGGAGGCATGAACATGGTCAAAACGGGTGTGATGATCTGCGGGCACGGCTCGCGCAGCCAATCGGCGGTCGATGAATTCAGCGTGTTGGCGGATAAACTGCCGGGCTATCTGCCCGATGATTGGCTGATGGAATACGGCTATCTCGAATTTGCCAACCCGGTGATCCGCGACGGTCTGGACCGTCTGCGCGCGGCGGGGTGCGAGCGGATTTTGGCAGTGCCGGGGATGCTCTTTGCCGCGATGCATTCCAAGAACGACATTCCCACCGTGCTCAACACCTATGCCGCGACCCATGGCATCGAGGTGCGGTATGGCCGCGAATTGGGGGTGGACCCCAAGATGATCGCCGCCGCCGGGGCACGCATCCGCGAGGCGATTGACCGCGCCAATGTGAAACATGGCGAGGTTGGCCTGCATGACACCTGCCTTGTGGTGATCGGACGCGGTGCGTCGGACCCGGATGCCAATGCCAATGTCGCCAAGATCGCGCGCCTGTTGCACGAAGGCCTCGGCTTTGGCTGGTGCGAGGTGGGTTATTCCGGTGTGACCTTCCCGCTGGTGGAACCCTGCCTGCAGCATGTGGTCAAGCTGGGGTACAAACGCGTCGTGGTGTTTCCCTATTTCCTCTTTTCCGGCATCCTGATCGACCGCATCTATGGCTTTACCGACCGCGTCGCGGCCGAGCATCCGGGCATGCAATTCGTCAAGGCCGGCTATCTGGGTGATCACCCCAAGGTTCTGGAAACCTTTGCCGAACGTGTGACTGAGCAACTCAGTGCGGTGCCGCCGCCCAATTGCGGCACCTGTCAGTATCGCACGCAAATCCTCGCCATCGAAGGTGGGGCGGTGCAGCGCATCACCCCCGAACAGCGCGCCGCCTTGGCCGAGGCACGGGGCGCAGGCCATCCCGCCTTTGGCGATGTGCCGCCGCCGACCTGCGTCATGTGCAAATACCGCACGCAGGTCTTGGGTTTCGAGGCCGAGGTGGGCGCGGTGCAAGAAAGCCATCATCACCATGTCGAAGGGCAAGGTGCCTCTGCGCCTGGCTCGAACGTGGCGGATTGCACGCTCTGCGATACTTTCTGCACCGGGCTCTGCCGGTTGGAGGCGCAGGCCAAGCACCACCATGACCATGATCACGGGCATCACCATCACCACGATCATGATCACGGGCATGACCATGGGCATGACCACCACCATGATCACGACCACCACCACGCGCCCTATCCCCATGCCCGCCATCCGCATGGGCCAGAGAGCGCGCGGCGGACCAAGGTCTGAGCACGGCTTCTTCTTGGTGAAAATACTCCCGCCGGAGGAGTATCGTTATCGTGTCAGGCGTCTTCACTGCGTGTCACGGGATTTAATCTTCCTTAAATCACAATGCGTTACCTGTCGCAGTGACCTTATCTTTTTATTTCACTGTTTGACTATAAGCTGTGTTCCAAAGTTGATTGTGCTCATCCCACTCGGCGAAAAATGATTCCCCGTGGACAAGCTTTGCGCACAACTTTGAGGATAGAAAACCACCAGATTTATAGCATTCTCCTGACTCACTAAGGAGATTGCCGGCACTCACAATGGTTACACGGCGCGGGACTCTTCTGCCTCCACTGGCGACGCTTCCAGATTCGACTCTGAGCACCACGTTTTGCAGGCCCTGAATCTCAAACCACTGTTTTGCGGCATCCGGACTTCCTAGGCTGGAAAAAATGCGATGCATGCAAACTTCAATGATTTCCTGCGATCTCATTTTATTCCAGTCTATCAGCACTAGATTGGGGGTTTCCCTTTTCGCTTCCGAACTAATTAGGCAATCTCGAACATCCGAGTAACGGCGCAGGTTTCTTCGATATTTTTGCCATTGAGGATGCTCACGATCCATCTCCTTTCCGTTGAACAAGAACGGATCGCTTTTTTGATCGGCCAGATGGTCGTACTCAATCGTGCAACTGTCAGTGGATCGGCATTCCGCCCAGATGTCTTCTTCTGGAGCGTCCGCAATTGCGACCGTCGCGATCAGGAGCGCGAATGCTGTAGCGGGCAGAACAAAGACACCAGTTTTCATCACCAATTCCCAAACAACGTTCAACACTCTGACGTCCTCCGTCCGGACAATCAAAGGTTGAACCATCCAGCCTGTAAAGTACGGAAATCCTTACCGCCACGCAAATGCGCAGGATGATTGATGACAGGAACGCGCCGGACTGGAGATAATACCCGGTAATTCCCACATTCTTAGCGGGG
>NZ_JAGPVV010000192.1 GCF_018066915.1 Roseovarius sp.
GGCATAAACGCCCCCCGTCTGACCAAGGCTCGCACAACTGGCCAACAGGGCAAAACTGCCCGACGCCCCGCGCCGCACACTGGCCGCGTCCACGCAATAGCCACGCGGTCCCGTGACCACCACCGCACCTTCGTGAAACGCCACCGCCGCCATCGCCTGCGGCTTGCCCGCAGGCACGGCGAGACAGCCCGCAAGGGCCATCATCCCCAGCCCGAGCAAGGTCCGGACGCCCAGCGCCCGGACCCTACCCCGCTCAGAGGTCCATATAAACATGCCGCTCGAACGCCGCGCCAGGATGGGTGACAGCGCCCTTGTAGGTCTCGCCCACCAATTGCGCATATTTCCACAGCGCGCCGCTGGCATAAATGGTCTCGCGCGGACCGGCCCATGCGGCCTTGCGCTTGGCCAGTTCCTCGTCGCTCAGGTCGACCGACAGTTCCCCCTTGATCGCGTCAATCGTGATCATGTCGCCCGTGGCGATCAGGGCAATCGGCCCACCATGCGCCGCCTCGGGGCCAACATGACCCACACAGAACCCGCGCGTCGCCCCCGAGAAACGGCCATCGGTAATGAGCGCCACCTTCTTGCCCATGCCCTGACCGCTCAGCGCCGCCGTGGTCGACAGCATCTCGCGCATGCCGGGGCCGCCTGCCGGACCCTCGTTGCGGATGACGATCACCTCGCCCTCCTTGTAATTGCGCGCCTTGACCGCCTCGAACGCATCCTCTTCGCACTCAAACACCCGCGCCGGGCCGGTAAAGACCTGATGCTCGGGCGCGATACCCGCGACCTTCACAATCGCGCCAGTCGGGGCCAGATTGCCCTTGAGGCCAACAACGCCCCCCGTCTTGGTGATCGGCGTTTCAATCGGATAGATCACCTTGCCATCGGCCTCGCGCTCGATCAGGTCCAGTTCCTCGCCGATGCTGCGCCCGCTCGCGGTCATGCAATCCTCATGGATCAGCCCCGCCTTGCGCAATTCCTTCATCACCACCGGAATCCCGCCCGCGTCATAGAGGTCTTTGGCCACATAGGCCCCACCCGGCTTCAGATCGACGAAATAGGGCGTATCGCGGAAGATGTCACAGACATCCTCAAGAAAGAAATCAATCCCCGCCTCATGCGCAATCGCAGGCAGGTGCAGACCGGCATTGGTGCTGCCGCCGGTGCAGGCCACAACCCGCGCCGCATTCTGCAAGCTCTTGAGCGTCACCACATCGCGCGCCCGGATGTTGCGCTCCAAGAGATGCATCACCGCCCGCCCCGACGCCTCGGCATATTGATCGCGGCTCTCATAGGGCGCGGGCATCCCCGAGGAATTCATCAGCGCCAGACCGATCGCCTCGGACACGCAGGCCATGGTGTTGGCGGTAAACTGCCCACCACAGGCCCCCGCCGACGGACAGGCCACCCGCTCCAGCATATCCAGCGCCTTGTCGGACATCTCATGGTTCTGATGCCGCCCCACGGCTTCGAACATATCCTGCACGGTCAGGTCACGGCTGCGGAAATCCGCCGGAATTTCCTCGACCTGCGGCGCCTTGCCCGGCAGGATCGACCCGCCATAGATGAACACCGACGGCACATTCAAACGCACCATCGCCATCATCATCCCCGGCAGGGATTTGTCACAGCCCGCAAGACCCACCAGCGCGTCATAGCAATGCCCGCGCATCGTCAATTCGACCGTATCCGCAATCGCCTCCCGGCTCGCGAGGCTCGACCGCATCCCCTCATGCCCCATCGCAATCCCGTCCGTCACCGTGATCGTGGTGAACTCACGCGGGCTGCCATGTGCCTCTTTCACGCCGCCCTTGACGGCCTGCGCCTGACGGTTAAGCGAAATGTTGCAGGGGGCCGCCTCGTTCCAGCAGGTCGCCACGCCCACGAGGGGCTGATGGATCTCTGTCTCGGTCATGCCCATGGCATAGTAATAGGACCGATGCGGCGCGCGCTCCGGTCCTTCGGTCACATGGCGGCTGGGCAGTTTGGCTTTGTCGAACTTGGTCATGAGGGGCCTCCCGAAATTTGCTGAAATCGGTCTAGGCCAGAGGCGCGGCGGGGGCAAGCCGATTGCAACCCCTCCGCCCTGCCTATAGCTTGCGCGCATGAGATATGACGCCCATGAAATCCTCGTTGGCCCTGCCCGCGCCACGGCCCATCCCGTGCGCCTTGTGGCGGGCATCGCGCTTGGCGTGCCGGTCTTCGTGGCGCTGAGCTTTGGCTATGCCGCGCTGCTGCCGCGCCTCTTCGGACCCGAGGCTTGGGCGCAAATCTCGCCGGGAATCGAAACCGCCTCGAACCCGCAGGGCGTGCTCATCAACCTATTTGTGTTCGGCCTCCTGATCGTGGCCCTTGGCCTCACCCTGCGCGTCGTCCACCGCCGTGGCCTCTGGAGCATCATCGGCCCCCGCGCCCTTGCCTTGCGCCAATTCGCCCGCGCCATGGGGGTCATGCTGCTCCTCTACGGCGCGCTCCTCTTTCTGCCCATGCCCGAGGGGATGGACCCGGTTGCCAACCTCACCCCGGCGCATTGGCTGATGCTCTTGCCGCTCGCCCTCACCGGCCTCTTTCTTCAGGTCTTTGCCGAGGAATTGGTGTTTCGCGGCTATCTCCAGAGCCAGCTTGCCGCGCGCTTTGCATCGCCTCTTGTATGGATGGTTCTGCCCTCCCTCAGCTTTGCCGTGCTGCATTACGATCCCGTGAGCTTTGGTGCCAACGCCTGGATCGTGGTGGCCTGGGCCGCCACCTTTGGCCTCGCCGCCGCAGACCTCACCGCCCGCGCAGGCACGCTCGGTCCCGCCACCGCGCTGCATTTTATCAACAATTTCAGCGCCATCATGATCGCCGCCCCGCGCGGGCAATTCGACGGGCTGGCGCTCTACGCCTATCCCTTCACCGTGGACAATGCCGAGGCCCTCTGGGCGATGATGCCGCTCGATCTCTTGATCCTCATCTGCGGCTGGCTCGCCATCCGCCTCAGCTTGCGCCGCTGATTGCATTTCACCCGCGCCCCGCTTATGTCATGGCGCAACGCCACCAGAGAGACCGGACCCGATGAACTGGATCACCAACTACGTGCGCCCCCGGATCAACTCGATCTTCTCGCGCCGCGAAATCCCCGAGAACCTCTGGACCAAATGCGACGAGTGCGGCACCATGCTGTTCCACCGCGAACTCTCGGACAATCTCAACGTCTGCACCAATTGCGGGCACCACATGGGCATAACCCCGCGCGCCCGCTTTACAGCCCTCTTTGACGGCGGCATCTTCTCCGAGGTGGACGTCCCCGCCCCCACCCCCGATCCCCTGCATTTTCGCGACCAAAAGAAATACCCCGACCGCCTGCGCGCCGCCCAAAAGGCCACCGGCGAGAAAGAGGCGATGCTGGTCGCCACCGGCGAGATGGGCCGCACACCGATTGTCGCCGCAGCGCAGGATTTCAGCTTCATGGCAGGCTCCATGGGCATGTATGTGGGCAATGCCATCATCGCGGCGGCCCAAACAGCCGTAAAACTCAAGCGCCCCCTCATCCTCTTCTCCGCCGCAGGCGGCGCGCGCATGCAAGAGGGGATTCTCAGCCTCATGCAAATGCCCCGCACCACCGTCGCGGTGCAGATGCTCAAAGAGGCGAACTTGCCCTATATCGTCGTGCTGACCCATCCCACCACCGGCGGTGTGACGGCCTCTTATGCCATGCTGGGGGATGTCCAGATTGCCGAACCGGGCGCGCTCATCTGCTTTGCCGGGCCGCGCGTCATCGAACAGACCATCCGCGAAAAACTGCCCGAAGGGTTCCAGCGCGCCGAATACCTGCTGGATCACGGCATGCTCGACCGCGTGACGCCGCGCACCCAGATGCGCGACGAACTGATCACCATCACCCGCATGCTCATGGGCCTGCCCCCTGCGATCAAGGGCGACCTGCCCGCGCCAGCACCTGACGCCAAACCGCAGGACGCAGCGCAGAAATGACCGCCCCCACATCCGACGTCATCCTTGCCCGGATGATGGCGCTGCACCCCAAGATCATCGACCTCACGCTCGATCGCGTCTGGCGTTTGCTGGCGGCCTTGGGCAATCCGCAAAATGACCTGCCCCCGGTGATCCATATCGCGGGCACCAATGGCAAGGGCAGCACGCAGGCGATGATCCGCGCCGGGCTCGAGGCGGCGGGCAAGACCGTCCACGCCTATACCTCACCGCATCTCGCGCGCTTTCACGAACGCATCCGCCTTGCCGGGGCGCTCATCACCGAAGAGCACCTGACCGCCATTCTGGATGAGTGTTACGCCGCCAATGGCAGCGATCCGATCACCTATTTCGAGATCACCACCTGCGCCGCGCTTCTGGCCATGGCCCGCACGCCCGCCGACTACACCCTGCTCGAAGTGGGTCTTGGCGGGCGGCTCGATGCCACCAATGTGATCGACCAACCGGCGCTCACCATCATCACGCCCATTTCCATCGACCACGAACAATATCTCGGCGACACGCTGGCCAAGATTGCCACTGAAAAGGCCGGGATCATCAAGCGCCGCGTGCCCTGCGTCGTCGGCCCGCAACCGGACGAGGCTTTGGAGGTAATCGAAGCCATCGCCGCCCGCCACGGCGCGCCGCTCTTGGCCCAAGGTCAACACTGGCACGTCACCGAGGAACGTGGCCGCCTGATCTATCAGGATGAAACCGGCCTCTTGGATTTGCCCCTGCCCAACCTGCCCGGCGCGCATCAGATCGAAAACGCAGGTGCCGCCCTCACCGCCCTGCGCCACCTCCAAATGGGCGAGGCCGCCTGCGAGGCCGCCGTGACCCGCGCCTTCTGGCCCGCGCGCATGCAACGCTTGCAAACCGGCCCGCTCATTGAGGCAGCGCCCAAAGCCGAGGTTTGGCTCGATGGCGGCCACAACCCCGCGGCAGGCGAGGCGCTTGCCCGGCATCTGGCCACCCTGCCCGCGCGCCCGACCTATCTCGTCTGCGGCATGCTGAACACCAAGGACATCGCGGGCTATCTCACACCGCTGGCCGCCCATGCCGAGGCACTCACCGCCCTCTCGATCCCCGGCGAGGCGAACACCCTGCCCGCCGAGGTAACAGCCCAAGCCGCCCGCGCGGCGGGTCTATCCGCCACCACCGCCGAGAGCGCACTCGCCGCTGTCACCGCCATCGCCCAAACCTGCCCCGAGGCTCGGATCTTGATCTGCGGTTCGCTCTATCTCGCCGGGGGGATCCTGCGCGAGAACGGCTAGGCGATCTGGCGGATTGGCGCGCGCGCCAAACACACGCGAAAAGCTTACAAAATCCATGTAAGGACCTTACAGATTGTAAGGTCGCGCCATGCTCAGCGATGAGTGTGGGAAATCAGCACGTTTCGCCGCATTTTGAGGGCTTTCCGAGGCTTTCCGAATCACTCCATATTGACGAATTCGTGAAAACAAGACTAAATATAGCCAACGAAATTCGGCTCAGGTGCCCGCCGGTTTCGATCATCGCCAATTGGGACCAACCGGGGGAAGAGCCGTGCCAGACCACGACACAGGCCAAGCCGTGCGCGTCGCTTGTCACGCGTCGAACCCGATATTATTTTTCCAAAGCATTGATTGTTATGAGGTTCTACAATGTTGCGTGCAACACTGATCGCGGCGGGTTTCGTCGCCATCACCTTGGCGTTGATCCTCATCCAACCCGGAAAACCACGCCCTGTGGCAGACCTGCCGCCCCTCAGTGACAGCGACGTCACCCGCACGGCACCCGACCTTTCGGCGCTCAATCCAACCGCGCCCGCGTCCGACCCATTGGTAAACAGCGCGGCCTTGGCCGCACAACCCGCCCTGCCCGCACCCGCCCTCCCCACAGCGCCCCAAATACCGGCGGCCATGCCGGTTGGTCCCGCGCTTGAATCCATGGTGCTTGGCGCGTTGCAGCAGGGCCAGTCCGAGGGCTATATCGACGCGCTCGTGAATGACGCCGCGAAAAAGGGCAAGGTCGAGGTGCCCCAGGGCCTTGTGACCGCCGAAGGCCGGGTTGATACCGCGCTTCTCCTCAGCGCCTTGTCGCAGCCCGCGCGCCCCCGCGTGCCGAACTCCTATACCGTCGCTACCGGCGACAGCCTCGCCTCTATCGCCTATCGCTTTTACGGCGATTTCGCGCGGCAGGCTGATATTCTCGCCGCCAATGCAGACACGATGCAGCCCACCGACCGCCTGCGCGTAGGTCAGGTGCTCAACCTTCCAACCCCCTGACTTTACGGGGTTTTCCAGTTACGATGGCAGGAATGATCGAGGGGCCGAACCAACGGCCCCCTTTCATTTTATGGGGCCATTCTCAACCGCGCCCATCCTTGGGCGACCCCATCACCACATAAGATGTGATCGCATTGACCTGCGGCAGCGTGCCCAGAACATCGGTGTGAAACCGTTTGTAGGCCACCAGATCCGCCACTTCGACCCGCAGGATATATTCCACCGCGCCGGTGATGTTGTGACATTCCACCACCTCGGGCGCCCGGCTCATCGCCTGCTCGAACGCCACCTGACTTGCCTTGGTATGGCTGTTCAACCCGACCGTGACATAGGCCAGAAACCCGATCCCAAGCGCGCCGCGATCCAGCACCGCGCGGTAGCCCGCAATGACGCCCCGCCGCTCCAGATCCTGCACCCGCCGCAGACAGGCCGACGGCGACAGCCCCACCTTCTCCGCCAGCTCCAGATTGCTGATCCGGCCATCGCGGGTTAACTCTTGCAATATTCGCTCGCCAATCTTGTCCATGAGTCAATTATATTGCACTGAAATGCAACTTTCACAATAGAACGCAATTTCATCGCAAAGTTGTTCGCATAAGATTGCAGCATGACACTCGATTTGCTCACCGCCCTCGTCACTTTTGCCTTCGTCACGGTCATGACTCCGGGGCCAAACAACCTCATGCTCATGGCTTCGGGGACAAATTTCGGTTTTTCCCGCTCGATTCCCCATATGTTGGGGATCGGATTGGGTTTTCCGCTAATGGTGGCCTGCGTAGGCCTTGGCGTGATGCAGGTCTTCGATCTATGGCCCCTCAGCTACACCCTGCTCAAGATCGGCTCTGTCGCCTATCTCGTTTATCTTGCGTGGAAAATCGCCAACGCCGCCCCGCCCCGCGACGCAGAAGCGTCTGGTAAGCCATTGACTTTCCTACAGTCTGCGGCGTTTCAATGGGTCAATCCCAAGGCGTGGAGCATGGCGCTTTCGGCCATCACCCTCTACGCCACAGGCCGCGATCTGGCTTCGGTGCTCTGGGTCGCAGGCGTATATGTTGTGGTTTCCTCCATCAGCACCACAAGCTGGACCCTGCTCGGCCAACAACTCCGCCGCCTCCTCAAGAACCAAACCCGCCTCCGCATCTTCAACTGGCTCATGGCCGCCCTTCTGATTGCAACCCTGATCCCGGTCCTCTTGCCCGCCTGACCCGGTTGTGATTGCAAATCATCGCTCTTGCAGCCATATAACGCCACGGCAACCGTGGAGACCTGAGCGCAATGACCAACTACCTCGACTTTGAAAAGCCGCTGGCCGAGATTGAAGGCAAGGCCGAGGAACTGCGTGCGATTGCCCGCGGCAACGCCGAAATGAACGTCGAAGCCGAGGCCGCCGCCCTCGATGCCAAGGCTGCCGATATGCTGCGCGATCTCTACAAGACCTTGACTCCATGGAGAAAATGTCAGGTGGCGCGTCACCCCGACCGCCCGCATTGCCGCGATTATATCGAGGTGCTGTTTTCCGATTACACCCCCCTCGCCGGCGACCGCGCCTTTGGCGAGGATCACGCCGTGATGGGCGGGCTCGCCCGGCTCAAGGACCGTCCGGTGATGGTCATCGGCCACGAAAAAGGCAACGACACCAAGAGCCGCATCGCACGGAATTTCGGCATGGCCCGCCCCGAGGGCTATCGCAAGGCCGTGCGCCTGATGCAGATGGCCGACCGCTTTGGCCTGCCGGTGATCACGCTGGTGGACACCCCCGGTGCCTACCCCGGAAAAGGTGCCGAAGAACGCGGTCAGAGCGAGGCGATTGCCCGCGCGACCGAAACCTGTCTCGCTATCGGCGTGCCGCTGGTCTCGGTCATCATCGGCGAAGGTGGCTCCGGCGGGGCCGTGGCCTTTGCCTCTGCCAACCGTGTCGCGATGCTGGAACATTCTGTTTATTCAGTGATTTCTCCCGAAGGCTGCGCCTCGATCCTGTGGAAGGATTCCGAAAAGATGCGCGAAGCCGCCGAGGCGCTGCGCCTGACAGCGCAGGATCTGACCCGACTTGGTGTCGCGGACCGCGTGATCGACGAACCCATGGGCGGGGCGCATCGCGATCCGGCCAGCACCATCGCCGCCGTGGGCAAGACGATCGAGGCGATGCTCAGCGAGTTGGCCAAAAAGGATCGCGCCGCCCTTATCAAGGACCGGCGCGAGAAATTCCTGCGTATGGGAACCAAAGGGCTCGCGGCCTGAACCGCGAGCGCTGATTTCTCACGTCAAGCGGCGTCCCGGCGATTGGCCTTGAGGCGTGCATTGACCGTATCGACAATGCCGGAGAATTCGGTCGACTCGATGCCCTGCTGGTCGGCGATGAGTTTCACCAGCATATCGACCCGCTCGATCCGATCCGCCCCGCCTTCAATCGCGCGCGCAGCCGAAGACGGCTTGAGCAAGCCATTGGCGGCACTGGCATATTTGGCAAAGGGCACGGCATCGTCGGCCTCTGCACCCAGACGGCGCACGACCTCATCGACGGTGCTGTAAATCTTTTCCGACAGCGCCACATCGCCATGCACCGCCTCTTTGATCGGGCGCGCACCCTCGGGCAGGACACAACGGTAATTGCCCGTGAGCAGCATGCTCCATTTGGCAAAGGGCACATAGATCGAGTCAAAGACGCGCAGCTTGACCGGCACGTCCTTGCCCTCGACCGTCACCGCGTCAATCGCGGCCTCGAGATCGCGCAGAACGCGGTTGTGCGCCTCATCCTCGAAAATCGCCGCCTTGAAATTGGTGGGCAGGCCGACATGCAGCGTATTCGCCCCATCCTCGGCCACGCGATAGGCCTGCGGATCGGGACTGCAGAGCGTGACTGTGCCAGGCTTGAACGCTGCCCAAGCCCGCGGGCAGGTGTAAGCCGCCTCGAGTTTCGAAGTATCAAGGCCCGGCACCCGGCGCAGATAGGGCAGCGGCGGCATGTTCATGATCGACAGGCACGGCGTGCCCGCCGCCGCGATGCGGCCCAAGAGATCGACGATATTGTCGGCGCAATACTGCGGCTCGGACATGGCGAGCGCCACCATATCGTAATCGGCGGGGTTCACATCCTCGGGCGCAAGAGCGTTGAGCGTGCCCGGCAAATCATGCGAGCGGAAGGAACGATGCTCTGCCTCATCGCGCAGCTTGATGCGCACATCCGTGCCCTCGGCATTGATGAGATCAGCCGTGGACTGACGGCAGACAAGCGTCACATCCTGCCCGGCCATCAAAAGCTTGGTGCCAAGAAGGGAACCATAAGAGGCCCCGAGGATTACGATGCGATATGCCATGACAGTCCTTTCGATAGAATCTTGCGCGTGTATCGGTATTTTCAACTATATAGGAGCCCACCGATTTCACTACGAAATTAATGTCAATGTGTGTATGGTAAACATTACAACGCAAAAATCTGTAATGTTGTAAGGTTTCCTATGGCCAAGACCCTCATTGGCCCTCGGCTGCGCCAGTTGCGGCGCGAGCGGGGGCAAACCCAGGCCGACATGGCCCGCAAGCTGGACGTCAGCCCGTCCTATATCAACCTGCTGGAAAACAACCAGCGTAGCCTGTCGGTTCAGATGCTGATGTCCATCGCAGATGCCTATGCGGTCGATTGGCGTGATCTGACGCGGGACGAGACCGCGCGCCGGGTGGCCGACCTGCGCCATGCCGTGCGCGATCCGGTGTTTGCGGCGGACCGCCCGGATCTGCAGGAATTGCGCGGCGCGGTCGATCATGCCCCCCGGCTGGTCGATCTTTTTCTCGAATTGCACGGAGCCTATCGCACTGCGCTGGAAAAGATCCTGAGCCTCGCCGGAGAGAACGCCGCCGACGAACTCTTGCGCAGCTCGCCCGAGACGGTGATCCACAATTTCTTTCGAGACCATGAAAACCATTTCCCGGAGCTGGAGCGCGCCGCCGAAAGCGCGCGCGAGGGAGAGTTTACATCGCCCGAGGACCGCTATTTCGACCTGCGCGAACGGTTACGGACGCGGCATGGCATCAGCGTACGCATCCGCCGGATCGGAGAGATGGGCGATGCCCTGCGCTACTATGACGAAGCCACAGGGGTCGTGCATCTGTCGCAGGCTCTCGACACGTCCAATCGCGCCTTTCAACTGGCCCATGTGCTGTGTCTTGTCGCCTATCCAAACGTGCTGTCGGGCATCGTGGATCGCAGCGGGCTTGGCTCGCAGCATGCTCTGGCGCGGCTCAGGGTGGAACTGGCCAATTACTTTGCCGCGGCCTTTCTCATGCCCTATGACGCCTTCTTGCGCGAGGCAGAGTTGGCCGCCTATGACATTGACCGCGTTGCCGCGGTGTTCAGCACCTCGTTCGAACAGGTCTGTCAGCGCCTGACCACCTTGCAACGCGAGGGCGCGCGCGGTGTGCCGTTCTTTTTCTTGCGGATCGACAAGGCAGGGAATGTCACCAAACGCTTCAATTCCACCTCGTTTCACCTTGCGGAATATGGCGGCTCTTGCCCGGTGTGGAACATTCACACGGCGTTTTACCAGCCTGGCGTGATGATGCCGCAGTTCGTCGAAATGCCAGATGGTGCGCGCTATTTCACCGTCAGCCGCACCGTGCATCGCCCGGTTTTCAGCGAGGAAACGCAGGACCGCCGCCTGACGCTCGCCTTGGGTTGCGAGGCGAAATATGCGCACCGCCTGCGCTATGCCTCGAGCTACAATTTCGACGATCCCAAGCTTTATGCGCCCATTGGCCTCAACTGCAACCTATGCCCGCGTCAGGCCTGTTCGCAGCGGGCGCATCAGCCCTTGTTGATGGAATTGCCAATTGACGAGAACCGGCGCGGCAGTACCCGGTACGAAAGCTGAAAGGGGGGCCGATTGGCCCCCCTTTCCATTTTGCTCGATAGGCCTTTATTCCGCAGGCTTGGCCCGGCGCGGGCGCAAGTATTTGAACGCAGGCATCAAGATAAGGATGATCGCCACGATCATGATCGGCGCCGAAATCGGGCGGTTGAAGAAGATCGACGGATCGCCCGAGGACAAAAGCAGCGATTGGCGCAGCGTCGGTTCGGCAATCGGACCCAGCACGATGGCCAGAACCGCAGGTGCCACGGGATAGTCGAACTTGCGCAGGAAGAACGCGCCAAAGCCGAAGATCAGCAGCAACCAGATGTCGAACATATCCTGCATCGCCGCATAGCCACCGACCACCGAGAGCACAAAGATCAGCGGTGCCAGCACCGTGAAGGGCATACGCAGCATCCAGATAAAGAGCGGGATGAAGGCAAGGTTCACGATCAGGGCAAACAGGTTGGACACGTAGAACGACCCGATCAGACCCCAGACGAAATCCGACTGTTCCACAAAGAGGCGCGGACCGGGAGTCAGTCCCCAGATCACCATACCACCGAGCAGAATGGCGGTGGTGGGCGAGCCGGGAATACCCAAGGTCAGCATCGGCAACATGGACCCGGTCGAGGCCGAGTTGTTCGCCGATTCTGGGGCCGCCACGCCACCGACATGGCCCTTGCCGAATTCGTCCGGGCGTTTCGAGAGCATCTTGGTCACGCCATAGGACATCAGCGAGGCCGGAGTAGCACCCGCCGCCGGCAGCACGCCGACAAAGAAGCCAAGGAATGAGCCGATGGACATGCCCTTCCAACCCCGTTTGAAGGTCGTGCCGGTGTCCTCGATAATGCCCTTTGCCGTAATCTTTGCTTCGGTATTGGTCACTTCGCCTCGGGTCGATTCAATCGTCCAGATCATCTCGCCGATGCCATAGACACCGATGGCCAGAACGAGAAAGCTGATGCCCCCGAGAAAGCCGTTCATGTCGAGCAGGATCAAGCGCGGTGCACCGGAAATCTGGTCGAACCCGACCGTGGCCAGCACGAGACCAAAGCAGATCGAAAACACTGTCTTGGGGATGTCGTCACCGCCCAAGCCCACGAATGTGGCAAAGGCCAGCAGCATCAGCGCGAAGATTTCCGGCGGGCCAAAGCTGAGGGCTACAGTCGCCAGAAGCGGGGCAAAGCCGGTGAAGAGCACAACCGACACCGTGCCGCCGACGAACGAGGCAATCGCCGCCGCCACAAGGGCAAGACGTGCCTTGCCCTGAAGAGCCAGAGGTCGCCCGTCAAAGGTGGTGGCGACCGCCGTCGAAGCCCCGGGAATACCCAAGGTAATCGACGAAATCGCCCCCCCATACATGGCACCATAGTAAATGGCCGCCAAGAAGATGATCGCTGATCCCGGCGGGACAAGAAAGGTGATCGGCAAGAGAATTGCCACACCATTCACCGAGCCCAGACCCGGCATTGCGCCGATAAAGAGCCCGAGAGTCACGCCAACAAAGATGAGCAATAGGTTAAGAGGTTGTACTGCGACAAGTATGCCGTCGCCAAGTAGAGATAGAATTTCCATGGGTTGGGTCGCCCTTTGTCAGCTAGGCCGTGACCGGCTCAGTAGATGATTTCGTAGAGGACATTGAACACCGGCTCGGTGAATCCCATGCCTGTTGGCATCGAGATTTGCATCAGCCCTTCGAAGAAGAAGAACAGCCCGAGCGGGAATACCACGACCATCATGCCGGTGAGGAACCAGCCATGGCGGCCAAGAACCTTGAGGTAGTAGATCATGAAGATCGCAACCGCGCCGTACATCGACACGATGTCGATCAGCGCAACAAAGCCAATGATACCGCCCCCTACGAGCAGGATTGTCTTGAGCCCGTAAGAGTCGACCACCGGTTCATCCGACTGGGATTGCGGAGACGTGCCCCGCACCCAGTTCAGAGCGATAAATCCGGTAGAGATCAGCATGCCCAGCGAGAGCCAGAATGGCCAGAAGCCGCCCTGCGGTCCGGTCCCGGCCACAAAGCCGATCCCGTTCGCCGATGCCTTGTACATCAGATAGATGGAGAGGAGGGCCAGCACGCCCGCCGTCACTATTTCGCCAACCCGCATGGCCAGCCCTCCTTGTTATCGGTTTCGGTTCAGATCACTTCATGCCAGACAGCAGCTTGGTGTGGTTCTCGACCTGCAACTGCCAGTAGGCACGCTGTTCTTCAGGATTCATCCACAGCGGCGAGAGGGACTCAGCCTCCAGATAGCCCTGCCATTCTTCAGAGTTGAAGATGTCCTCGAAGAGCTTCTGGTAATAGGCTGCGGCCTCATCCGACATGCCCGGCGCGCCGACAACGGCCCGCTGGTTGTAGTAGCTGAAATCGTGGCCCTTTTCCTTGAGCGTCGGAATGCCCGGATAGGCGCTCATCTGCTCGTCCGAGAAGACCAGAAGCGGACGCACATCGCCGGACTGGAAGAAGCCACGCGCCTCAGCGGGGTTGTTCACAGTGGCCATGATCTGCTTGCCAGCCAGAGCCGCGGCAACCGCACCACCGCCGTCGAAGGGGATGTACTTCGACTTGAGGTCAAACGCGTTGTTCACATAGGCAAACACGATGCTGTCTTCCTGCCCCGTGCCGGTGCCGCCGGTGGTATATTCACCATCCGCCGCCTTGACCGCGTCAACCCACTGCTCGAAGGTCTCGATGCCGCTGTCCTTGTGCACCCAGAGAGCGAAGGGGTCGACACCCATCATCGCAATCGGGGTAAAGGTCTGAATGTCGATATTCAGATCGGGCTGACGGATCGGCGTCGAGAAGAACGAGTTGAGCGTCACCAGAATGGTGTGATCGGGATCGTTCGTGGAATTGAGCCAGATCAGCGCCTCTGCACCGGACCCACCGCCCTTGTTGTTGGGGATGAGAGGACGGCTTGTCATGTCCTTCTTCTCGGCCACCGATTGAATAAAGCGGGCGATCTGGTCTGCGCCGCCACCCGGACCCGCCATGATGACAAAGTCGATGGGCTTGCGCGGCTGCCATTCGGCCATTGCCGCAGGGGCCGAGAGCCCGAGCGCGGCGATGCCAATTGCTAACGTCTTCAGAATATTCATGTCTTCCTCCCGTTGATGGCCCTTGAATATGGCCAGATGCGTTAGAGGTTCTGACAGGCCCTTGACCCTCCTCGGTCATTTTTCTGTGGGCTTATCCGAACCGAATTTCAGTTTGCGGTCGTCCTCCCTTTTCTGTCCACAAGTTTTCCGTCCCTCGTGCTCGCAGCCTCAATGCACCATGACGACGGGAATTTTAGCCTCCGCGACAATCGTCGCGGAATTGCCGCCCAAGAGCGACTCCCGTTCATAACTCTCGTGATAGGCGCCCATGATCAGCATGTTTGCCCCCACTTCCGTGCATTTCTCCAAGAGCGTCCGGCCAATGTTCCCGGTGCGCTCAAAAGCGTTAATCTGCGATGTGATCCCGCGCTGCGCGAGGTAATGGCGGAATTCCTCGGGCGTGGCGGTGTGTTCGATTCGCCCTGCGGTCAGAATCGTCACCTGATCCGCACCCTCGATCAGCGGCATGGCCATTGCCACCGCGCGCGACGCCTCGAGCGAGCCATTCCAGCCAATCGCGACATGGCTCCCGATGTCGGGGGCCACCTGCTCGGTATCCGGGCACACCAGAACCGGGCGGCCCGAAGTAAACAGCGCCGATTTCAACGTGTTGTACCCAAGGTTCTCTTCCTGGCTGGGCTTGGCCACGCAGATAAGATCCGCCAGACGCCCGTAATGACGCACGACCTCGACCTGCTTGCCCTCGTACTCGCGAAACGCCGCCGTGGGTTTGCCGATGGCGCGCGGCTCGACACTGATGCCGTGCCGCTTGGCATCTTCGAGAAACTTGTCGCGCATGTAGCCTTGCTCGTAATCCGCCCGCTTTTGGCTGGCCTCTTCCAACTGCTTGCGCAGGAACGCAGGGATCACAACGCCGTAGGGCATCATGTCTTCGGCCTTGGGGTGACAATGGACCACCCGCACATGGGCGTCATAGCGCTTGGCGAGGGCTGCGGCATGGGCGAACAGGATCGGCCCCCGCCCGTCTTCGCGAACCGGCATCATGATGGTGTGAAGTGTGCTCTTGCCCATGATCAATAGAACTCTTTGGGAACGCCTGCGGCGTTGATGGATGGGAACCGCGCCTGAGGCAGATCGCCCGGAACCGGCGCGGTCAGGGGGACGCTGCGGCTCAGCATGACAGACCTACGCCTCTCGGGCTATCAGCGATCTGCCTCTGCCCTACTGTGGTGGCGTGGGATAAGTCCAAGTCAGCCATGATGCGCTCCCATTGCTTGGTTTCGAAATCAGCTTCCCAGTGTGGCCCCCGGCGCAAGCCCGACCGATGCGGCCCATTCAGCGGCGGGCATCTTGGCCCCCCCGGCCGGACGCACCCGCTTGATCAGGATACGCCCGCCCACGCATTGCACCGCGACGCCTGCATCGGACACTTCACGCACGCGCCCCGATATGCCATCCCCCGGCACAAGCGCGCAGTCATAGACATCGACCTCGGCCCCGTTCAGCGTGGTCCAGGCCCCCGGCGCGGGGTTGGTCCCGCGGATGAGGTCGTAGACCTGCTTCACCGGGCGGTGCCATTCGATGCGCGCGTGGGTGCGGGTGCAGCGGCGCTCGTAGGTGGCCTCGTCCTCGTTGGGCACGATGCGCGGCGGATTGCCCTTGCGGAAGAGATCACAGACCGTCAGCACGCTATCCACCGCATGCGGATAGATCTTCTTGAAATAGAGGTCGATCACCGTGTCGTCGGGGCCAATCTCGCATTCCCACTGCAGCAGGCTGTCGCCCTCGTCCAACCCATCTGACGGGTAGAACCACGAATAGCCCGATTTTGTGGACCCCATGATGATCGGCCAATTGACCGCAGAGGGACCACGATGCAGCGGCAACAGGGACGGGTGAAAGCAGATCGAGCCATGGGTCGGCGTGTCGCGCGCCGCCTCGGGCACGAAGACATTGACGAAGGCCATCACCATCAGATCAGCCTTATGCCCCGCCAACACCTCGAGCGAGGCGGGATCATCGAAATTGGCAGGCTGGTGGACCGGCAGGCCCTTTTCCAGCGCGAGTTCCTTGATCGGGTCGACAGGTTTGCCATCCCGATCAGGTTCGCAATAGACCGCGACAACTTCGTCTGTCCCGGTGTCGAGCAACTTGGCCAGCACATCTTTGCCAAAGGCCTGTTGCCCCATCACTATTAGTCGCATTCTCTCCTCCCGTTGTGCGGGTGGCCGGTCTGCGCCGGCCTTGCCGTCACCCATTCATTATTCGGCAGCTTGTTTGGCACTCCCGACCGCACCGGACTCCATGATGCGGGCCAGGTCCTCTCCGCCATAGCCCAGCACGTCGCGCAGGATCTCTTCGGTATGTTCCCCAAGAAGCGGCGAACGCGTGACCTCGACCGGGCTGTCGCTCAGCTTGATCGGACAACCAACACTGGTGTAGCGGCCCCGTGTCGGGTGATCGACCTCGACGATGGTGCCGGTCTTGCGCAGGCCCTCATCCTCCATGATTTCCTTGGTGGACAGGATCGGACCCACGGGAATGTCATGCGGGTTGCAGATGTCCATGACCTCGAACTTGGTCTTGGTCATGGTCCACTCTTCGATCCGCGCAAAGATTGCATCGAGCTTGTCCAGCCGCTCGGCCGGGGTGGCATAGCCGGGGGCGGTTTTCCAATCCGGCTCTCCGATCACGTCGCAGACCTTTTCCCAGACCGCGGCCTGTGTGATGAAATAGGTGTAGGCGTTGGGGTCGGTTTCCCAGCCCTTGCACTTGAGAATGCGGCCCGGCTGACCGCCACCCGAATCGTTGCCCGCGCGTGGCGTGGCATCGCCAAATGGAATCCCCGCGCCATATTGCGAGTATTCGGTCAGCGGTCCCACCTGCAAACGCTGCTGATCGCGCAGCTTGACGCGGCAGAGGTTGATCACCCCGTCCTGCATCGGTGCCAGCACCTTTTGCCCACGGCCCGAACGCTCGCGCTGATAGAGCGCGGTCACGATGCCCAATGCCAGATGCAGACCCGTGCCGCTGTCGCCAATCTGCGCGCCCGTCACGAGCGGCGGACCGTCAAGAAAGCCAGTGGTCGAGGCCGCGCCACCCGCGCATTGCGCGACGTTCTCATAGACCTTGCAATCTTCGTATTTGCCGGGGCCGAACCCCTTGACCGAGGCCATGATGATCCGCGGATTGATTTCCTGAATCCGCTCCCAGCTAAAGCCCATACGGTCAAGAGCACCCGGCGCGAAGTTCTCAACCAGCACGTCGCAAGTCTCGACAAGGCGCGTCAGCACTTCCTTGCCTGCTTCGTTCTTGGGGTTGAGCTCGATCGAGCGCTTGTTGTGGTTGAGCATGGTGAAATAGAGGCTGTCCGCGCCGGGCACGTCCACCAGTTGCTTGCGCGTTGCGTCACCGACACCGGGACGCTCCACCTTGATCACATCCGCGCCAAACCACGCCAAGAGTTGCGTACAGGTCGGGCCGGATTGCACATGGGTGAAGTCGAGGATCTTGACGCCTTCAAGAGCTTTCATAGGGTTCTCCATCTTCTGAGCTGCGTGGGCTGGTTGCCCACGCCCCAGTTTCGTTCTGTGTTCAGTCTTTGCGCGCCTGCGGGTAGAGGCGTTGCGCCACCACCGATTGCGGATTGAGGTTGCCGATATTTCCGCTTTCCTTGCCCGCTGCCGGGTCAATGATCGCGTTGATCAACGTCGGTTTGCCGCTCTCGAGCGCTTCATAAACCGCCTTGCGCAGTTCATCCGGCGAGCGGGCGATGACGCCCACGCCGCCAAAGGCCTCGATCATCATGTCATAGCGCGAGCCTTTGACAAAAACCGTGGTGGCGGGATCGTCACCGCCGCCCCAGTTCTCACCATCGCCGCGATAGATGCCGTCGTTGTTGAACACCACGGTGCAAATCGGCAGGTTGTAGCGGCAGACCGTCTCGATCTCCATGCCGCAGAACCCGAATGCGCTGTCACCCTCGACCGCCAGCACCCGCTTGCCGGTCTCGATGGCCGCTGCGATGGCCGAGCCCATGCCGATCCCCATCACACCCCAGGTGCCGACGTCGATCCGGTGACGCGGCTTGTGGATGTTGACGATCGAGCGGCACATATCGAGCGTGTTGGCCCCCTCGTTCACGAGGATCGTATCGGGATGATCGTTGATCGCATCCTTGATGACACCGAGCGCGCCGTGATAATCCATCGGATCGTTGTTGTTGCGCAGCCGTGCATCCATCTTTTCCATATTGGCCGTGGCCTTGGAGTTGACCGCATCCAGCCACTCTTTCGGCGGGGCGATCCCGGCCCCGTCCATGGCCTTGAGCAGCGCCTCACAGCACGATCCGACGTCGCCCACGATGGGTGCCGCGATCTCGACGTTCGAATCCATCTCCTCGGCCTCGATATCCATCTGGACAAAGCGTTTGGCCCCCGGCTCGCCCCATTGCTTGCCCTTGCCATGGCTCAAGAGCCAGTTGATCCGCGCGCCCATCATGATGACCACGTCCGAGTCCTTGAGCACCATCGACCGCGCGGCGGCGGCACATTGCGGATGCGTGTCGGGCAAGAGCCCTTTGGCCATCGACATCGGCAGGAACGGATAGCCGGATTTCTCGACCAGTTCACGGATCAGGTCATCGCATTGGTCATAGGCCGCGCCCTTGCCCAGCACGATCAGCGGACGTTTTGCTGTTTTCATCACCTCAATGGCGCGATCAATTGCCGATTGCGCCGGAATTTGCCGCTGAGCGGGCTCGATCACCTTGACCAGCGACCGCGCGCCCTCAGCCGCATCCATCACCTGCCCCAGCATTGCGCCCGGAATATCAAGGTAGACACCACCGGGCCGCCCCGAAATCGCCGAACGGATGGCACGGGCCACAGCAATGCCAATATCCTGCGCATAGGTCAGACGGTAGGCAGCCTTGCAGAACGGCCGCGCCATGGCCAATTGGTCCATTTCCTCGTAGTCGCCCTGCGCCAAGTCGACGATTTCCCGCTCGGAAGAGCCGGAGATCAGGATCATCGGCCAGCAATTCGTAGTCGCATTGGCCAAGGCGGTTAGACCATTCATGAAACCGGGGGCCGAGACGGTCATGCAGACGCCCGGCATCTTGGTCAGAAAGCCCGCGACCGACGCCGCATAGCCTGCGTGCTGTTCGTGGCGAAAGGAAATCACCCGCATCCCCTGCGCCTGCGCATAGCGGCCCAGATCGGTGATGGGGATACCGGGGACGTTATAGATTGTCGTGATCCCGTTGAGCTTCAGGGCATCAATCAGCAGGTGAAAGCCGTCGGTGAGATTGTCGATATCCCCCTCAGGTGCCGTGCTGTGTGCTGCGTGTGCGCTGGCGACTGCCATGGTTTCCCTCCCGTTTCAAATCTGTCTCACCCCGCCTATGCTGCCGGGTCTGAGGATGATGTTCAGCCCGTGTTCGCCGCAGCGTTTCGGGTCAATTCCAGCCTGCCCCAGGTTTTGCGGATATGCTGATGCAGTTGCATCGTGTGGTCCCGCACCCGTTCGGCAGCCTCATCTGCATCGCGGCGCTCCAACGCCTCGATGATTTCAGCGTGATCGACAACCGACCGCTTGACGCGGTCCCCCTCCCACATCGACCGCAGACGGACGGCCTGAATATGCAAGAACAGCCCCTCCGCCATGGTCTTGAGCAGGCCACAATGCGAAATCTCTAGGATATGCATGTGGAACTTGAGGTTGTCGTCGGAATACTCGGCGATCCGTGTCGCCGACAACTCGTCGTTATACTTCGAAGCAATCTTGCGCAGGGTCGCGATCTCGCTATCGCTCGCGTTATCGACCGCAAGCCGCGCCGCCATACTCTCGAGCGCAGCCCAAGCCACGATCATCTCGAGAATCTCTTCGAGGCTCTTGCGCTGCACATAGACCCCTTTGCGCGGCACCACCGTCACCAGCCCATCCGCTTCGAGGCGCGCAATCGCATCGCGAAGCGGCGTGCGCGAAATGTTCAGTTGCTCAGCAAGCGACCGCTCGTCCAGCCGCAGATCGGCATTCTGGTCATAAATGTCCATCTCGAGGATTGCCTCGCGCAAACGGTCGTAGACATGATCCTTGAGCGTGAATTTCGACGCGATCGGGCGTAGCTTCATGTCATCCCTCCAATGCGCCCGCGCCCTGCGGCGGCCATGCTCATTTCTGTGGTATACCATAGACCAGCATATCAGGCCGGGCAAATCGTTTTTTCAAAATTCGTCGCCGCAGGTGCAGCATGACCCCCATCAGGACCCCACAAAAGCCTTGTTAATCAAGCACAATTCAGACGCGCAGGATGAGCGAGGGCGGAGCGCAGCCCGTGTTGGTCAAATAGCCACTATCCCATTGTTTAAAATGTATTTTTAAAGACCATTCAGTCATTCTTGCACAACTCTCCATCGCGCCGAATCGCCGCGCGAATGTCGCAATGCAGCATTCCTTCATGCTCGGATGCCCTAACTCTGCGCGTCCGGCCTATCGCCTTGAAACGTGCGGATCATGGCTGAAAATTGCCGGGTTGCTGGGTAAAATCAACTGTGGTATTTGGAATACCACAAGAATGAACACCACTTTTGTGGATGACATCAGGGGGACAGACATGCTCATCCGTGCCGCCGATAGCGCGCTCGTGATCATCGACATGCAAGAGCGGCTCGTCCCCGCCATGCAGGCCCCCGCCCGCACGATTCGCAATGCCCGCACCCTGATGGCCTGCGCGCAGGAAATGGGGGTGCCGGTGATGATGACCGAGCAATACCCGACGGGTTTGGGTAAAACCGTGCCCGACCTGAAACCAGGGCCGGACACGGTCGTGCTTAGCAAGATGCACTTCTCCTGCATGGAAGATGCCGATTTCGCGGCGCATTTCCGCGCCTTGGGGCGCAAGCAGGCCGTGCTTGCAGGGATGGAGGCGCATGTCTGCGTGCTCCAAACCGCCGCCAGCCTGATCGAAGAAGGCTACGAGGTCTTTGTCGTGTCCGACGCCACAGCCTCGCGCACGCTCGAGAGCGAACAGGCCTGCATTGCCCGCCTCAGCGCGGCAGGTGCAGGTATCGCCACCACAGAAATGGTTGTGTTCGAGTGGTTGGGCCGGGCCGGAACCCCGGCCTTCAAGAAACTGTTGCCACTGATCAAATGACGGCCCCGGTCGTTGCACTCAAGGGAGGAAGAGCGTGAACATCCATGAATATCAGGCAAAGGCCCTGCTGCGCAGTTACGGCGCGCCGGTCAGCGAAGGCCGCGTCGTTTTGCGCGGCGAAGAAGCCAAGACCGCCGCAGGCGCGCTCGATGGCCCCGTTTGGGTGGTCAAGGCCCAGATCCACGCCGGAGGACGTGGCAAGGGCAAGTTCAAGGAGGCGGGTGCCGGAGAAAAAGGCGGCGTGCGCATTGCCAAATCGGTGAATGAGGCGGCAGAAGAGGCCAAGCGTATGCTCGGCCGCACGCTCGTCACGCATCAGACCGGCCCCGAAGGCAAGCAGGTCAACCGCATCTATATCGAAAACGGCTCCAGCATTGCGCGCGAGCTTTATCTCGCCCTGCTGATTGACCGACAAACCAGCCGTATCAGCTTTGTCTGCTCGACCGAAGGCGGCATGGACATTGAAGAGGTCGCCGCCGAAACGCCCGAGAAGATCCTCAGCTTCGCCGTCGATCCCGCCACCGGTTACATGCCCTATCACGGGCGGCGCATTGCCTTTGCGCTTGGCTTGACCGGCGGACAAGTGAAGCAATGCGTGTCGCTGATGGGCCTTCTCTACCGTGCCTTCGTAGAAAAAGACATGGAGATGCTCGAGATCAACCCGCTGATCGTGACCACCGATGGCAACCTCATGGTGCTCGATGCCAAGCTCGGCTTTGACGGCAACGCCATATACCGCCATGCCGATATCGCAGAGCTGCGCGATACCTCGGAAGAAGACCCCAAGGAGCTTGAGGCGTCGAAATACGACCTCAACTATATCGCTCTGGATGGCGAGATTGGCTGCATGGTCAATGGCGCTGGCCTCGCGATGGCGACGATGGACATCATCAAGCTTTATGGTGCCGAGCCTGCCAATTTCCTTGATGTGGGCGGCGGGGCGACGCGCGAGAAAGTGACGGAGGCGTTCAAGATCATCACCTCTGATCCGCAGGTCAAAGGCATCCTCGTCAATATCTTTGGCGGCATCATGCGCTGCGATGTGATCGCCGAGGGCGTGGTGGCGGCGGTCAAGGAGGTCGGCCTCAAGGTGCCGCTCGTCGTTCGTCTCGAAGGCACCAATGTCGAGAAGGGCAAGGAGATCATCAACACCTCCGGCCTCGACGTCATCGCCGCCGACGACCTCAAGGACGGCGCGCAGAAGATTGTGAAAGCCGTCAAGGGCTGATCCCGTAGGGTGGGTACCAACCCACCTTCCCCGCGAATTCATTACAGGAGAACGCCAAAATGGCAGTCCTCGTCGACAAACATACCAAGGTGATCTGTCAGGGCCTCACCGGCTCGCAGGGCACATTTCACTCCGAACAGGCCATCGCTTATGGCACCCAGATGGTCGGCGGCGTCACCCC
>NZ_JAGPVV010000196.1 GCF_018066915.1 Roseovarius sp.
ATTGTCGCGCAGCACAGGGGCGGCGCGCACGGCAAAAACCCCGGCCTTGGGGCGCGGCGCATGGGTCAGATACGCGCAATCCCCGGCGGCAAATATCGCCTCTTGCCCCTCGACCCGCAAATCCGCCCCCACGCGCAAAAACCCGTCCTCCGTCACCGGCAATCCGGTTTCGGCCAGCCATCCATGCGCCCGCGCGCCCGCTGCCCCCGCGACAAACCCCGCCGCAATCTCGGTGCCATCGCCCAGAACCACACCCGCACCCGTGACCTGCGCCACCTCGACACCCGTCAGAATACGCACCCCCGCCGCCGCACAGGCGCGGATCAGGCGCGGTCGGATCACCGGCGCACCCGGCGCAATCTCCCCTGCCCGCTCGATCAGCGTGACCTCTGCCTGCCCCGCAACGCCCCGCAGCCGATAGGCCATCGCCATCGCCAATTCGATCCCGGCGATCCCGCCGCCGATCACCGCCGCTTGCGGTGTGGCCCCTTGCGTCACCCGACCCAGAAACGCTTCCCACGCCCCGGCAAAGGGGCCGAGCGGCTTGGCTGCAACGCCATGTTCAGAGAACCCCGGCACCCGTGGCATGCCTGAATGAATCCCCACATCGACCGAGGCCACGTCAAACCCGATCTCGCCCCGCCCCGCGACCGTCACCCGGCCCTTGCCCGCATCAATCCCCGTGACCGCACCCACGATCAACCGCGCGCCCGCAAACCGCGCCAGCCGCACCAGATCAATTTCCAATTCCTCGCGCCGGTAATGGCCCGCCACCAACCCCGGCAACATGCCCGTATAAGGCGCCACCGGATTGGGGTCGATCACCGTCAACCGCGCCCCGGGCAGCGGGTCCATCCCCCACATCCGCAGCACCAGCGCATGAGCATGACCACCCCCGATCAGCACCAGATCACGGGTCAGGGGAACAGAGGCAGGCATCATCGGAAAACTCCTATTTCTGCGCTTGGGATAGGCCAAGCCGCCGCATAGGAAAAGCGGCGAATGCGCGCGCCTCAGCCGCCCTTGAGCCGCTTGAGCAGCACGACCTCGCTATCGGGGCGAATGGGCGTGAACCAACTGTCGTTATAGACGCGCCCGTCTATCGACACCGACACGCCGCGCTCCAACTCCGCGCGCAGGCCGGGGAATTTCTCCCCCAGCCCATCAAGCAACGCGCGCAAGGTGTCGGCCTCGACCGCCACCTCGCGTTGGCCTTCCGCGCTCTCGGCCAGCGACCCCCAGAGCACGACCTTGACCATCAGCCCTTGGCCGCCTGAATCGCGGCCAGAACACGCGGCGGCGACATCGGCAGGCGCGTCATCCGCACGCCCGCCGCCGCCGATACCGCATTGGCCACCGCCGCCAAGGGCGGCACAATCGGCGTTTCCCCGACCCCGCGCACCCCGTAGGGATGCCCCGGATTGGGGATTTCCAAAATCACCGTGTCGATCATCGGCAGGTCAGAGGCCACGGGAATCCGGTAATCAAGGAAGCCTGCGTTTTGCAGAATCCCATCCTCGCCATAGATGTATTCCTCGTTGAGCGCCCAGCCGATACCCTGCACGGCACCGCCCTGAAACTGCCCTTCGACATAGGCCGGATGCACCGCACGCCCCGCGTCCTGAAACACCGTGTAGCGCAGGATCTTGGTGGCGCCGGTATCGGGATCAACCTCGACATCCACCATATGCGTGCCAAAGCTGACACCTGCCCCTTCGGCAGTCACCTCATGATGCCCGGCAATCGGCCCGCCGGTGTTGCTGGCCACGGCGGCGATTTCCTTGATGGTCATGGGGGGGAATTTCCCGGCATTGGGGCCAGCGGGGCGCGCGGCCCCGTCTTCCCATTCGACCGCCTCTTCGTCGATGCCCCAGATCATCGCGGCACGTTTGCACATCTCGCGCTTGGCGGCGCGCGCCGCCTCGATCGTGGCCAGACCCACGGCAAAGGTCACGCGGCTGCCGTCTGTCACCTCGTTCTGGCCCAGCGAACCGGTGTCGGCAATAATTGTCCGCACCTGATCATAGGGAATGCCCAGCTCTTCAGCGGCCATCATCGTCATCGACGCGCGCGAGCCGCCAATGTCGGGATTGCCCTCCGACACTGTCACCGTCCCGTCCGGCGTCACATTGAGGCTGACGCAGGTATCGCCGCCAAAGTTGAACCAGAACCCACAGGCCACACCGCGCCCTTGGTTCTCGCCCAAGGGCGCGGTCCAATGCGGATGCTTATGCGCCGCCTCCAACGTGGCCATCAGACCAATCGCCGGATAGGTCGGACCGTAAGAGGCTTTCGTGCCCTCCTTCGCCCCGTTCATCAACCGCACCGCCAGCGGATCAAGGCCAAATCCCTTGGCCAATTCGTCAATGGCACTTTCCACCGCAAAGGCCGCCATTGGCGCGCCGGGCGCACGGTAGGCCGCCGCCTTGGGCCGGTTGCTCACCACATCCCAGCCAACGGTTTTGACGTTCTCCAGATCATAAGGCGCAAAGGCTGACATCGACCCCATATCGACGGGCGAGCCCGGATAGGCCCCGCCCTGATAGCGCAACTCGGCAAAGGCGGCGGTGATCCGGCCCTCCTTGGTCATCCCGATCCTGACATCAATCGAGGTCGAGGCTGTGGGCCCGGTGGCGCGCAGCACCTCGGACCGGCTCATCACCATCTTGACCGGGCGGCCAGACTTTTTGGCCAGCATGAGCGCCACCGGCTCCAGAAAGACCACCGTCTTGCCGCCAAACCCGCCGCCGATTTCACTGGCCGTGACCCGCAATTGCCCCTGCTCCATCCCGAGGATCGCGGCACAGACATTGCGCACCATGTAATGCCCTTGGGTGCAGACCCAGAGATCCCCCTGACCATCCGCGCTCATCGTCGCCAGACAGGCATGCGGCTCGATATAGCCCTGATGCGTGGCCCCGGTGCGATAGGTCCGCTCGACCACGCGGTCGGCCTTGGCCAGACCCGCTTCGATATCACCATGCCCGAACTCGACCCGCGAGATCACGTTGCCGGAATAGCCCTCGGGCACCGTTTCCTGTTGCCAGCCCTCATGCAGCACCGGCGCGCCGGGCTTCATCGCCTCGTCCACATCCGTCACATGCGGCAGAACCTCATACTCCACCTCAATCAGCTTCAGCGCCTTGCGCGCCACCGCCGCCGAATTCGCGGCAATCGCCGCAACCGCATGCCCATCATAGAGCGCCTTGTCGCCCGCCATGCAATTGTCGATCACATTGGCCACATGATCCGGCACATCGCCGAAATCGGCGCGCGTGACCACCGCCTTGACGCCGGGCAACGCCTCGGCCTTGGAGGTGTCGATCCGCAGGATGCGCGCATGGGCATGCGGGCTGCGCAGAACACGCCCCGTCAGCATCCCCGGCGCCACCATATCCGCGCCAAAGCGCGCGCGCCCCGTCACCTTGTCGATCCCGTCAGGCCGGTTGGGCCGCGTGCCCACAACCTTGAAATCCTTGATTTTCTTGGTGTCATCCAGTGCCATCACGACGCCCTCCGCAAATCCGCCGCCGTTTCCATCACGGCGCGGATGATCTTGTCATACCCCGTACACCGGCAGAGATTGCCCGCCAGCCAATAGCGCACTTCTTCCTCAGACGGGTCCGGGTTGCGCTCGAGCAGCGATTTCGCCGCCACAAGGATGCCCGGCGTGCAGATGCCACATTGCAGCGCGGCCATCTCGATGAACTTCTGCTGGAGCGGATGCAGGACCTCGCCCGCCGCCATGCCCTCGATGGTGGTGATCTCGCGGCCCTCGGCCTCGGCCCCCAGCATCAGGCAGGAGCACACGAGCCGCCCATCCACCGTCACCGAACAGGCCCCGCAATCGCCGGTGCCGCAGCCCTCCTTGGTGCCCGTCAGGCCCAACTCATCGCGCAGCACATCCAAGAGCGTCGCCTCGGCATCACAGAGGAATTCGGTCTCGTCGCCATTGACCGTTGTCGTCACATGTATCCGGCTCATGCCTTTTCTCCTTTCGCGCGCGCCTCTGCGATCACCGCCGCGCGACGGGCCAGAACGCCCGCCACATGGCGGCGGAAATCAACCGTGCCGCGCTTGTCGTCAATGGGGGTGGCCGCCTTGGAACAGGCCTCGGCCAGATCGCTCAGCGTGGCCTCGTCCAGCACCCGGCGCTTGATCGCCGCCGCCGCCGCCTCGACCAGAATGACCTTGGGCCCGACCGCGCCAAGCGCCACACGCGCCGCCGTCACCCGGCCCTCTTCATCCAGGCTCAGTGAAATTCCGCACCCAACCACTGCGATATCCATCTCGGTGCGGGGGATAAAGCGCAGATAGGCATCGCCCGACCGCGTCCCGCGCGCCGGAAGAAAGACCGAGGCAATGAACTCGCCCGCCTCAAGCGTCGTCTTGCCCGGTGATTTGGGAATATCTATCACCGCCACATCGCGCGTGCCCTTGGGGCCAACCACCCGCACAACGGCCCCCGCCGCCACCATCGCCGGAACGGAATCTGCCGCAGGCGAGGCGTTGCAGAGATTGCCCGCCAATGTGGCCCGCCCCTGCACCTGAGTCGAGCCGATCAGCCCTGCCGCCTCGACCACACCGGGCCAATCCGCGACCAAACTGGCATGCTCGCCCATCTCGGCACCCGAGACCGCAGCACCAATCCGCCAGCCGCCATCTTCGGCCGTGATCGCCTTCATCCCCGCGATGCGCTTGATGTCGACCACCACTTCCGGCTCGATCATGTCCGAGCGCAGCTTGACCAACAGGTCCGTGCCCCCCGCCAGCACATACGCCCCCTGCTCCGCGGCGAGAATCCGCACTGCGGCCTCGACATCCTGAGGTGCCTCATATCGCATTTCGGCCGTCCTTTCCTGTTGCTGCACCGGCCAGACCTCTGCCTGACTCGGCCCTCTTTGCGCCAACTATCCCGCAACTCGATCCAAGACGCAAATCGCTTGCCGACGCTTCACCGCCTGCCCGCGCCACTCTTGGTCCCCCGGCCGGCCTTCTGCGCAAAACGCCTTACCGCCGCACGGATATGGCGCTAAAATCGCCGCAATCCTTTGGCAAGACATTTGCACTAATCTGTTCGAGCGTTCTCACGAGGTATTTCATGTCCCAGCCCGATCCGCGGCCCCGTCCCAAACTCGACCGCGCGCGCCACGCGCTCCTGTTCGAACTGATCCGCCAACGCAGCATGGCGCACCATGTCTCACGCCGAAATCCCGACCTCCCCGAAACCGATCCCGCCGATCTGCACCTCTTTGCTCAGGCGGCCGCCCGCTCCATCGCCCCGGACGAGCGCGCGCTGCTCTGACCCCTCAGCCGCGAAAGCCGGTGGCCACCACGAATTTCTCCGAACTGTCGGCGCGTGATGCGGGGGGCTTGACGTTGGCCACCTTCTCGAACCGCTGCTTCAAGAGCTTTTGCAACTCGCCCTCGGCCCCGCCTGCCAGCACCTTGGACACAAACGTGCCACCCACTTCCAGCACGTCAAACGCCAGATAGGCCGCCGCCTCGCAGAGCGCGATGATCCGCAAGTGATCTGTCTGCTTGTGACCCGAGCTAGAGGCCGCCATATCCGACATCACCACATCCGCCTTGCCACCCAGCCAGTCCTTGACCTGCTGATCGGCATCGTCCGCCATGAAGTCAAGCTGATGGATCTCGCAGCCCATGATCGGCTCCACCTCTTGCAGATCGACCCCCACGATGCGCCCGATCGCCTTGCCCTGCTTCTCGCCCAGGGCATTGACACGTGGCACCGCCACCTGACACCAGCCCCCCGGCGCACAGCCCAGATCAAGCACCCGCGCACCGGGCACGAGAAAGCGGAACTTGTCATCCAATTCCATGATCTTGAACGCCGCGCGGCCCCGGTAGCCTTCGATCTGCGCGCGCTTGACATAGGGATCGTTCAACTGGCGCTGCAACCAACGCGTCGAGGACGACGTGCGCCCGCGCGCCGTCTTGACCTTGACCGTCAGGTCGCGCTGCCCGCGCCCCGAGGTGTTCTTGCCATCCGGTGTCTTGGCCATCTATTCCGTCTCACACGTTTTCAATTGTCATCCCCCCATGGGCGATCTCGAACGAGTCAATTGCCACCTCATTGCCGTTGGGCTGCCGATCAGAGATCATCATCCTGACCGGAAATGCCTTTTTGACCTGCCAAACCCACATCGGCTTGCCCATGTCATCCAACAAGGCAATCGTCAGATCCTTGGTCTTGATCGCCGTCATCAAGTTGTCCGGAAGCCAATCGAGAACCGCGCTATCCGCCGCAATCACACCCCGTTTCAGAACGATATTATCATGCTTCTGGGGGCTTGGCAGTTTCAGATGTGACAACCCGGATAACTGCCCCGCGCGGTCGTCAATCGTCGGATGGTCCGCAATCAGCCCCGACACTTCTTGAAACCACAGGTTCTCGGCCCCCACTGTCACTTGGAAATAGAACTGCGATATAGGCGACGGAATGTGCGGCGGGGTTGATGTTTTATCCACCATCATGCCTCTCCGTCCGTCAATACGCCATCCGCCGCCATCTGGGCATAGAGCATGCCTTCACGCAGGCCCCTGTCTGCCACGCTCAGCCGATCCGTGGGCCAGCAGCGCAACAGCGCCTGCAGAATCGCCGCCCCCGACATGATCAGCGCCTGCCGATCCTGCCCAATGCGCGGATCACGCCGCCGCCCCGCAGGCCCCAGCGCGAGATAGGACCGGATCACCCGGTCAATCTCGTCGCTGGTCATGGTCAGCCCATCCACCTTGTTGCGGTCATAGCGCTTGAGGCCCAGATGGCTTGCGGCCACCGTCGTCACCGTGCCGGACGTTCCCACGATCTGAAACCCCTCGCGCGATTGTTCGTCCTTGTAGGGCGCGAATTCGGCAAGGTTCTCCTCAAAGAACCAACTCATCAGCGCAAACCGCGCCGCATCATCCTCGACATCGCGGAACTGATCGCGCAGCGTCGCCACCCCAAGCGGCACGCTGATCCAGTCCACGACCTTGGCCGCAGGCAGGCCCACGGGGCTTGCATGAAACCCCATATGCATCCGCATGATCGCGCGCCGCCGCTCGGAATGCGGCACCGCCGTCAGGTCGATCCACACCAATTCCGTGGACCCGCCACCGATATCCACCACCAGCAATTGATCGGTGCGCAGGCTCACCAACGGCGCACAGGACACGACCGCCAATTGCGCCTCTTCTTGCGGCGCGATGATATCGAGCTTCAGCCCAGTCTCGCGCTCCACCCGCATCATGAAATCGGCACCGTTGGTCGCCCTGCGACAGGCTTCGGTCGCCACCAGCCGCATCTGCGTTACCCGATGCCGCTTGAGCTTCTGCTTGCACACGCGCAGCGCCTGAATGGTCCGATAAATCGACGCGCGCGACAGCCTGCCAGAGCTTTCAAGCCCCGCCCCCAACTGCACCGATTTCGAAAAGCTGTCCACGACTTTGAACTGATGGCCCTCGGGTTGGGCAATCAGCATCCGACAACTGTTTGTTCCCAGATCCAGCGCCGCATAAAGCGGCCCCCGATCCGGATGGGTCAGTGCGGGGCTCTCAACCGGTTTCGGGACCGCGCCCGCACTTTCGGGACGCTTGGGCGTCATAGCAACACGCCCTCCATTTCAAGTTGTCCCCAAACTAGTCCGAAGCGCGGGCGCACGCAAGCGTTGCGAGGGGTCATGATGATGATGAGTATTTTTCGCAATTGCCCCCATGGCCCCTGTCCCAGCCCGCGGCTACTGTGCGCAGGTCGCATGACGCGCCCGTTCTGTCGAAATCCGACCCTGCGCTGCGTCGCTCCTGCATTACGTAGGGACCACGAAGGAAAAAGGAATCAGCCATGGTTGACGTCACCATCGTCTACTGGCGGGACATCCCCGCTCAGGTCATCGTCGGCAAAGGCCGTCGCGGCAGCAAGGTTCAGCTGCCCGAGCGGTTCGAGCAGGCCATCGACCGCGCGGCGATGAAATGCGGCGCCGCTGGCACCGATGCCTATCTCGCCGAATGGCGCAAGGCTTCTCCCTATTCCATCGAAGGCGAACCCGACGCCGTCGCCCAATCCGAGGCGGCCCGGATCGACGCAGAATTCGATCAGGAGCGTATCAAGGCCCTGATCGCGAATGATGGCTGGGCGTGAATGCGCCCTGGATCTCTATGGGAGGCCGCGATGGCACTTTTCAACTTCAAGAAGCGTGAGAAATTCACCCCCGCGAATGGCCAACTCGAGGCGTTCCTTGAGGGCTATTCCATCGAGGTGATGCCGCGCACCGCCGAAAAGGTCGAGAATTTCCGCGACCTGCTGCCCGCCGGCACCCGCGTCTATATCGCCCATATCGAGGGCACGCCGATCGAGGATATGGTCGCCACCGCCGCGCGGCTCAATGCCGATGGCTACCCCGTGATGCCGCATTTCCCCGCGCGCATCATCAAGGACCGCGCCACGCTGGCCGATTGGATCGCCCGCTATCAGGGCGAGGCCAATGTCGATCAGGCCCTCCTCCTCGCCGGTGGTGTCTCCACCCCCCATGGCGCGTTCGAAAGCTCGATCCAACTTCTTGAATCCGGTGAATTCGACCGCGCGGGCTTCAAACGTCTGCATGTCGCGGGCCACCCCGAGGGCAACAAGGACATCGACCCCGATGGCAGCATGAAGAACGTCGAGGATGCGCTTCGCTGGAAACAGAAATTCTCGGAAACCACCGATGCGAAAATGGCCCTCGCCACGCAATTCGCCTTTGACGCCAAGCCGATCATCGCCTGGGCCGACAGCCTCAGCGCGGCGGGCATCACCCTGCCCATCCATATCGGCATCGCCGGTCCCGCCAAATTGCAGACCCTGATCAAATTCGCCATCGCCTGCGGTGTCGGCCCCTCGCTCAAGGTCCTGCAAAAACGCGCCATGGATGTCTCGAAACTGCTCCTGCCCTACGAGCCGACCGACGTCCTCAGCGAACTCGCCGCCCACAAGGCCGCGAACCCGAATTTCAACATCGAGCATGTGCATTTCTTCCCGCTTGGCGGGATCAAGGCCAATGCCGAATGGGCCATCGAAAACGGCGGGGCTTCGGCCACGCCCGCCAACCAGCAAGGATAAGACCAGACCATGACCCGCACCATCGTCGAGAGCAAAACCAAAACCGCCGTCATCGGCTTTGACGAGCCGTTCTGCGTCATTGGCGAACGCATCAACCCCACCGGCCGCAAGAAACTCGCCGCCGAGCTTGAGGCGGGCGATTTCTCGACCGTCGAATCCGACGCTCTGGCGCAGGCCGCCGCAGGGGCCACCGTGCTCGATATCAACGCGGGCGTGGTCTACAACTCCAACCCCAACCCGAACGAGACCGAGCCGCCCCTGATGACCCGCATGATCGAGCTGGTTCAGGGCCTCGTCGATCTGCCGCTCTGCATCGACTCGTCCGTGCCCGCCGCCCTCGAGGCCGGCCTCATGGCCGCCCATGGCCGCCCCCTCCTCAACTCGGTGACGGGTGAGGAAGAGCGTCTTGAATACGTCCTGCCGCTGGTCAAGAAATACAACGTCCCCGTTGTCGCCATCTCCAATGATGACACCGGCATCTCTGAAGACCCCGACGTCCGCTTTGCCGTGGCCAAAAAGATCGTCGAGCGCGCTGCCGATTTCGGCATCCCCGCCTATGACATCGTGGTCGATCCGCTGGTGATGCCCGTTGGTGCCATGGCCACCGCTGGTCGTCAGGTCTTTACCCTTGTGCGCCGCCTGCGCGAGGAGTTGGGCGTCAACACCACCTGCGGGGCCTCCAACATCTCCTTTGGTCTGCCCAACCGCCACGGCATCAACAATGCCTTCCTGCCTATGGCGATCGAGGCGGGCATGACCTCCGCCATCATGAACCCCATCGCCCTGCCGGTGAAACAATCCGAGATCGAGGCGAAAAAGGCCGAAGTCGCCGCCTCCGGCCTGATCCTGCCCGAGGATATGGATGACGAGACCTTCTGCCAGCTCTTTGGTCTGGGCTCCATGCAGGCCCGCGCAGGCAAGGAGATGGAGGCGATCATGGCCGCCAACTTCCTGATGAACAACGACCCCCATGGCGGCAACTGGATCAAGTTCAACAAAGCCCCCCCCAAACCCGGCGAAGAAGTCCGCGCCGGCGGCCGCGCAGGAAGCCGCAGCCGCCGCAGGGGCTAACGCACTCTCCGACAAAGACCCAAACGCGGCCCCAAGGGCCGCGTTTTTTCGTTGAGTAAAACGTTCCCTTAATCCCCAAAGCGCGGAATCAAGGCACCACAGGTGCCGCCGTGCCGCGCCCGTCTGCCCCCAAACCGTCACCCCGGACTTGATCCGGGGTCTCTTGAAATACCCGCCAAGGGCTTGACCCAAGACCTCCCCCCTCCCCTAATCACCAAAGCGCGGAATCAAGGCGCGTAGCGCCGCCGCGCAGCGCTCATGCCGAAG
>NZ_JAGPVV010000206.1 GCF_018066915.1 Roseovarius sp.
GTGGTTTCGACGCCGTGCTCTTCCATGAACGCGTCGGTTTCCTCACGCGTGGTCAGATGGTGGTCCTCAACCTCATACCCTTGCCTCTCCAGCAAGTCTTTGGACTTCAGACCGTAGGGGCAGAGGTGGCCCGGCATGACCATGCGGTACAGCGTCGCCGACTGCGCTTGTGTGCTTGAATGGTGCTTCATGTCATGCCCCGCAACTGTAGAATCCCCGGAATCCGGCGGTCAGACCGGCATCGAGCTCGATCGTCAGAGTCGCATCGACCGGTTCGGTACCTGCGGTTTCGAGCGCAGCACCGTCTTGGGGAACGCCAAGGCGGATCGACAGGCCTTCTGTGCCCAATTCGCCGGCTGCATTCTGTTCGACCCGGACGAGATCGCCGCTCAGCTTGACGAGCCCGACGGCTGCGCCATCGATCTCACCCAATGCCAGTGAGGCCGGACTGCCGGTTGTATAGTTGAATGTGCACGCCGCGCCATTCGGCAGAAGCTGCGCGATATCCTCCTTCGTCAGGAAGCCGGGGTCGAGCACTGCGACGTTTGCTGTTGACAGGGCTTGATCCAAGCTCACAATACGGGGGCTCTCGACACTTGCAGTCTCGGATGTGTCGCCGGATGCATCGATATCGTTGATCAGATAGCGCATCTCCGCGATTTCCTTATCTTGCGCATAGATGATCTCGTCCGCGAGCTTGCGCACGCGCGGATCCGAGATATCGGCGCGGCTCGATGTCATGATCGCGATCGAATGGTGTGGGATCATCGCGCGCATGTAGCTGGTATCGCCCACCGTGACCTGGCTTCGTACGAGCCAGAGCGAGGCGGCGAACACGACGACGGCACCGCTGAAAATAGCGGCATTTACGGTCTTGCTCGAATACATTGAAAGCATGAACGCCAACATGATGATCGCCATCGTCGCACCCATCAACAGCGCCATATAGGCTCGGGTTTCGGACCAGAAAACATGGGTCAGAAGATAGGTGTTGAGATACATCAGCCCGAACATCACGACCGTCGAGGTCGCGATCATGGCGGTAAATCTCCAATATGACATGACGTGCTCCTTTCGCTTGTTCCATCCCCGTTCAGAACATCAACAACCTTCCAGCGATGGAGGGTTCCAACTCTTTTGGGATGAGGTTTTGTGGCGCTCCTAATCCATCTTTCTCGTGACCACGAGGAAGATTGTAGAGGCCGAGCAGCTGATGAGGAGAAAGCCATTCAGGGCCTCGATGCCGGCAAGAAAGCGCAAATGACCCGTGGGATAAATATCGCCAAGCCCCAGAGAGGAGTAATTGACGATGGAAAAGTAGAAAACATCCATGAATGAATCGACGTTGTCTTGAGCGAAACCGCCAATACCTAAGAACTCGCCGAAACTGAAACCCAGTGCGTAAAGCCCGGCTTCACCTATGTGGGCGGTCGCGAGTGTATAGAGGGCAAATAAGAGGCGGCTTAATTGTGTGAATGGAGTGCGTTTGGTGGCCGTCATGACGAAACTCATCGCACGGACATGCACAAGTCCGCTCAAACCGAAGAGCACAATCGCAAAGAGGATCGCCCAAGCCAAACGCTCGCACCCTACAACGCAGTATTCTTGAGTTGCTCTTCGCCGCGGTGTTTCGTTGCCAAATCGGCGAGGATTGGGCAATCCGGGCGGTGATCCCCGGCACAGGCGTCCACTAGATGTGCTAGCGTCGCGCGCATTTCCTTCAGCTCCGCAATCTTGTCGTCGATCCGTTCAAGATGCTGCTCGGCGATATCCTTGACTTCGGCGCTGGCGCGTTTTTCGTCCTCGTACAGAGCAATAAGGTTGCGGCAGTCTTCAATGCTGAAGCCGAGCGCCCGGGAACGGCCGAGAAACGCGAGCTTGTGCGCATCGCTTTCACGGAATGTGCGATAGCCGTTCGTGCTGCGAAGAGGCTTCACAAGCCCGACATCCTCGTAGTATCGGATCGTCTTGGCTGGGAGGCCAGAAAGGGCGGCGACATCTCCAATATTCATGATCAGGTTCTCCTTATTCAGCGGCGACAGGGTTAGGGGATAGTAAAGTGGCCTCTTCACCACCGCGCGCTCTGGCTTCTTCCATGATGGGACGGACCCTGCGTAGCCGAAGGGCGTTGGTCAGCACGAAGACCGAACTCAGTGCCATGGCTCCGGCAGCCAGGACTGGCGAGAGCAACAAGCCGAACGTGGGGTAGAGCACACCCGCAGCCACCGGGATCAGCGCGACGTTGTAGCCGAACGCCCAGAACAGGTTCTGACGGATGTTGCGCATCGTGCGGCCTGATACTTCAAAGGCGTTGACCACGCCGCGTAGATCGCCCGACATCAGCACCACATCGGCGGATTCGATGGCCACATCGGTTCCCGTGCCGATGGCGATACCGACATCCGCATGTGCCAGCGCGGGGGCGTCGTTAATGCCGTCGCCGACGAAGGCGATCCGTCGGCCCCCTTGGCGAAGCTCGTTTAGTGCGGCCACCTTGCCATCGGGCAGAACGCCGGCGATCACGTGGTCGATGCCGGTTTCGCGTGCGATGGCATCGGCTGTCTCGCGCTTGTCGCCGGTGATCATAGCGACCTCCAGCCCAAGGCGGTGCAGCGCGCCAATGGCGGCCGCGCTGGCGGGTTTGACCGGATCGGACACGCCGAGGACCGCTGCAACCCTGCCATCCACCGCGGCAAACAATGCCGTGCGGCCCAGCACGGCCAAGCGGCCCTCCGCCTCGACCAGCGACCCGATGCTCAGTCCTTCGCGGACCATCAGGCGATCTGCACCGACAAGCACCTCGTGGCCGGCAACCTTGGCCCGAACGCCGTAGCCCGTGATGGATTCGAAGCTCTCGACGTCGTGACGTGCCGCGTTCTCGGCCTGGGCCGCGCGCACGATGGCTTCGGCGATGGGATGCTCGGACTGCGTCTCGACCGCCGCCACCAGTGCCAGGATGTCGGCCCGGTCGACCCCGTCGGCCAGGACCATATCGGTCAGTTCGGGGCGCCCTTGGGTGACGGTGCCGGTTTTGTCGAGCGCGATAACATTCACCGACGTCAGTCGTTGCAGCGCGTCGCCCTTGCGGAAAAGCACACCCATCTCGGCTGCGCGCCCAGTACCGACCATGATCGAGGTCGGCGTGGCCAGTCCCATGGCGCAGGGGCAGGCTATGATGAGAACCGAGACCCCGGCCACAAGCGCGTAGGACAGGGAGGGCGAGGGGCCGACCAGCAGCCAGACCAGAACGGTCAACGCGGCCAGTGCCATGACCGCCGGCACGAACCACAGCGTGATCCGGTCCACCAGGCCCTGGATCGGCAACTTGGCGCCTTGCGCCTGCTCCACCATGCGAATGATTTGCGCGAGCGTCGTGTCGGCGCCGACACGTGTGGCGCGGAACTGGAAGCTGCCGGTGCCGTTGACGGTGCCGCCGGTGACCGGATCGCCCTCGGACTTGGAGACGGGAACCGGCTCTCCGGTGATCATGCTCTCGTCGACATGGGCGCTGCCTTGCGTGACGTCCCCATCCACCGCAATGCGTTCGCCGGGACGCACAACGAGGATGTCGCCGGTGCCGATCCGTTCGATGGCGACGTCCTGCGGCTCCCCGTCCACTAGAACTCGCGCAGTGCGGGCCTGAAGGCCAAGAAGCTTCTGGATCGCGGCACCGGTGCGGCCCTTGGCGCGCGCCTCCATCCAGCGGCCCAGAAGGATCAGCACGACGATGACTGCCGCTGCCTCGAAGTAAACGGCACGGGACGCCACGGGCAGCAGCGCAGGCGCAAAGAGCGCGGTAAGAGAATAGAGATAGGCTGCGCCGGTGCCAACGGCGACGAGGCTGTTCATGTCGGGCGCGCCCTTCAGAAGCGCGGGGAAGCCCTTGGCGTAAAAGTGGCGTCCGGGCCAGAACAGCACAACTGTCGTCAGTGCGAACTGGATCATCCAACTTGTCTGGTGACCGATGGTGCGGCCGATCATCTCGTGCATCCCCGGCACTAGGTGTGCACCCATCTCGAGCAGGAAAACCGGCAGCGCCAATGTCGCAGCGAAGGCGGTCTTACGGGCCAGATCGCGCGCTTCGCCTGCCTTGCGGGCGCTGTGCTCCTCGGGCAAGACACTGTCCGCCGGTTCAGCAGGGTAGCCGGCGTCTGTGGCAGCTTTCATTAGATCGGAGATCTTCATCGCGCCCTCGACATAAGTCACGGTTGCGGTCTCGGAGGCGAGATTGACGTTGACCTCCAGAACGCCAGGCACTGCCGCCAGCGCCTTATCGACACGGCCGACGCAGGACGCGCAGGACATGGACGAGACGTTCAGGCGAATAGTCTGCGTCCGGACGGGATAGCCGGCCCGATCCAGCGCGTCGATCAGCTCCGGTATCCGGGTTTCCGAGTCGATTCGGACCTGCGCAGTTTCGGCCGCAAGGTTCACATTGACTTCTTCGACCCCGGGCAGCGCCGAGAGCGCGCGCTCGACCCGACCGACACATGATGCGCAGGACATGTTCTGGACAGAGACCCGCAGGTCTTGTGTGACTGGCATGAGCGTCTCCTTCGTCTCTGGGTAAGATATCTAGGGCTTCCACCAACTGGAAGGTCAAGCTTTTCAGAATATTTTTTTGCCCTTGACCTTCCTCCGCTGGAAGCGCCCACCTGAAGATAAGAGAGAAGGAGACGTATATGAGCAGCTTCACAGTTCCGGGAATGAGTTGCGGGCATTGCACCGCAACAATTGACAAGGCGATTAGGTCTATTGACCCAACTGCGACCGTTTCGTGCGACTTGAGCACGCATACCGTTTCGGTCGAGAGTTTTCTCAGCGTCAGGGCGGTGTCGGAAGCGATCAAAAACGCAGGATACGATGTGTCGGCGCCAGCCGCGACCTGAATAACCCTTGGGACTGCAATTACTGGTGCAAAACTTGCCGGATCACGTACCCAGCGTCCTGTCGTGCCAAGTCGATTAAGCGCACTCGACCAAATGATTGTCCTTGGATGGGCGGTAACTCGATTGCGTCATACCTTCGCTCGACAACCAGTCCAACTTTTCCTCGACCTCAAGATATTCAGCGCCTTTCTCGGACGCGGTTCAGTTGCCTTCCTGCTGTCGCTGGTCAGCACTTCGTTCGGCTTGAATAGCGCGCTGACGCTCCGGCCACGTTGATTGGATGTAAGCGATGATGTTCCAGATTTCGGCGTCCGACAGCTGGTCGCCGAACCCGGGCATGCCGCTTTCGAACTCGACCCCTTGGAGGGCAAGAGCGGCCTTGCCGCCCAGCTTGGTGAAGTCAAACAGCACGCCATCGGGATGATGCCAGGTATGACCGGTTTCGTCATGCGGCGGTGCAGGCAGGACGCCATCTGGTCCGGCCGACCGCCAATCCGGCTGTCCTTCCAAATCGGCACCATGGCAGGCCGCGCAATATTCTCTGTAAAGATCTTCACCCTGTGCAATGTCGGCGGCTTCCGGCGTGGATTCGGTCAGCACACCGGCCGTGCTCATGAGCCAGGCTGCGGCTCCGCCACCGCCCAGAAAAATCACCGACAGCATCAG
>NZ_JAGPVV010000216.1 GCF_018066915.1 Roseovarius sp.
CCAAAGCTCAGCGGGAAGCAATGCTTGGGCTTCCATGGTTCCTCTGCCGTCCGGATTGCGACCCAGATAACGGCTGAACTTATCGAGTTCATCCATTGCTTCATCTGCGATCTTTTGAGCTATCTCGACTGGTTTGCGTAAGCCAGAGATGTCGAGCACAGGCTTGCCGTTTGCAGAGATTGGAATGTCTCCATCAAACTCACCTGACGCGGCCCTGTAACTGTATTCTAGGTGTTTTCTCGGTTTCGACACCGTGAGGTCGTTGGGATAGCGAATTACAAATTTATGTCTGAACAATGACATGAATTCGTTCTCGCAGCGTGTAGCTGGTGTACGAAGGCGCTTTTCGTTGTGACACATGAACCAGCTCAGAAGCCAATCTGCGTCAATTGGCATGTCGTTAGTAATCGCTCCGCCTAATGCGACCTTCAAAGTTAGTGGCAGTTCCCAGCCCCAGTTTTTGTAGATGGGCTTCTTGAAATCTGCATCGTCTACAATGATACTCGCTAGATCGATGAATTCTCCAAGATAGCGTTGGGCGGAGTGATTTTTGCTGAACAATTCCTTTAGCCGCACCACCTCGACAAGGATGTCGCGTTTTTCGCTTTCTGGCGCGTCATCGACCAAAAACCGTCGCTCCAAGCCATAGAAGAACAGGAACATGTAGCCTGGGTTAATCGTACCGTCCTGGCGACCGCCTGCCAGCCAATCAAGATAGGTGGTTCTGCAAACAGCAGGGATGCTCGTATAGCCCGGCCAATATGGCATATTGTCGCCGTTCTTGTCCGACCCGACCGGTGCTACAGATAAGGATGGATCGATGTAGGCTCGACACCTCTCGCCATAGGAGGATGACCCAATGCGTGGTGGTGTGCCAACATAGACCATCCCATCGATCGTGCGACTTGCGATAGTTACTGACTGGCCCTTAGGCACCCATCCTTGGTGACGCCCTTGCGGTTTTGCCGAAGAAGTTTGACGGCGCCCTTCTGCTTGAGGCGAAAGCCCCTCTCCCCGATCCAACTGCTGCCGCAGTTCGGTGGATCGCCGCACAGCCTCCGCTGCTATTTGCCCAACTCTTCCAAAGTCGGGTCGAAACTGACCTGACTTATCCGGTCTCGGATTCGTTGCCCGTCCAACTTTGCTCGACGACGGGATAGGGGATGCCTTTTCAGGGCCGCTCTTTTCAGCCATCCGCGCATTGCGACGCTTTTCAAACCACCAGACAAAAGCGATGGGTGCAAGAAGAACGAACAGAGCTTCGAGCGCATCGGGTAGACTGTCCAATGCTATTGCCGCGATTATTACGCAAACAAAGAAAGTGCCGACGTAAAGCCCCATAATGCGGATGATTTTCCAGACAAACGACATCTGTACTGCCTGCCAGTTGGTGGATGAGAGGTCACGCAGATTCTTTCGGCCAAAAACAGATTAGGGCCTTGGCGACTTTAATAAGTGAGTTTGCAAGCGCAGGCTTGATACGGGTCGTCCAAATGATACGGCTGTTTTTGCGCCATGCCCCGCGAAAGCCGACGGTCAGCAACCGGCCCAATTCCCGCCGGTCTGAAATGCGCCCTCATTCCCGTCATCGGATTCATCTGTCCACCACCCTGAAAGCTGCAACCCGTTCAGGTGGCAGGCCACGGCGGCTTTAGTCCCGGGAAGCGCCAATGTGGGACAAGCCCATGGTGGAGCCTTCGAGCTGCCAATCCGCCGATGACAGCGTCAATATGATCCTGATCGATCGGTTGCATCCAGAATGACCTTGACGGTCTCCTGTGGCTGGTCCCACATCGGGAAGTGTCCGCTGCGCTCAAACCAGTGCATCCTTGCTTGAGGAAAGGCCGCCATGGCGCGGTTTGCCTGCTGCGGTAGACACAGCCGATCCTTGCGTCCCCAGCCGATTACAACCGGGGCAGGCGTGTTCGCAGAACCTTGCTGATTTGCGCCGGTAGCGAGATCCTTCACCAGCGAGTCGATGGTACGCGTATCCGCCAGTCTCCTTAGTTCGTGCGATACGAACGCGGGATCCAGCGCCCACGGCCTTGCCGAGAGCTGGACCATGAGCGCGGTCCGGCCTGCGATATTTCCGGTAATGGCAGGAAGCGCCGGCCGTAGCGCCCGTACCAAAGCAATCGATGCCGTTATGGTCGTCCTGAAGAAGCCACGCTCCCACCCTTGCCAGAAGCCGCCCGGATCCAGAGCGACGACCGCGCCGGCCTGGCCGCGTCGCGCCATCTCGAGCACCAGGCGAGCGCCCATAGAGCTGCCAACCATATCGATTCCCGTGAGATTCTCAGCGCCCAGCCAGTTATCCAAGCTGCCCGCCAGCCCGTCAAACGTACCGCTGTCGGCCTCTTCGGGGGACTGCCCGTGGCCCGGCAGATCCACGGCGATTACCTCCCTGACCTGGGCAAGCGCAGGCAAGATCGTGTCCCAAGAGCGGCAGGTTCCCCCAAGCCCATGGACCAGCAGGAGTGGTTTTCCGCGGCCCGTGCGCGTGTGGTGTAAGGTCATGTGCAGGTAAGGCCTTGCATTGGCTTAAGTTCCGCCCGGTTCGCGGCTGTCCATTCTGGCGAGAGATTGGCCAGAAGCGGATAGTCCGCTCACGGCCCAATTTGAGCCCCTACGGTAATAAGAGAGCGCATATGAATTGATAGCTGCTATTAGATAGATGCTATTAGGACGCCCAAGGGTTTTTACAGCGGCTTTGTTAGCGTGCGCCGTCTTAGCAATTCAGTCGCTCACCCGTGTCCATCCTGCGAGCCAGTGCTTGCACGAAGCTGTCATATCTCTCTTTGCCTTTTGCCTGCGCAGCTGCAACAGCGGCATCCGGGAGAGGCGGGTTGGCCGTCAGCCAGAATCTGACGAACAAAGCCAATGCTTCATTCCCGATTTCAACATGCCGGTCCAGTCGCTCAAGCTCACGGATGACCCGATCAATGCGCCTGCTGAACGCTGCCTCCATACGCTCCGAACCATCTGGCGACATAAACGAGACCAGCGCCGCTTCAACTAGCTCAGCCTGAGACACACGCTTTCGCGCCGCATAATCGGCTAGGTGCCGGGCCACTTCCGGTGAAAGCCGGAACGTATGTTTCGATTTCACAGTTCGATTCCGTCGCCAGGGTCAAGGGAAGCCTGACGCGCATTGGCGGTCATCCGGCTGCGAAGTCGTTCTGACCGCGCGGCATCATCGTCGGCTTCACTGGCCTCGACAAA
>NZ_JAGPVV010000231.1 GCF_018066915.1 Roseovarius sp.
AAGTAATAGAGCCTGTTAAAAGTGTCCGCGACACTGTCGCCAATGACCATCACACCATGGTTGCCCATGATCAGCACCTTGTGGCGCGGGTTGGTCAAAAGCCGCGCACAGCGCGCGCCCTCATCCTCGAATGCCAGCCCACCATAGCTCTCATCCACCACATGCCGATTGTAGAAGGTGGCGCAATTCTGGTCGATGGGCGGTAGGCGGCTATCGGCGAGACTGGCCAGAACCGTGGCATGAATGGAATGGACATGCATGGCGCAACGGGCATGGGCGCAATGCCGGTGCAGCCCACCATGCAGGCCCCAAGCGGTGGGATCAGGCGCGTTCGGCCCTTCCAGCGTTTCGGGATCATTGCCATCCACCACGATGAGGTCACTGGCCCGGATACGAGCGAAGTGCATCTGGTTGGGGTTCATCAGGAACCGCGTGCCGTCGTCATTGATCGAGAGGCTGAAGTGATTGGCAACCGCCTCGTGCATGTCGAGGCGCGCGGTCCAGCGAAAGGCCGCAGCAAGGTCGACCCGCTCTTGCCAGTGGTCCATGTTGGGGCGCAGGTTGGTCACGTTCATGTCGCGTTCCTTTCAGTCTCGGTCAGGGGCCGCGAGGCGACCCACGCATAACCATCAGGGCACAGGATGCAGCATTCGCGCAGCCCATGCGGTTTGTTTGTAGGCGGTTGCAGGATCATGCCGCCTGCACCCTCGGCGTGGGCGGCGGCGGTGTCGGGATCTGTGTCAAAGAGGTGAATGGATGCCCCGGCCCCACGCGGCGGGCTCGCGGGCACTAGACCAAGGATCGGGTTTGCGGAATAGGTGTGATCGGCATGCAATTGCATCACCTGATCGCCATAGACGATGATCGCAAAATCCGCGCTGAGCCGGTGGGCGGTCATGCCAAAGACGCTGACGAGAAACGCCGCCTCGCCCCGCACATCTCGCACCAGCAGATTGAGGCCATACCCGCGCAGGCGCGCCCCGAACTCTTCTGGCGTGATGGTTTCATAATCCATGGGCGCGCCCCCTTTGACCGCAGCTTGATCATGCCCCCGGCGCGTGTCAACCTGAGACCATGGCGCAGGAGACAGGCATGAGCATCAAGACCCCGCAAGAGATCGCCCCGGAGGCGTTCACAGAGGCGCGCGCGGCGGTAGACCGGCTCTGTCAGCTTTACGCAGCGAGCACGGGCTATCTCTGTGACGCCTTTGCGCGGGCCTTGGCCGGGGATCTGCCGCAGGGCCGCGTGCGCGCCTTTTATCCCGAAATTCGCCTGACCACCGCGACCTATGCCAAGGTCGATAGCCGGCTCAGTTTCGGCCATGTCTCCAACCCCGGCACCTATGCCGCAACGATCACGCGCCCGGACCTCTTTCGCGCCTATCTGGAGCAGCAGATCGGCTTGCTCTTGGTCAACCATGGCGTCGCGGTGACGATCGGCCCCTCCGACACACCGATGCCGGTGCATTTCGCCGTCGCAGGCGATGCGGGGCTGAGTGTGCCGCAGGAGGGGGCGGCCGAGTTCACATTGCGCGACTACTTTGATGTGCCCGATCTCGCGACCACCAATGACGATATCGTCAATGGCACATGGACACCGGGGCTGGACGGGGCGGCACCGCTGGCCCCCTTTACCGCGCAACGGGTCGATTATTCGCTGGCGCGCCTCACGCATTACACCGCGACCGATCCGGTGCATTTCCAGAATTACGTGCTCTTCACCAATTACCAGTTCTATGTCTCGGAGTTCGAGACCTATGCCCGGCGCATGTTGGCCGATAGCACAAGCGGCTATACCGCCTTTGTCAGCACCGGCAATGCCGAGATCAGCGGGCCGGATGACCCCTTGCCCGCGCCCGAGCGTTTGCCGCAGATGCCCGCCTATCACCTCAAGCGGGCGGATGGGTCTGGGATCACGCTGGTCAATATCGGGGTGGGTCCCTCCAATGCCAAGACCGCGACCGACCACATCGCCGTGTTGCGGCCCCATGCCTGGGTGATGGTGGGCCATTGCGCGGGTCTGCGCAATTCGCAATCCTTGGGTGATTTCGTTCTGGCGCATGCCTATTTGCGCGAGGATCGCGTGCTCGATGCCGATCTGCCCGCCTGGGTGCCCATCCCCGCGCTTGCCGAAATCCAGATCGCCCTGCAAGAGGCGGTGGCTGCAGAGACGCAGTTGGAGGGGTTCGACCTCAAGCGCGTGATGCGCACCGGGACCGTGGCCAGTGTGGACAACCGCAACTGGGAACTGCGCGAGCAATCGGGGCCGGTGCAGCGCCTCAGCCAATCGCGGGCCATAGCCCTCGACATGGAAAGCGCCACGATTGCCGCCAACGGGTTCCGGTTCCGGGTGCCCTATGGCACGCTGCTTTGTGTCTCGGACAAGCCTTTGCAGGGCGAGTTGAAACTGCCCGGCATGGCCTCGGAGTTCTATAAATCACAGGTCTCACGTCACCTGATGATCGGGATTCGCGCGATGGAATCACTCCGACGGATGCCGCTCGAACGCATCCACAGCCGCAAATTGCGCAGTTTTGAAGAGACAGCGTTCCTTTGACCCGACGGAAATCCGCACAAAATCCAGCAAAAGAGCTTGCTTTTGCCCACTAGGCGTTGTGTTTAGCCACATCATGGCGTTTAATCGCGCGCATGAGGCCCAAGAGACGGGCAGTTGCAAGGAGACCATAAAATGGCAAAACCGATGACCAAGACCCAACTCGTCGCCGCTCTGTCCGACGAAATGGGCAGCGACAAGAAGACCGCAGGCAGCGCACTCGATGCCGTGATCGCGATCATCACCCGTGAAGTATCCGCAGGCGGTGCCGTGACCCTGCCCGGAATTGGCAAGATCTATTGCCGCGAGCGCCCCGAGCGTATGGTGCGCAACCCCGCCACCGGCGAGCAAATGAAAAAAGAGGCCGACAAGGTGGTCAAGATGACCATTGCCAAGGCCCTCAAGGACAGCGTCAACGGCTGATCCCCGGCCATGCTGGCGCACCATTCGCAAAGCCAGCCATAGCCAGAGACCAGAAGGGCCGCCCAATGGGGCGGCTTTTTATTTGCCGTGGTCGTCGGGCGGGTCACGCCACCTTGAGGACGATCTTGCCGATATGCCCGCTCGATTCAAGGCGGGCATGGGCAGCGGCGGCCTCGGTCA
>NZ_JAGPVV010000239.1 GCF_018066915.1 Roseovarius sp.
GCCTCGAGCAGCGGTTTTTCGCGGACAAAGGCGACATAGGCATCGACCGCAAAGCGGGTCGCGGGCAACACGCCTTGGGCAGAGGCCACGTAATCGGGATCGAGCCCGACCGCTTGGGCAAGGCGCAGCCAGCGGCGAATCCCGCCTTCGTTTTCGGCGGTGCCATCGTGATCCTCGATCCGAGAGCGCCAGATGCGGCGCAGATCGGGGTCCTCGACCCGGCTGAGAAAGGCGGCGTCCTTCATCGGGATGCGGGATTGGTAATAGTAGCGGTTGATGACCCAAGCACGGACCTGATCGGGGGTGCATTGGCCGCCATGCAACAGGTGATGGAACGGGTGGCGGTCATGATAGCGCTCTGCCCCGATCTGGCGCAGGCGGGCTTCAAACGCGTCGCGGGTGGCGGTCATAGCGTGATCTCCATGCCATCCTGTCCGATGATCCAGCCAGACGATTCGGCCTCGGCGCGTTCCGGGGCATCGGGGCGCAGGACAGGGTTCGAGTTGTTCATGTGGATGTAGATTTTGCGCCTGATCCCCAGATCGCGCAAGGCAGTGATCGAGCCGTCCGGTCCGCTCATCGAGATATGGCCCATGCGGCGTCCGGTTTTCTGGCTGAGGCCCATGGTGATCATCTCGTCATCGCGCCAGAGCGTGCCGTCGAAGAACACCATATCGGCCCCGTGCAGGCGGGCAGCGAGGCGGTCGGTGACGGTGGCGCATCCGGGGATATAGAAGACATTGCGCCCCTCGGCCTGAAGATGCACGCCGGTGGTCTGCTCGCCTTCAAGATCGGTTTGCACAGTCTCGCCCTCCATGTAGAGCGGCACCTTGCCGGGGACGGCAAAGAGCGTGGCGGTGAGGCCGGGCAATAGCGTTACGGGCTGATCGAGTGCGATGGGCATGCGCGGCACGCGGGTCGAATCGACCGCCTGCATCAAAGGGTTGGCGGCCAGAACGCCGTGTATCTCGCCGGTGGCGTAGAGGGTGAAGGGCTGTTGCTCTCGCAGGCTGAGCAGCCCCGCCACATGGTCGATATCACCATTTGTCAGCAGCACGCCCGCAATGGGCGTATCCCGCAGACGGCGCGGATGCAGCGCCGGATTGGCGGCCAGTTGCGCGCGAATATCAGGAGAGGCGTTGAGGATCACCCAAGCACAGCCGTCCATCGTGACGGCCAAAGAGGATTGGGTGGAGGCGGGAATGTGCCCCGAGCGGGCGAGATTGCAATTCTCGCAGCCACAGTTCCACTGTGGCAGGCCACCGCCGGCCGCAGCACCCAGTATCAGAGCCTTGAACACCTGTTACCTCGCTGCGACCGGTCGGGATATTTCAGAACAGGACGCCGTCGCCTTCTTGTGCGGGGCCGTACATGTTGATTTCCATTCCGCAGTTCAGTTCACGCAGAACCGGCTTGCTCCATGCCATAATCTATCCTCCTCTTAGATGTGGTCGATAGGTGGATTAGATATTCCGATCTTTCACATGTCAACTTTGGCATGGTCGTAGTGCTCTACGACTTTAGTGCAATCAGGAGATGAGGGGCTTGTGTCCTGGGCTGGACCTGAGGGAAACTGGACCCATATCTGGCATGAGGCGGCGGGGCCGTCGGAGTGCAGGAGAAGGATCATGATCGAGCTGTTGTTTGTGGCCTGTCTGGCGCGTCAGCCGGAAATCTGTGAAGAACGGGCGTTCCAATATACGGACCGGACAACGCAGGGCTGTATGGCAGAAGCAATACCGGAGTTGAGCAAATGGGCGGCAACGCATCCACGCTGGCGCATCGCGCGCTGGTCCTGTCAGGCTCTTGGCGGGGCAAGAACGCGCGCTTGAGGCGTCGCGTTGTGGGCATTTTTATGGGGGCGCTGCTGGCGGCGGCGCCCGTAGTGGCGGGCACGGCGCATGAGGGCTATGACCTAATTTTCCGCACCGGCACGCTGGCGGAGTTCGCGCCGGGCGATGCGCTGCAGTATCAAAGCGAGACAGTGAATGAGGCCGCGCCGCCCGAGACGCAGGGCGCGCAGGCCTATGATCTGCGGATCGAAGAGGGCGGCACCGCGCGGCTGATGCGGGTGCTGGAAGAGGGCCAGCAGCCGGTCGCGGGATTTGACGCGGGCGTTGGCAATCCGATGGCGATGTTCTTTCTCGAACGGCTGGTGCGCGATCTGGCGCAGGCCACGGGGGGCAGCACATTCTATATCCGCAATCGGATCAAGGAATCGCTCTTGGCCCCAGAGGGGATTGCCTCGGTGCAGGTGAGCTGGGCAGGGCAGAGCCATGCCGCGCAAGAGGTGGTGCTGGCACCGTTCGTTGGCGATGAGAATGCCGCGCGGCTTGGCCCCTTTGCGGCGTTGCGGGTGGTCTTTGACGTGTCAGAGGGCGTGCCCGGCTGGTATCACTCGATGCGCGCCGAGACGCCCGAACGCGAGGGCGGCGGGCGCTATTTCACTTCGACGCTGACGCTCTCGGAGGCCGCGGAATGAGGCGTCTGGCGATTGTGCTCTGTCTCGTGCCGGGCATCGGTCTGGCGCAGAGCGTGGCGGAGCAACTCAACGATTACCCCACCGAGGCGCGGGCGGATTATGTCTTTGGCTGCATGGCGGCGAATGGCAACACGCGCGAGATGCTGCGGCGCTGTGCCTGTTCAATCGACGAGATTGCCTCGATCCTGCCCTACAAGGATTATGTGTCGGCCGAGACAGTTCTCGCGCTGCGGCAGGGGAATGGTGAACGGATGTCGATGTTCAAGGCGGGGCCGGTGAGCGAGGGCATCGTGGCGGACCTGCGGCGCGCGCAGGCCGAGGCAGAGATCATCTGTTTCAAGTGAGGCGGATCACGAGGCGCTGGCCTTGGGCAGCACCTCTTCAAAGACATTGCCGTCGGTATCCTCAGCCCGGATGCGAAGATCGGGCGTGCCGTTGTCGGTATAGCTGAAGCGAAAGACCGGGTCCTCGGAAATGGAAATGCCGCCCGTGAGGGAAAAGAGCATCTCGTCGCCCTGCCAGACGGTCAGGTCCTGAATGAAATGTGCGGGCACGAATAGCTGGGTGATCTGGTCGCGTTGCAGCCCCGAATAGTTGGGGTGGCGGATCATCAGTTGCGCGTCGCGGCGGCTGCCAATCTGGACCGGGGCGGTATCGAAATGACGCAGGCGCATTTCGCCCATATGGGCAAGCGCCACCTCGGGATCACGGGTGGCGGGGGCGGCACAGCCCCCGGCGGCCTTGACGAAACGCCCGTCGATATAGCTGGCGCTGGCGGTTTCGGCGACGACGCGCAGGTTGGAATAGGCATTGACGCGCACCCGCGTCTCAAAGCTGAGCGGGGCCATGGCGGGGCCAAAGGTGATTTCGGCGGCAAGTGGGGCGGGGTTTTCATCGACCACGATCTTGAGCGTGGTGATCGGCCCCACACTCTGATCGGTTTGGGTGACGACCACGGGCACGGTGGCCGCGTCATGGGCGCGGTAGGGGGCATCGACCGAGAAGACCGCGCCGGGGGTGAGTGTCTTGGAGGCGTCGAGAATGTCGGCGCGCAGATAGTCCCATGTCTCGCCATCTTGCAGCGGATTGCGCGGCTCTTCGGCAAACGCTGCGGTGCCGAGCGTGAGGCAGAGGCAAAGGGCGCTCAGGGGAAATCGGGTCATCGGGGCCTCCGGATCGGGCATACTCGCACCATTGGACAATATCACGGATCGGGCGCAGATTGTATCAACCTTTGGTAGCAGTTTTGCGAGGGGTCCGAGATGTTCGAGATCGTGCTGAGTCTCTGTCTGGTGGCCAGTCCCGAGACCTGTGAGACACGGCTCTTGCCGGTGGGGGCTGCGGATTGCGCGCAGGCGCTCGCGCGGGCCGAAGAGATCGCGCCGGAGTGGGGTGATGCGCTGCGGTCCGGGCCGTTTGACTGCGTGTCGCAACCCGACAGCGGGTTGGTTTTTGATGAGATCGCACCGGGCGTCCATGTGCATCGCGGACAGGTGAACGATGTGACACCGGACAATCTGGGCGATGTCGCCAATATCGGGTTCATTGTCGGGGACGAGAGCGTCGCGGTGATTGACGCGGGCGGCAGCCGCGCGGTTGGCGAAGCGGTCTATCTGGCGGTGCGGGAGGTGACCGACAAGCCGATCTCGCATCTGATCCTCACGCACATGCACCCGGATCACGTGATGGGCGCTGCGGTGCTGGTCGAGGCGGGCGCGCAGACCCTTGGGCATCGCAAGCTGGGACAGGCGCTTGCGGCGCGGGCCGAGACCTATGAGACGAGCTTTGCCCGGCTGATGGGCGCAGGGTTCATCGGCAGCCGGGTGCCCGAGGTGGGCGAAGGGATCGCCGAGCGTGCCGAGGTCGATCTGGGGGGGCGTGTGCTCGACCTCGTGGCATGGGAAACGGCGCATAGCGAGAGCGATGTGACAGTGTTCGACCGGCAGACGGGCACGCTCTTTACCGGCGATCTGGTATTTGACGAGCACAGCCCCGCGCTTGATGGCTCGGTTCTGGGCTGGTTGCGGGTGCTCGAGGCGCTGGGCACGCCTGCGCCTGTGCGCATCGTGCCGGGGCATGGCGGGCCGGTGCTGGAGTGGCCTGAGGGGGCCGTGGATTTGCGGCGGTATCTGGAGGTCTTGCGCGATGAGACGCGGGCGGCGGTATCGCAGGGATTGCGGCTGGGCGCGGCGATCGAGACGGTCGGCCAAGGCGAGGCGGCGCGCTGGGCGCTCTTTGACCTCTTTCACCCGCGCAATGTGACCGCGGCCTTTACAGAGTTGGAGTGGGAGTGACGCGCCTCACTCTGGGACGTGCGCCGCCAAAATCTGTGCCAGCGCATAGAGCCGTTTTTCCAGCAGAACCGGCGTTTCGCAGGCATAGGTCAGCGAGCGGCGGCGGTCGTCGAACACGCGCGCGCGCCAGTCGAGTTCCTCTTCCAACTGGTCGATGCGGTCGAAATCGGGGCTCTCGGCCTTGGAGAGGCTGGCAATTTCGCCGCGCAGCGCGTCGATTTCCTCGGCCATGCGCGCCTGATTGCGGGCGTAGCGGGTGATGCCGCCCATGATCTCGACCCGGCGCTGGTTGAGGCGGTCAAACACGTCAGAGAAGATTGCGGTGTAGTCATCCTTGGTCAGGTCTGGCGCGGCATCGACCGCTGATTCGGCCTCGTCCAAGGTGAGTCGGCGCAGCGCGAGCAGTTCTGCCAGCCGCGCGGCCTCGGGCGTAAGAACCGGCGCGGTGGCCTGATTCTCAGGCGGATGGGGCCACATGACCGCCGCAGAAAGTGTATCCACGCGGCGCTGAATACAGGGCCAGTCCGGATCATGGGAGCCAGCGGCGAAAACTGGAGATATTCCAGTAAAAACAACGGCTAAGGTGGTAAAAACTGGTCTCATCCCGTCCTCTACGACTAAGGTCTTACTGAGTTCTGGCGCGATCTTGGCACATATTGTCACAGGATGAAACAGGCCGGTTTGAAATGTATTTCTGACACCAAATCGCCTAAAGGTTGTATCCTCCGGGATGCAAGGGAGGACAGACTGAATGAGAACGCGTGCGGCGGTGGCTGTTGAGGCTGGCAAGCCGATGGAGATCATGGAGGTGAACCTCGAGGGTCCGAAGGCGGGCGAGGTTCTGGTGGAGATCAAGGCGACGGGCCTGTGCCACACGGA
>NZ_JAGPVV010000273.1 GCF_018066915.1 Roseovarius sp.
GCCGTCCATGCCACCGACGCCACCAATGCCGCGCGCACCCTGCTTTATGACATCCGCAAGGGGCGGTGGAGCGCGACCATCTGCGACCTTCTGGGCATCCCCATGCAGATGCTTCCGCAAGTGCGCGACAGCGCCGATGACTATGGCCACACGCGCGCCGATCTCTTTGGCCGTGAAATCCCCATTCGCGGTGTCGCGGGCGATCAGCAGGCGGCCACCGTGGGGCAGGCGTGCTTCAAGCCGGGAATGCTCAAATCCACTTATGGCACCGGCTGCTTTGCGCTCCTCAACACCGGCGACACGCCGGTTGTGTCGCAAAACAGGCTGCTGACCACCATTGCCTATCAATTGGACGGCAAGCCCACCTATGCGCTCGAAGGCTCGATCTTTGTCGCAGGGGCCGTGGTGCAATGGCTGCGCGACGGGCTCAAGATGATCCGTCACGCAAGCGAAACGCAACCTCTCGCTGAAAAGGCCGATCCCAATCAGACTGTCGTTCTGGTGCCTGCCTTTACCGGGCTTGGCGCGCCCTATTGGCGGCCAGAGTGTCGCGGCGCGATCTTTGGCCTCACGCGCAGCACCGGCCCTGCCGAGCTTGCCCGCGCGGCGCTCGAAAGTGTGGGCTTTCAGACCCGCGATCTCTTGCGCGCGATGCGTGATGACTGGGCTGGGCACGGGGCCGAGGCGGTGTTGCGGGTGGATGGGGGCATGAGCGCCTCTGACTGGGCGATGCAGTTTCTCTCAGACATCATCGACGCGCCGGTGGACCGGCCAGAGGTGCTCGAAACCACGGCCCTCGGGACGGCGTGGCTGGCGGGGATGCACATCGGACTTTACCCCGATCAGGCCGGATTTGCCGCGACCTGGGCGCTGGAGCGACAGTTTCTGCCCCAGATGTCGGCCGAACTGCGCAGCGCCAAAGTCGCAGGCTGGACGCGTGCCGTTGAGGCGACACTCGCCTTTTAGGTGTTGACACGCAGAGCAAAGATTACAGTAATTCACGAGAGATTTTACTCTCGTGACACGTCTTATGTTGTGATCAAGGCCGTCAAAGATTAGGTTACATACAAAGTAATGTAGACACCCGCCGCCGAAGGAGCCCCCATGACCACCCCGGTCAGCGTCATTGTCCCGGCCCGAAACGAGGCGCAGACCATCGCCCGCGTGGTGTCGGTTCTGGCGGATATGCCGGATGTGGGCGAGGTTGTAGTGATCGACAACGGCTCTACCGATGCGACGGCGGACTTGGCGCGTGGGGCCGGTGCGACCGTCATATCCGAGGCGCAGACCGGCATGGGCCATGCGGTGCGCGCCGGCATCTCCGCCGCGCGCCACGACTGGGTGATGAAGGTCGATGCCGACCTCGACAGGTTCGACACCGATCTTTTTGCCCGTATGCCCGCCGCCCGCGCCCCCGGTGTGGGGCTGATCAAGGGCGCGTGGAACGATCCCGCCGACAATATGCCGATGACGCGCCTTTTGGTGCGCCCCGCGCTGCATCAGATGTTTCCGGGCCTTGCGCACCTGCGCGCGCCCAACTCGGGGCTCTATGCCTTTAACCGCTCATTGATCGCCTATGACGGGCTGGCCACTGATTACGCGGTCGATCTCGATATCATGCTGCGCGTGCATGCGGCGGGGCATACCGTGGCCGAGGTGGATATCGGCCGCATTGTCCACGACACCCGCGATGTCACGCATTACAATGGCATGGCCGAGCAGATCTTTGCCTTTTTCCTCAGCCGCCAGCCCCGGATGTTGACCCGCGAGATGGTCGTATTGGCGCAGGATGGCGCGCAGGTGATCCATCATGCCCTCGGGGCTATCGGCCACCGCCTTGCGGCGGGCGTGCGCGTGACGGTCTATCTCGAGGATTGGACCGCACTTGGCTCGCGCGTGCTGCGCGACCTGCTTGGGGCCTCTCCCACCGCCCGCGTTCTGCCACTTGAGGAGGCCGTGACGTTTACGCCGCATGGCAATGCCACCGGGCTTTGCGTGCTGGCACCCTATCCGCGCGCCGGGGGGGGCGCGGCGCTCTCTGAGGCGGTGACGCTGTTCGAGGCCAATCACGACCAACTGCCGGGCGCGCTCTGGCTGATGCCGGTCCATGACGCCGGGCGCGAGATTACCGGCTTTGCCCCCGACATGCTGCCCGAGGTGGCGGATGGTCTGTCCCTCAAGCAAGTGGCACTCGAGGCGCTGGGGGCTGCCGTCCCGCTGCCTGCCGGTCTTGGCCGGGAACTCTTTCAGAGCTATGCCTCCCTGCCGGACGCGCTGCGCCCTGGGTTTGGGCCGCTCGCCAGTCGTCGGCAGCCCTCCGTCGGCAATTTCTGAAACAGCAGGTCGAGGATAGAATACCAAAACGCCCCGTCATAAGCGGGGCGCTTTTCGTCGCTCTCACGCGCTCATGCGCCCTTGAAGTTCACTTCACCCTCATGTTCCAGCGCGCGCTCCTGCGCCTGTTTGCGCATGGCGGAATCCTCGCGGTGGCGGCGGCGCATACGGCCGTATTGGCCAATGCCCACCGCCAAGAGGATGATCGCCCCGCCGGGGATCAGCCCCGGTCCGGGGTCTTCACCCAGCATCACCATCGCAATCAGGATCGCCGCCAGTGGCGAAAATGACGTGGCCAGCGACACATCACCCGAGCGCGCGTATTTCAACCCGAGCGCCCAGGCAAACTGCCCGCCAATCACCACGATCACCGCGTAGATCCAGACCCATTTCCAGACCACAGGGTGCAACACATCCATGAAATGGTTCGGGCCAAAGAGATAAAGCGCAACAAAGAAATAGAATGTCGTGCCGACGGCGGTGCGGTAGATGGCGAAGATCCCCATCGGGATGCCGCGCAGCCCGGTGCGCGCGATGAGCGTCGAGGCGATATAGGACAGCGTGGCCAAGAGTGCGCCAATCTCACCCTTGCCAAGGTCGAGCATCGTGCCCGCATTGTTCATCAGGATCATCACCGCCGCGCCGCAGAGCGCCACCAGACCGGCGACAAAGGCCCAAGGCTCGAACTCTTCGCGCAAGAACAGCCATGTTGCCAGCACAAAGAGTGGCGGCTCGATCCGACCCATCAGCACGACATTGGTCACGGTCGTATGTTCCAGCGCGTAAAAGAACAGCCCCGGCGTGAGCGCCGAGGAAAAGAAGGCCGATAGCGTCAGGATGGCCCAGTGTTTCCTGGTCAGGGCGCGCAGGTTATCCCACGTCCAGTCCCGCCAGAACATGATGACCATCGGCACCATCGACATGAGCGAGCCAACAAACAGCAGGTTGCAATAGGTGATGACATTGCGCCCCATCACACGGTTTTGCGATCCGATATCCGCAAGCAGCGAGACAAGCGAATTCGACGAGGCATAGATCAG
>NZ_JAGPVV010000287.1 GCF_018066915.1 Roseovarius sp.
TGGGCGATATCGAGGGGCTGCCGTTCTTTGAGGCGATCCGGCAATTCAGCCATGACCGCCCGCGCGGACAGTGCATTTTCATGCACCTCACCCTCCTGCCCTATCTCGCCGCCAGTGGCGAGTTGAAGACCAAGCCCACACAACACAGCGTCAAGGAACTTCAGAGCATCGGCATCGCGCCCGATATTCTCGTTTGTCGCTCGGAACAGCCGATCCCGGACAAGGAGCGCGAAAAGATCGCGCTTTTCTGCAATGTCCGCAAAGAGCATGTGGTCGCAGCCTATGATCTCAAGTCGATTTACGAGGCGCCACTGGCCTATCACCGCGAAGGGTTGGATCAGGCCGTGCTCGACGTGTTTCAGATCAGCCCCGCGCCCAAGCCGGACCTGACTGTGTGGCTCGATGTGGTGGACCGCATCCAGAATACCGACGGGGTGGTCAATATCGCCATCGTCGGCAAATATGTGCAGCTTGAGGATGCCTATAAGTCGATCAAGGAGGCGCTCATCCACGGCGGCATGGCCAACCGGGTCAAGGTCAACGTGGAATGGGTCGATGCCGAGATTTTCGAGCGTGAGGACCCCGCCGCACATCTCGAAGGTTTTCACGCCATTCTCGTGCCCGGCGGCTTTGGCGAACGCGGCACCGAGGGCAAGATCAAGGCGGCAGAATTCGCCCGCACCCGCAAAATCCCCTACCTTGGCATTTGCCTCGGCATGCAGATGGCGGTGATCGAGGCGGCGCGCAATGTCGCGGGCCTCAAGGATGCCGGATCAGAGGAATTCGACCACGAGGCCGGCAAGCGCCGGTTCGAGCCGGTGGTCTATCATCTCAAGGAATGGGTGCAGGGCAACGAAAAGGTCAGCCGCAAGGTCAGCGATGACAAGGGCGGGACCATGCGTCTGGGTGCCTATGACGCCGTGCTCAAGGAAGGCAGCCGCGTGGCGGCGATCTATGGCACCACCACGATTGATGAGCGCCACCGCCACCGCTATGAGGTGGACACCAAGTATCGCGAAAAGCTCGAAGGCTGTGGCCTGACGTTTTCAGGCATGTCACCCGATGGCCGCCTGCCCGAGATTGTGGAATGGTCGGATCATCCGTGGTTCATCGGCGTGCAATATCACCCAGAACTGAAATCCAAGCCCTTCGCGCCGCATCCGCTCTTTGCCGATTTCGTGCGCGCGGCGATTGCAACCTCGCGGCTGGTCTGAGGCGCGCGCCTCAGCCCTTGACGGGGAAGAGGAAACAGCGGTCGCGCCGGATCATCAGCCAGAGCGCCTTGCCGGGCTTGGGCAGGAACACATTGGGCACGGTGGCCTTGAGCAACGATCCGTCGTGATCCATACGAAACTCGACCAGACTCTCGGAGCCCATGAAGCGCGCGCGCTCGACCACACCCCGCGCGGGCGTGCCATCCTGCGGCGTGGTATTGGGCCCGCGCCCATGCCGGTCAAAGTCGATCTTGATGTGCTGCGGCCGGATCACGATCTCGACCTCGCTGCCCTCATAAGCGCCGGGCGAGAGGAACTGGCCAAAGGGCGTATCCACCAAGGAACCGCGCACCCGTCCTCGGATCACATTGACCTCTGAGAAGAACGCCATGGCGCTGCGGTCCACGGGGGCGTTGTAGACGTTATAGGGCGCGCCCTGCTGCACGATCCGCCCATCGCGCATAAGCGCGATTTCATCGGCCATGCGCATCGCCTCTTCCGGCTCATGCGTGACCAGCAACACCGCCGTATCCTGTTCCCGCAGGATTTCCAGCGTCTCGTCACGGATGCCATCGCGCAGGCGGTTGTCGAGGCCCGAAAAAGGCTCGTCCATCAGCATGATACCGGGACGCGGTGCAAGCGCGCGGGCAAGCGCCACGCGTTGCTGCTCGCCCCCCGAAAGCTCGTGCGGATAGGCGTTGAGATAGCGCGAGAGACCAACCCGTTCGAGCAATTCGCCCACGCGCGCGCTCTTGGCGGCCTTGTCCCCGCTCAGACCAAAGGCCACGTTCTGCGCCACGCTCAGATGCGGAAAGAGCGCGAAATCCTGAAACATCAACCCGATATGGCGTCGCTCCGGGGGCACGCGATACACCGTGTCGCACACGAGTTTGCCATCCACCCAGATCTCGCCCGAATCCTGCATCTCGACCCCGGCGATCATCCGCAGCGTGGTCGATTTGCCACAGCCTGACGGCCCGAGAAGACAGGTCACATGCCCCGGCATCACCCGCAACGAGACATTGTTGACCACATGCCGCCCATCATAGAGGCGCATCAGGTTCTTGATTTCCAGCCGGGGGATTGGGGTCTGCACCGGGGCCTCTTGGTCTTTCCGATCAATTCTATCGGGTTTTGTCCGCTGGGAATATCAACCCCACGGCCCCTGTGCAAGCCATATGCCTGCGGCCCGTTGACAGCCCCGCACAGAGGTGTTTGGGTGTGGTCACATTTCACCCTCAGGAGTTTATCCGATGCGGATTTTGACCGGCGCTTTGGTTGCGCTTTGCCTTGCCTTCCCCGCCCATGCGCAGGACGACCGCGACGCCCGTGTCGCCATGGCCAAGGAATATGTCGACGCCACCATGACCGATATGGAAATCCAGGAATTCATCCGGCAACTCTGGCAACCGATGGTGCAACAAATGGCCGCCAATCGTCAGCCGATGTCCGAAGAGCAGATCATGCAAATCGACAAGCTCTTTCTGGATCACCTGACTCAACCCCTGACCGATGTCATGCGCAAGCAGGATGAGATCATGGCCGATCTCATGACCCTCGAAGAACTGACCGCGCTGCGCGATTTCTACACCTCGGAACACGGCGGTGCTGTCATGCGCAAGATGCCGCAACTGGCGCAAATCCAGCAGCCGATGATTTCCGCCGTCCTGCAAGCGGCGATGCCCGAGATGATGCCCAAGATTGAAGCGATCACCATGCCCAAGTAAGACCGCGCTCTGGCGCGGATTTACGCTTTTGGAAGGTCCATCATGGCGGTGAACTCGGCCTCTGCGGCCAGGTCACCCTCGACCTCTGCCAGACCCGAGAATTTCCAGACCTTGCCCCCCGGCTTGCCCCGCGTCGTGCGCAGCTTCATTTCCAGCACATCGCCCGGCACCACCATGCGGCGGAACTTGGCGCTGTCGATGGCCATGAAATAGACCAGCATGTTACGGTCCTGCATCTCGAGGGCTGTGCCCACCATCACGGCGGCCGTCTGCGCCATCGCCTCGATGATGGTGACACCGGGCATGATCGGCTTGCCCGGAAAATGCCCCTGGAAATGCGGCTCGTTCATGGTGACGTTCTTGATGCCCCGCGCCGATTGATAGCCGTCGATATCCACCACCTTGTCCACCAAGAGAAAGGGATAACGATGCGGGATGATCCGTTGAATGAGATGGATATCCGCGGATTTGAGGGACTCGGTCATGGGCTGTCCTTTCACGTGCCTTGCGCCATGTGCCTAGCAATCCGCGCGGCACGGGGCAAGATCACTTGCGTCGCCTAGTCACTGGTAGGGGCTGGTTGATCTGGTGCCGGTTGTTCCGGTGCCGCCTCTGGGGCCGCCTCAGGTGCCAAAGGACCCGCGCCAATTGCCGCGTTGATCCGCTGCACGGCAAGCTCCGTCACATCCGCCGCACTGGTGTGCAGCATCACGGTGCGCGCATCAATCATCACCATCGCATTGGCCTCGTTCAGTAATTCCGACAGCA
>NZ_JAGPVV010000180.1 GCF_018066915.1 Roseovarius sp.
TGGCATTCGAGGATGAGGGCGCGCGCTGTGCGCGGCTTTTGACCAACCCGCGCCACAAGGTGCTGATCATGGGCAACCATGGTGTGATGGTCATTGGCGACAGTGTCGCGGACACTTTTAACAGGCTCTATTACTTCGAGCGCGCCGCCGAAACCTATATCCGCGCCCTGCAAACCGGGCGGCCATTGCGGGTGCTGTCTGACGAGGTGGCGGAAAAGACCGCACGAGAGCTTGATGATTATCCCGGTCAGGCGGACCGGCACTTGTCGGAGCTCAAGGCGATTCTGGACGCCGAAAGCTCGGATTATGCGCAATAGCGACGCGGGTCTGTGGTCTGCGCGGGGTCAGATGCGTGACAGACGCCAGGTCGGAAAGAGCTTGGCCTGACTGAAATAGGCACAGGTATCCTGGCCAGAGAAGAGCCCGTCGTGCTCGACGAGAACCGTCTTCCAGCCCTGCGCTGCAGCGCCGAGGATATCCGTGTGAAGCGTATCCCCGCACATGACAATCCGGTCTGGTGACAGGCCGGGCAGAGAGGCCGCGGCCATCTCGTAGACCGTGGGGAAGGGTTTGCCAAAGAACCGCACGTCTGGGATGCCGCGATCCGCCAGCAGATGCCCGAAATAGCCGGGCTCCAGCGAAAACCCATGTTCGCGGGGGGCGACCAGATCGGCATTGGCAATGATGAGCGGTCTGGGCCGCTTCAACAGTGCGGCGTCGAGCAATGCCTGTCGGTCCAGAGACCAGACTTCGGTCGAGAGGAACAAAAACCCCTCGACCTGATCATAGCTTGTGGGATCATCCACGAGGCGCCGTGTGGGGGCCGTGATGTCGGACAGATTGTCCTGTGGTGCGGCGATACATCCCCATAACCGCCCGTCCAGATGCGCCAGCGTCGCGTCGCGGCTGGTGATGATCTCGTGGTCCTTGACCCCCATACCCAGTTTCTGGAATTTGGACACCGCCCCTGCATGGGTGTAGCTGGCCGCGTTTGAGAGAATCCGAATCTGACACCCGATCTCGCGCAATTCCCTCAGGCGTTGCGCAGCACCGGGAATCGCGGACTCGCCGATATTCAGCACACCGTAAGCGTCAAAGACAAAGGCATCGGCATGGCCAGCAATGTCGTGCAGAGATGTGATTTGCGATGTGCTGGCCGGAGGGCTGGCCGAGGGCAGGCGATGGCGCACGGCCTCGTAGCGGTCAAATATGGTCGCGACAGTATCCATCAGCTTGGCTGGTTCCCTGACTTGGTCGAACTGCGTGCGCCGCAGCACTGGAGATGACATCCAGCTTGGGGAAAACTTACAGCGCACGTAAAAAATTGAAAGTCCAAAACAACAAAGCGACATTTCATACCTCTGTCATATTTCCGCGATAACGCTGAAAGCAACAGAAAACCCAACAGAAGTGGTTGATTCTTGAAGTGCGGCTTAGGAATTCACCTAAAATCTGTATGTAGTCTGTGCAGAAAAATGTTGCTTTGTTGCATTTCGTGCCCAACAATCGACCAAAACCATGGGAACTGATATGGCGTCCAAGAAAAGCAGGCGGCACGATCTCATTCAGCAGGTCGTTCAGGAACAGGGAGGGGTGAGCGTGGGCGCGCTCGCCGAGATGTTCGGCGTGTCGATGCAGACGATCCGGCGCGATCTTGATATCCTCTGCGACGGCGACTCGTTGCAACGCTCCCATGGGCGCATCGAACTGGCAGAGGGGCGGCGCAACACGCCGTTCGATCAGCGCGCAGGCACGAATCTTGTAGGCAAGCGCGCCATTGCCAATGCCGCGGCGGCGCTGATCCCGAATGGGGCGACGGTCTTTATCTCCATTGGGTCGACCGTGCTCAGCGTGGCGCGGGCGCTGCATCGCAAGAAGGAATTGACCATCGTCACCAATAATCTCAGCGCGGCCATGGCGCTGAGTGAAGAGATTTCCAACCGCATCATCCTGCCGGGTGGGGAGCTGCGCCTGCCGGACCGCGATTTCGTGGGTGAGGACGTCGTCGAGTTCTTTGACCGCTACCGCGCCGAATTCGCCCTTTTTGGAACGGCAGGGATCGGAGCGGAAGGCGAGTTGCTGGAATTTCATCAGGCCGAGGTGCGGGCAACCCACCGCATGTGGCAGAACGCGCGGAAATCCATTCTTGTCATAGACCACAGCAAATTCGGCCGCCTCGCCCCTGCCGTTGGCGGCAATATCACCCAGATCGACCACATCATCTGCGACCGCCCGCCTGCTGCGCCGTTTGACCACCTGGTCGAGCAGCTTGGCGATCGGATCACCTTTGCAGAGGATGCCGAGTGATGCCGGACACGTTTGTCGAGGTGCAGAATGTCGCCAAGCGCTGGAATGGGCAGCTTGGTGTCGAGGGCGTTTCCCTGTCCATCCCGCGCGGGTCGTTTGTGGCGCTGCTCGGTCCGTCCGGGTGCGGGAAATCGACCACTTTGCGGCTCCTGTCGGGGTTGGAATTGCCGGACGAAGGGCGGATCATCATTGATGGCAAGGACGTGACCACCGCCGCCCCGTCCGAGCGCAATCTGTCGATGGTGTTTCAATCCTATGCGCTCTTTCCGCATCTGAGCGTTGCCGAGAATGTGGTGTTTGGCCTCAAAGTGCGCCGCGTGCCCGCCGCCGAGCGGCGCGAGAAGCTAAAGCGCGCGCTCGAGATCACCGGGCTTTTGGGCTATGAGGCGCGCAAACCGAGCGCGCTGTCAGGGGGGCAGCGACAGCGCGTGGCGCTCGCCCGCGCCATCGTGGCCAACCAGCCGCTGTGCCTGATGGATGAGCCGCTGTCGAACCTCGATGCCAAGCTGCGCGCGTCTGTGCGCAAGGATATCAAGAAGCTGCAACTCGATCTCGGGATCACCGTCGTCTACGTGACCCATGATCAGACCGAAGCCATGAGCATGGCCGATCGTGTCGTGCTGATGAAGGATGGGCGCATCCAGCAATCCGGCGCGCCGGAGGATCTCTATTACCGCCCGACCAACACCTTTGTCGCCGAATTCGTGGGCGCGCCGCCCATGGCGCTGATCGACGGCGCGGCTCTGCCGGGGTTTGAAGGGGCGGCCAAGATCGGCCTGCGCGCCGAGAGCCTGCGCATGGCTGACGCAGGCAAGGGGCGGCTGAAATGCCGGGTTTCAGAGTGCGAGTTCCTGGGCTCGGAGACCTTCGTGGGGTTGACGCATGCGGGCGCACGCGGGCTTACGATTTCGATGCCGGGCCTGCGGCACATTCCGGCGGGCGAGGACCTCGAAATAGATTTTGCCGACGAGGATCTGCATTTCTTCGACACAGAAGGAAACAGGCTTCGGCATCCGAATGGCGTGACTGTGTGAGGTCACGTTCGAATGACCACGTTTAATTCAAGGGAGAAAATCATGAACACCATCAGAAAGATCAGTCTGGCAACGGCATTGGCGACCCTGACCGCCGCCCCGGTCGCGGCGCAAACCGCACTGACGATGTATTACCCGATTGCAGTTGGCGGTGCGCTGACCGAAGTCGTGGATGGCATCGTCGCCAAATTCGAAGAGGCCAACCCGGATATCAAGGTCAACGCGATCTATTCGGGCAATTACGATGACACGCGCGTGCGTGCGCTCTCGGCCATGGCCTCGGGGGAACCTGCGCAATTGGCGGTGCTCTTCTCCATCGACGCCTATGACCTGATCGAGCAGGAAAAGATTATAGCCTTTGAGGATATCGAAGGCGTAAACCAAGGCTGGCTCGACAGCTTCTATCCCGCGCTGATGGCCAATAGCCGGATCGAGGGCAAGACATGGGGTATCCCGTTCCAACGCTCGACCATCGTGGCCTATTACAACAAGGACATGTTCCGCGCCGCAGGTCTTGATCCCGAGGCCCCGCCCGCAAATTGGGACGAGATGGTGAGCATGGGCAAGGCCCTGACCAAGGATGGCACCTATGGGCTGATGATTCCCTCGACTGGCTATCCCTATTGGATGTTTCAGGCGCTCGCCATTCAGAACGGGAAAGAGCTGATGTCGGGTGACGGGCTGGAAACCTATTTCGATGACCCGGCAGTCGTCGAGACACTGGAATTCTGGAAATCGCTCTCGACCGAGCATGGCATCATGCCCGAAGGCACGGTCGAATGGGGCACGCTGCGTCAGGCCTTTCTCGAAGGGCAGACCGCGATGATGTGGCATTCCACCGGCAACCTGACAGCGGTCAAGAACGAAGCCAGCTTTGATTTCGGGGTGTCGGTGCTTCCGGCGAATGTGCGGCCCGGCTCGCCCACTGGCGGGGGCAATTTCTATGTCTTCGAGGACACCACCGACGAAGAGCGCGCCGCAGCCCTCAAGCTGATCGAGTTCATGACAGCGCCCGAACAGGCCGCCGAGTGGTCGATCGCAACCGGCTATATGGGCGTGTCGCCCGCGTCCTATGAGACCGAAGCGCTCAAGGCCTATACCGCAGAGTTCCCACCGGCTCTTGTAGCCCGCAACCAGCTTGAAAACGCCGTCGCCGAATTCTCGACCTTCGAGACAGCGCGCGTGCGCGACGGGCTCAACAACGCCATTCAGGCGGCCTTGACGGGCAGCAAAGCGCCCGCTGACGCCCTCGCCGAGGCGCAAGAGGCCGCAGATCGGCTCTTGAAAGACTACCGGTAATCCGTCGAGCGGAATTGCGTTCCATCGGCGTCGGGCACCCGCCCGGCGCCGATATCTGATAGGGCAAAAGGCCGATCATGGCAAACCACGTGAACATCGAGCGCCGCAGACAGGCGATCTACGGATGGCTCCTGCTATCGCCTGCCGCGATTCTGCTCGCGACCTTTGCCGTTTACCCGTCTTTAGCGACGCTATGGACAAGCGTCTTCAGCCGTGGAACACGCCGGAAACCCAGTGAATTCGTGGGCACAGAGAATTACACCGACCTCTTCGCCGATCCGACCTTTTGGAAGGTGGTGACGAACAACCTGATCTATGCGGGTGCTACGATTCCCATTTCCATTGCGATTGCCCTTGGCATGGCGCTGTGGGCCAATTCCAAGATCCCGGCACGCGGCTTTGTGCGGACCGCTTATTTCACGCCCACCGTGCTGCCGATGATTGCTGCCGCAAATCTCTGGCTGTTCTATTACACGCCGGGACTGGGCGTTCTGGATCAGATCGGCGCGCTCTTTGGTCTGCCGTCTGTCAATTGGCTGGGCCAGCCGGAAACCGCACTTTGGGCGGTCATCATCGTGACGATCTGGAAAGAGGCTGGGTTTTTCATGATCTTCTATCTCGCCGCGCTTCAGACCATTCCCGAAGACCTAAAGGAAGCTGCTGATATCGAGGGGGCCAGTCGCCTTACCTATACGCGCCGGATCGTGCTGCCGCTCTTGATGCCGACCACGCTCTTCATCATGGTCAACGCCCTGATCAATTCGGTCAAGCTGATCGACCATCTCTTCATCCTGACCAAGGGCGGGCCCAACGACGCCTCGAAACTGATCCTCTATTACATCTGGGAAATGGCATTCGCGTTTTTCGATGCGCCGCAGGCGGCGGCGATGACGATCCTTGTGCTGCTGGTGCTCGGCCTCGTGGCAGGGATCAAATTCACCATTCTCGACAGGCGGACACATTACCAATGAGCGGCTTGTCCCGACATCTCGAAACCTTTGGTGCCCTCCTTTTGGCGGTGGTCTGGATTTCGCCGTTGGTCTTTGCCGTTTGGGCGGCGTTTCACACGACCTCGGATGCGGTCAATTTCAACCTCGCCGCGCCATGGACGCTGGACAATTTCCGCACCGCATGGGCTGGTGCGCCGTGGCTCAAGTATTTTCTCAACACCTTCCTTCTGGTGACGGTCATTTTGATCGGGCAGTTCTTTGTTACGACGCTGGCGGGGTTCGCCTTTGCGCAGGTGCGGTTTCCGGGCCGGGATGTGGTGTTCATTCTGGTGTTGATGCAGCTATTCATTCTGCCTGAGGTTCTCATCGTCGAGAATTACGTGATGATCTCGCGCCTTGGGCTCTTTGACACGATCCTCGGCGTGGGGATGCCTTATATGGCGTCTGCTTTTGGTATTTTCCTGATGCGTCAGGCCTTCAAGGGTGTGCCGATCGAATTGCACGATGCGGCCCGCGTCGAGGGCTGCGGCTGGTTCGGTATTCTGTGGCGGGTCTATGTGCCCCTCGCGAGGCCTACCTATCTCGCCTATGCGCTGGTGTCGGTGTCGACCCATTGGAACAACTTTCTCTGGCCGCTGATTGTCACCAACTCGCCCGATACCAGACCGCTGACTGTCGGTCTGTCGATCTTTGGTGCGCCCGAAAACGGCGTGAACATCAGCGTGATCTCGGCGGCAACGATCATGTCCGTGGCCCCCTTGCTGGTCGCCTTTCTCGTCTTTCAGCGGCAGTTCGTGCAGGCCTTTCTGCGCACAGGGATCAAATAGAGCATGGCGCGATTTATTCATCTGTCGGACCTTCATGTGGTCCCCGAGGGGCAGTTGGTCTCTGGTCAACTCGACACAGCCCACCTTTTGCGGGTTGCGATAGACACGCTCATCCATCGGCTTGATGCAATTGGGCCGGTGGATGCGGTTCTTGTGACTGGCGACATCAGCGATGATGGCAGCGCCGAGAGCTACGAGATTGCGCGCCGGGAACTCGAGCGATTGGGGCACAGATTGCTGGTGGTGCCGGGCAATCACGATGATCGAGAGGCGTTCAGAGCGGGGTTTTCCAACCTGCCCGAGATGCGGCGAACAGGCCTGATCGACTGGATCGCAGATATCGGGGATACGCGCGTCATTGGCCTTGATACGCTGATTGAAGGCAAGGGCGGCGGTGTTCTGCGCGACGAAAGTCTCGCGCTCTTGTCCGAGGCGCTCGCCGCGGCGGGGGGCAGGCAGATACTGGTCGCGCTGCATCATCCGCCGCTTCGGACCGGTATCCGCTTCATGGATGCCATCGGTCTGGAGAACCCTGACGCCCTGCGCCTCGTGCTGGATCGGCATGATGCGCCGGTGCGGGTCTTGGCGGGGCATGTGCATGGTGTCTATCATGGCCTTTTGGGGCGGCATCCGGTTGTAACGGCCCCGTCCTGCTGTAGTGCGTTTGCGCTCGACCTACGGGCGGGCGCGCCGGTCGGGTTCATGACGGGGCCCACGGGATGCGCGCTGATTGACACGGGCGCGGGTGGGGTCTGGACCGAACTGCCATTCCACTATGGTGATGGACCTTTCGCGTTTTGAGTTTGACCCTCCTCTAACGAACTAGGCTAACCTGCGTTAAAACGCGGACTCGACGCCATGTCCGGGCTGAGCGATCATGCGCATAGCGCAAGGCGCGTGCCTTGCAATGGAGCGCAAATCGCATGGACCAAACCGGATCGGACCGCCTCAAGACCGCGCTCCTGCTGCTGGCGGTGGCCGGTCTGGTCATGGGGCTTGGGTTCTATCTTGCGGGTGAGGCCAAGATCGCCGACCTTTTTTGGACGGCTGGGGTTCTGCCCGCGCTCGCAGCCCTTGTGATCGAGATCCTGCGCAGCCTTAGCCGGGGCGAGGTGGGTCTCGATATCGTGGCAGCGCTCTCCATGACGGCGGCACTGATATTTGGCGAAACCCTTGCGGCGGCGGTGGTCGCGGTGATGTATTCGGGCGGCACCTTTCTCGAAAGCTTTGCCGAAGGCCGCGCCCGGCGCGAGATGCACGCTCTCTTGTCGCGGGTGCCACGCACGGCGACAAGGCATCGGAACGGCGGGCTAGAGGATATCCCCCTCGACGAGATTGCACCGGGTGACCGGCTGCTGATCCGGCAAGGGGATGTTGTGCCGGTTGACGGCGCGGTGGCGTCTGAAGCGGCCTTTGTCGACACATCGGCGCTGACGGGCGAATCCCTTCCGGTGCGGCTGATGCGTGGGGCTGAGGCGATGAGCGGAGCCACCAATGCGGGCGAGGCGTTTGATCTCACAGCCCTGCGCCCTGCCAAAGACAGCACCTATGCCGGCATCGTCCGACTGGTCGCCGAGGCTCAGGCGTCCAAGGCGCCGATGTCCCGGCTGGCAGACCGCTGGTCGCTTGGGTTCCTGTTGGTGACGGTCGCCATTGCCTTTGCCGCATGGTGGGTCTCGGGCGATCCGATCCGGGCGGTTGCGGTGCTGGTCGTGGCCACGCCCTGTCCGCTGATCTTGGCCGTTCCAGTGGCACTGGTGGCGGGCCTCTCGCGCGCCGCACATTTTGGCGTGCTTATCAAGGGTGCGGGTCCACTCGAGACCATGGCGCGTATCCACACGCTGATCCTCGACAAGACCGGCACGCTCACGGATGGTCGCCCGCAGATCGTGTCCATCGCGCGCGCGGACGCCACGAGCGAGGACGAGATCCTGCGCGTGGCCGCAGCCCTCGATCAGGCGTCGAAGCATCCCGTGGCACAGGCGGTCGTCGCGGCGGCAAAGTCGCGGGGCCTTGTCTTGCCCGTGCCTACCGAGGTGGCAGAATTCGCCGGTGAGGGGGTCGTGGGTAATGTCGAGGGCCGCCGCGTCATTGTGGGCGGGGATGGCTTTGTCGCCAGGCGTGTCGGGCGCGTGTCCGGCGCGGCGTCCAGCATGGCCGCCGGATCAGTTCTGGTTGCCGTCGCCATTGACGGTCACATGGTGGGACATCTGGTGATGTCCGATCCGCTCCGCGATGGCACGGGTGCCATGCTGGACGGGCTGCGGCGCGAGGGCGTCCGGCGCATCCTGCTTGCGACGGGCGACCGCGCCGACGTGGCCGAACGTGTGACCGAGGGGCTTGGTCTCGATGGGGTGCGGGCGGGCCTCACGCCGGATCAAAAGGTTCTGCTGGTTCTCTCCGAGCGCAAGCGCGGTCCGGTGATGATGGTGGGGGATGGGGTCAATGACGCGCCTGCGCTTGCAGCCGCCGATGTTGGCGTGGCCATGGGCGCGCGCGGGGCTGCAGCCTCGGCCGAGGCGGCGGATGTGGTGCTTTTGGTGGACCGTATCGACCGGCTGGTGCCGGGGATCGAGATCGCCCGCGCCGCGCGCCGGATCGCGGTGGAAAGTGTCGTTGCAGGGATCGGCCTCTCGGTGGTTGGCATGATCGCCGCCGCCTGTGGCTATCTCACGCCGGTGCAGGGTGCCCTGCTGCAAGAGGCGATTGATGTTCTCGTGATCCTGAACGCGCTGCGCGCCCTGCGCATCAATCCCCGCGCCCTCTCTCCCGTGTCCTTGCAGGGCCCGTTGCCCATCGACCTTGGTCAGCAGAAAAAGAGCGTCGCGTGATTGCTTGCGATGTCCGCAGCTGCGTCAGGGATTGGGTTCAAAATCCTGCGGCAACAAATCCCGGAGTTTGACGCGTTGGATCTTGCCGGATGGTCCTTTCGGCAATTCTTGCAAAAAGTGGATGTGATCGGGGCTCTTGAACGCCCCGAGCCGGTCCGCGCAGAGCGCCAACAGAGCTTCCTCGGTCAGCGTCGATCCCGGTATGACCGCAACCGCCGCCTCGACCCGCTCGCCATAATGCGGGCAGGGGCGGGCAAAGGCTGCGGCCTCGACCACATCGGGATGCGCGTAGAGCACCTCGTCGATTTCGCGCGGGGCGATGTTCTCGCCACCTTTGATGATCAACTCCTTGAGGCGTCCGGTGACATAGAAATACCCCTCCGCGTCCTTGCGCCCCAGATCGCCTGTGCGCAGCCAGCCATCGGCGGTGAAACTGTCGCGAGTGGCCTCGGGGTTGCGC
>NZ_JAGPVV010000298.1 GCF_018066915.1 Roseovarius sp.
ATACTGGCCGCCTTTTTCGGCCTCTTCGTGCTGTTTCTCTATGGCCCGATCCTGACCATCGCCATCCTCAGTTTCCAAGGCCCACAGGGCGGTCTGACCTTTCCGATGAATGGCCTCTCGCTCCACTGGTTCCGTGACCTGGTTCAGGAACAGGCCGTGGGCGATATCGGGGGGGCTTTCCGCCGCAGTTTCGCTTTGGGGCTGATGGTGATGATCACCACGGTGGTGGTGTCGATCATGGCAGGGCTGGCCTTTCGCAAGCGGTTTGTCGGATCTGGCCTGCTGTTCTATGCCGCCATCACCGCGCTGGTGATCCCTTCGATCCTGATCTCGCTTGGCGTGGGGTTGATCTTCAATCAGTTGGGGCTGCGCATTCACTGGGCAACCTCGGGGTTCGGCGCGCAACTGACATGGACCTTGCCCTTTGGCTTGCTCATCATGTTCGCAGTCTTCAACCGGTTCGACAAAAGCTATGAAGAAGCCGCGCGCGATCAGGGCGCAACCGCGTGGCAGACCCTCCGCTATGTGGTGCTGCCGATCATCGGGCCCTCGCTGATCGGGGTCGCGCTCTTTGGCTTTACCCTGAGCTATGACGAATTCGCGCGCACCCTGCTGACCGCAGGCAGCTACAACACCCTGCCGCTGGAAATCTTCGGGATGACGACCAACGTGACCACCCCGGTCATCTACGCGCTTGGCACACTCACCACGGTATTCTCGTTCTCGATTATCGCGGTCTTCCTGCTCGGCGCATGGATCATGGGCAAACGGCGCACGCGGCTTGGCTCGGATGCGGGGAGAGGCATATGAAACTGGCCTATATCAATCCAAACGCAACCGTCGGCATGACAACGGGCATTGTCGCCGCCGCACGCAAGGCGCTGCCAGAGGCCGAGATCTTTGGATTGACCAACACGAGCGGTCCCGCGGCCATTCAGGGCCGCGCAGACGGCGACGCAGCGCTGCCCGGTCTCTTGGCCCTCTTGCCCATCGCTCGGGCGCAGGGGGCAGAGGCCATCGTGATCGCCTGTTTCGACGACACCGGCCTCAGCGAAGCGCGCGCGATGGCCGGCTGCCCAGTCTTGGGCATCGGTCAGGCCAGCTATGTGATGGCGCAATTGCTGGGGCTCAGGTTCTCGGTCGTTACCTCTTTGGCGGTCTCGGTCCCGGTGATTGAGGACAACATCCGCCAGCAAGGGTTTGCTGCGTCCTGCGCTTCGGTGCGGGCAAGCGGCCTGCCGGTGTTGACCATCGACGCGGGCGCGCCGGACACGATCGACCGCATCGCCGCTGAAATCGAGCGTGCCCGCCACGACGATGCGGCCGCTTGTGCCGTGCTCGGCTGCGCCGGAATGGCCCCGCTCAAGGAGGCTCTGTCGGCACGCACAGGCTTGCCCCTGATTGACGGCGTCGCGGCATCGGCCCTTCTTGCGAGGGCGGTCGTGGCCGGTCTAGCCCCAACGGTCTGAGGCGCGGACTGCGCAGAGGTCCGCGCATCGGCAAAGAGGCGCGCCGCCAAAGGTGGATATTCGGAATTGAAGTGCCGCCCCTTGGGCAATACTTCGGCATCATGACCTTTACGCTGTCCTCTCCCATCGGTCCGATCCTCTTTCTCGATGATGTCGAGAATGGCCAGCTTTGCCTGTCGGCTCTCTTCATCACCGCAACAGGCGAGGAACCTCCCCCCGTTTACCTCGACAATGGAGAGGCCCGCCCGGTCTCTTTGGCGGTTCATGAAGATGCAACCGTCTGGCGGGCACGGTTCACCTTACCGGCCGACCGCACGTCGGGTTATGTCTGGAATGGTGACACCTTTGAGGTGGCCGGTGATCTCACCGGCGATCTTCGTCTCGCCTATGTGTCTTGCAATGGCGAAGAAGTGGGCGATATGGACCGCGAAGGCTCTGAGCGCAACGCGATGTGGGCACGTCTGCGCGCGCAGCACCGCCAGCAGCCCTTCGCGCTCTTGCTGCACGGCGGTGACCAAGTTTATGCCGATGAGGTCACACTCGGCCATGAACTCAGCCACGATTGGCCAGAGCGTCTTCCGCGTGATCCGTCCCGCGCAGCCCTGGCAGACCTCAGACGCCATCTGCGCACAGGGTTCTTTGCACGCTACGCCGCCCTTTACGCCGCACCAGAACTTGCATGGCTTGCGGCGCGGGTGCCATCCCTCATGCAATGGGATGATCACGATATCTGCGACGGATGGGGATCGCTGCACCGATCGCGCACCTATTCGCCCGTGGGCCAAACCTTGTTTTCAGTGGCCCGCGAGAGCTTTTTGATCTTCCAGCACGCAACCACCGACGGGGATTTGCCCGCGCGGTTTGCCGACCCGTCCGGCCTGCATCTCGGATGGCGCATCCATGCGGCCGATCTGCGTATTCTGGCACCCGACCTGCGCTCGGAACGGACGCGGCGAGACATCATGGGACCGGGCGGTTGGGCGATGATGGAGAGCGAAGCCCCGAAAGAGATGCAGGGACACACCTTGCTCATGTCGAGTGTTCCGCTGCTCGGCCCACGGCTGTCCTTGCTCGAAGCGCTGATGGTCGTGATCCCCCGCATGCAAAAATACGAAGACGACCTGCGCGACCAATGGCAGAGCCGGGCACACCGGGACGAATGGCGCCGGATGTTGCGCCTCGTGCGTGACATGGCGCGCCGCGATGGTCACGATCTGACGGTGATCTCGGGAGAAATCCACCTGGCCACGCGGGCCACCATGGAACTGGGCGAGGGTCTCAATCTCAACCAACTGGTCGCATCCGGCATCTCGCACCGCGCCCCACCCAAGGCATGGGCACGCTGTCTGGGTGTGCTGGCCTCTCTCGGAGAAGATCCATTGCCCGCACATCCCATTCGAATCCAAGGTCTTTTCGGTCAATCGTCGCGCTACACGGCCGAGCGCAACTATCTCTTGCTCGAACGAGCCTCGGGCACCTGGTCCGCCCGATGGGATCTGGAAATCAGCGGCATGACCCAGAGCCTCGCGCTCTGAGCGTTCAGAGCGCGGGCCCCTCTCACCAAAAACCCCACCCTCTCAGGCGCATTTGCTGTGTCCGCAGCTTGCACAGGTCATGCAGCCCTCGATCATGCGCATGTCGTATTGGCCACAGGCAGGGCAGGCGGGGGTTCTGCGGGGGCTGTCCAGCCCTGCGACCTGCGCCTGCGGGTCTTCCTTGAGGCCCATGCCTTCGCCCGCGAGAAACCCGATCTGCACCATATGCTGTTCCAGCACGCCGCCGATGGCCGCCAGAATGCTGGGCACGTATTTGCCTTGCATCCACGCCCCGCCGCGCGGATCAAACACCGCCTTCAGCTCTTCCACCACGAAACTGACGTCGCCACCGCGCCGGAACACCGCCGAGATCATCCGGGTCAGGGCCACGGTCCAGGCATAATGCTCCATGTTCTTGGAATTGATGAACACCTCAAAGGGCCGCCGATGCCCACCGAGCACTATATCGTTGACGGTGACATAGATCGCGTGGTTGCTGTCGGGCCATTTCAGCTTGTAGGTGGCGCCTTCCAACTCCTTGGGCCTATCAAGCGGTTCGGACATATAGACAACCTCGCCGCCGGTGGCGGGGATATCGCCGCGCGTCTCGCCGGGCACCTTGTCCGAGGTCTCGGATACGCTCAGCACCGATCCCGTCACATCGTTGGGCCGATAGGTGGTGCAGCCCTTGCAGCCCAGATTCCACGCCTGCAGATACACATCCTTGAACGCCTCAAACGAGATGTCCTCGGGGCAGTTGATGGTTTTGGAAATGCTGCTGTCCACCCATTTCTGCGCCGCCGCCTGCATCTTGACGTGATCCTCGGGCGGCAGGGTCTGGGCATTGACGAAATAGCTGGGCAGAGGCGCATCGCCCATCCGGTCGCGCCACATCTGCACGGCGTAATCGACCACCTCTTCCTCGCTGCGCGATCCGTCCTTTTGCAGCACCTTGCGGGTGTAGCTATAGGCAAAGACCGGCTCAATTCCGGAACTGACATTGCCCGCATAAAGGCTGATCGTGCCGGTGGGCGCGATGCTGGTCAGCAAAGCGTTGCGAATCCCGTGTTCGGCGACCGCAGCGCGCACATCCTCGTCCATCCCCTGCATCGTGCCAGAGGCCAGATAGGCGTCGCGATCAAAGAGCGGAAAGGCGCCCTTTTCCCGCGCCAGATCGACCGAGGCCAGATAGGCCGCCCGCGCGATGGCATGCAGCCACGCTTCGGTCTGCTTCACGGCGGCGTCCGAGCCATAGCGCAACCCGACCATCAAGAGCGCATCGGCAAGGCCTGTCACCCCCAATCCGATGCGCCGCTTGGCCTGTGCCTCAGCGGCCTGCGCGGGCAAGGGAAAGCCGCTGACATCGACCACATTGTCCATCATCCGCACGGCCACACGCACCAGATCGTCCAAAGCCGCCTCATCCAAACGCGCATCCGTGGCAAACGGCTCTGCCACCAACCGCGCCAGATTGATCGACCCCAAGAGGCACGCGCCATAGGGCGGCAAGGGTTGCTCGCCGCAGGGGTTCGTCGCCGCAATCGTTTCGCAATAGGCCAGATTGTTGGCCTTGTTGATCCGGTCGATAAAGATCACGCCCGGTTCGGCGTAATCATAGGTGGCCTGCATGATCCGGTTCCACAGATCACGCGCCTGAACGGTGTGATAGACCTTGCCGCCAAACTGCAACTCCCACGGACCATCGGCCTTGACCGCCTCCATGAAGGCATCGGTGATCAGCACCGAGAGGTTGAACATGCGCAGCCGCGCCGGATCGGATTTTGCAGCGATGAACGCCTCGATATCAGGATGGTCACAGCGCATGGTGGCCATCATTGCGCCCCGGCGGCTGCCTGCCGACATGATCGTGCGGCACATCGCGTCCCACACATCCATAAAGCTGAGCGGCCCGCTTGCATCCGCCGATACGCCCTTGACCTCGGCCCCCTTGGGCCGGATCGTGCTGAAATCATAGCCGATGCCGCCGCCCTGCTGCATGGTCAGCGCCGCCTCGCGCAACCCGTCAAAGATGCCGCCCATGTCATCGGGCACGGTGCCCATCACGAAACAGTTGAAGAGCGTCACCTTGCGCGCTGTGCCCGCGCCCGCTGTGATGCGGCCTGCGGGCAGGAATTTGAAATCCTCAAGGGCCTGATAGAACCGCTCTTCCCAGACCTGCGGCTCTGCCTCGGCCACGGCGAGGGCGCGGGCAATGCGCCGCCATGTGTCCTCGACGCTTGCATCGCCGCCGTCCCCGTTTCTGAACCGGTATTTCATATTCCAGATCTGTTCGGAAATCGGGGCGGCAAATCTGGTCACGGCAGTCTCCATTAACGGGCAGACAACCACAATAGCTTGAAGCTGCCTGTATTTCCACTACCCTATCTGCCCGGATGGGAGATTCTTTGACGTGACCCTGCACCTGATCAAACTGAGCGTCGGCACCACCTCGGTCGAGGATCTGGAGGACTGGCACAAGGACCCCCGCGCCCAAGGGCCAGACGGGCTGCCGCGCCATGTCACCCGCATGTGGCCCAAACGTGAAGCGGAATTGCTGGATGGTGGCTCGATCTACTGGGTCATTCAGGGCGTGGTGCAATGCCGCCAACCGATCCTGCGGCTGGACGAGGTGACGGGCGGCGACGGGATCCGGCGCTGCGCCATCGTGCTGGCACCGGGGCTCATTCGCACCGCCACCGCACAGAAACGCCCCTTTCAGGGATGGCGCTATCTGCCCGGATCGGATGCACCGCCAGACCTTGGCACGGCGCGCGCCAAGGATGATACGCTGCCCCCCGCGCTTTCGGCGGCACTGGCGGAAATCGGCGTCTTGTAACCAGGCACCTCTGGCGTACCTCTGGCGCTCAGGGCACAGGGTGCCCCTGCACACGCCGGTGTCACCCGCTCTTGATCCCTCGCGACAGCATCGTTCATTGCGCTGACGGACCCTTGCGCCGATCCTGAACCTATCGGTCAGACATCTGCGAAAGGATCAGGCTCATGCGTGCCGTTGCTCTTTCTCTCCTCACCGCTGCGGCGGCGGGTCTTGGCGCACCCGCGTGGGCCGATCTGCAAACGCTGGCACTTGCGCCCTCCAACCTCAGTTTTGACGCGCCCTCCAGCGCGCTCACGGCAACGCTTTCGACCCAAACCTCTCTGGCGCCGGGCGGCTCTGCCAACTGGACCGGCTTTTACCTTGGCGGCCAGTTGGGATTTGGCAGCGTCGACAGCGACCTCTCGGGCAATGACGAGGAAGTCATCGGCGGCTTCACCCTGGGCTATGATTACGACTTTGGCCGCTGGGTGCTTGGCGGCGCACTCGACTACGACTTTGCCGACATCACCGCAGGCCCCGGCACTTCGGTCGAAGAGATCTTCCGCGTCAAGCTGCGCGCCGGGCCCAAGATCGGCAATGGCCTGCTCTACGGTGCTGCGGGATGGGCCAACGCCGATACGGACAACGCGGGTAGCGATGATGGCTGGTTCATCGGCGCTGGCTACGAATACCTGATTTCCAGCCAGTTTTCCGTGGGCGCCGAGGTGCTTTACCACGAATTCGACAACTTCAATTCGACCGGCACTGACATCGAGGCCACAACGGCCCAGATCCGCGCCACATTCCGCTTTTGAGCGGGCGGGCGCGGTTAACGGGCGGGCGCGTCCTCCAGCGCGCCCGCCACCTCCATTTCAAGGAGCTGGCACAAATATTCGCCAAATAGTTGCAGCTCGCACACAAGCACTTGCGAAAATTCGCCGAAACACTATTATTTTCAGCATTCCCCTGCCACTTTCGGGCGTGTGCCCGTTCAGAGGCGATCCAGTGCTTGTTCTGACGGGATGGGCGCACGATATACCTCTCGACGGTGTTAGCCGTGTGTCCATGGGTTGGTTTCCCTCCCCCCGACCTGACCGACATAAACAGACTGAAAGGAAACAAGATGCTGAAAACAACCGCAGCGCTGATGACCGCAACCGCCCTGATGGCCGCTCCTGCCTTTGCTGGCAATGTGCAGGAACCCACGCCCGAGCCTGTGATCGCAGCGCCTGTTGCGCCCCCTGCCCCCGTTGGCCCGAACTGGACCGGCTTTTACGCCGGTGGTCAGCTTGGCTATGGCGATGTTGACACGCAGGCCGCAGGCGTCAACGGCGATGGCCTGCTCGGCGGTGTGATTGCCGGGTATGATTATGACTATGGCAACAACTGGGTTGTCGGTGTCGGCCTTGATTACGATTTCGCCGATATCGACCTTGGGGCCGCCGCATCCTTGGAAGATGTGTTCCGCATCAAATCCAAGCTTGGCTACAAGATCGGCAACGGTCTGCTCTACGGCACCGGCGGTTACGTCTGGGCCGACACCGACACGCTCGGTGATGACAATGGTGTTTTCGTCGGCGCGGGCTACGAGCATATGATCACCCAGAACGTATCTCTGGGCGGCGAAGTGCTCTATCACAAGTTCGAGAATTTCGGCACGGCCGGCGTTGATGTGGATGCCACCACAGCTCAGGTGCGGGCAGCGTTCCGCTTCTGATCTCGGATCATACGCAAGAGATGGGGTGGCCTGCACAGGCCGCCCCATTTTTCATTCCAGATCCAGTCTCTGCTTCAGCGCCTTCAATGTATGCCGGTCCGCAGGCTCCATCGGGGCCACCCGCGATTTGAAGAGCGTCGCCTGCGATTTCAGAATCAGCCCATCCTCCAACACCTTGAGGTGATTGGCCCGCAGCGTATCGCCGGTCGAGGTGATATCGGCAATCGCCTCGGCGGTCTCGTTCTTGACGGTGCCTTCGGTGGCACCCTGACTATCGACCAGTTGATAATCCGCCACGCCATTCTCGCGCAGGAAATCGCGCACCAGTCGGTGATATTTCGTGGCAATGCGCAGGCGGAACCCGTGCTTGAGCCGAAAGGCGGCGGCGGCGGCATCTAGGTCATCCAGATGGCTCACATCCACCCAACAGCGCGGCACCGCCAGCACCAGATCGGCCTGCCCGAATCCCAGTTCCGCCAGTTCCGCCACCTGATTTTGCCATTGCGCCAGCTTTTCGCGGATCAGGTCCGTGCCCGTCACCCCCAGATGGATGCGCCCGGCGGCCAGTTCGCGCGGGATTTCCCCGGCAGAAAGCAGGATCAGTTCGACATTCTCGATGCCCTGCACAAATCCCGCATATTCGCGCTCGGATCCCGACCGCCCCAGCGTGATGCCGTGCTTGGCGAACCAGTCAAAGGTTTTCTCCATCAACCGCCCCTTGGACGGCACCCCAAGTTTCAGGGTCATGTCGCACCCCCAAGGCCCAGCACCAGACCGGGCCGGATCACGCCCCCAACAGCCGGAATTTCCCGACCGCGCCCCAATTGCCGGGTCAGGGCATCATAGCGGCCGCCCGTGGCAATCGGCGGCAGATCGGGGCGGTTTTCGGCGTAAAAGCCAAAGACAAAGCCATCGTAATATTCCATCTGCGTGCGCCCATAGCTGGCCTCGAAATCGAGCTTGGTGATATCAAGCCCGCGCTCGGACATCGCCGTCAGTCGCCGCGCCAGACGATCCACCGCGCCATGAATGGCGGGCATGTCCACGGCGATATCGCGCAGCCGTTCCAGTGCGTTATCGCTGGTTTCGCGCACCGCGAGGATGGCATCCAGCAACTGCACCTCAGAGGCGGAAATAGGCCCCGCCGACGCATCCTCACGCAGCGCCGTGATCCGGCCTGCAATCTCATCCGGGCCGCGCAGCCCGATCATCGGCTCGGCCCCCGCCATCGGGTCCGCCGCCGCCAGAAGGGTCGCCCGCGCCTCGGGCACCACGGCCCGCCCCGAATACCGCTCCATCAGCGCCCGAAACCGCCGGGGCCGCCAGATATGCCGCCGGAGCGCCGCCTTGCGCCGCGCGGTGGTGCGCAGGCCCTCGACCGCCGCCATCAGGATGCCGATATCGCCCGTCGCGGCGCGCAGGCCAAGCGGGCGCAGGATGTCAAAGAACATCGCAAAAACCTCGGCATCCGCCGCCTCAGGTGCCGCCCGCTCGAAAATCTCGAACCCCACTTGCGTATATTCATTGGCCCGCTGCGCATCCTCTTCCTGACGGCGAAACACCTCGCCGGAATAGGTATAGCGCGCAGGCTCGGCACCATGCTCCATATGCATCTGCACCACCGGCACGGTGAAATCGGGGCGCAGCATCTGTTCGCCGCGTAGCGCGTCCGAGGTCACATAGGCCCGCGCGCGAATATCCTCGCCGTAAAGGTCCAAGAGCACCTCGGCGGGCTGCAAGACAGAGGTTTCCACCGGCAGCGCGCCCGCCGCCTCAAAGAGCGCGCGCAGGCGCGCAGCCTCGGCCCGGATTGCGGCACGTTCCGGCATCAGCTTTGCTCCGAGAGAATTTCGCGAACCTTGTCCACCAACCCGGCGCGCGGCACCTCGTATTGGCTGGGGCGTTCCTTCCATTCCTCCACGGTCGCATTCTCGGCAATCTGCGCCCCAAGGATCAGGTCCTTGATCTGCACCACGCCCTTTGCGAACTCATCACCACCGGCGATGATCGCCACTGGCGACCCGCGCCGGTCGGCGTATTTCATCTGATTGCCGAAATTCTTGGGGTTGCCGAGGTAGACTTCGGCGCGAATGCCCGCCTGCCGCAACTCACCGACCATCGCCTGATAGTCCGCCATCCGCTCGCGGTCCATCACGGTCACAACCACCGGGCCGCGTTCTGCGCTGCCGATCTTGCCTTTGGCATGGAGCGCGGCAAGCAGGCGATCCACCCCGATGGACACCCCCACCGCCGGCACCTGCTGCCCGGTAAAGCGCGCGACAAGGTCATCATAGCGCCCGCCGCCCGCCACGCTGCCAAACTGGCGCGGGCGGCCTTTTTCGTCCAATATTTCAAAGGTCAATTCCGCCTCGAACACGGGGCCAGTGTAATAGCCCAGACCACGGACGACGGAGGGGTCAATGACGATGCGGTCGGGGCCATAGCCTTGGGCGGCGAGCAGGGTTGCGATTTCTTCGAGTTCTTTCAGACCTTCAAGCCCGATATGGGAAACACCCTCTTCTTCGTGCAAGTCCAGTGAAGACCCCCCCATCAACTCGCGTAGGTTAGCTAAGGTCTCAGCATTGTCGTTTCCCCGCGATTCCATAAATTTCACTACGCGGGATGCATCCTGAGAAGAAAGGCCGACACCTTTAATGAATGCGCCTGAGTCGTCCTTTCGCCCTGCGGTCAACAACTCCAGCACACCCGAGGCACCGACCTTGTCGAATTTGTCGATTGTGCGAAGCACTGCTTCAGGATCGACAAACTCCCAGTCGCTCAATTTAGTATCAAGCGCCTCACTGAAGCTTCGTGGCAACGCTCGCGTTTTCTCGTTATCGACCATTAAACCTTCTAGGATGCCATTCAGCACCTTCCGGTTATTCACCCGCACCACATAATCGCCGCGTTCGATCCCGACCTCTTCCAGCGCATCGGCCAGCATGGCGCAAATCTCGGCATCCGCCGCCATCGACGCTGTCCCCACCGTATCCGCATCGCATTGATAGAACTGGCGAAACCGACCCGGTCCCGGCTTTTCATTGCGCCAGACCGGTCCCATCGCATAGCGCCGATAGGGCGTCGGCAGATCGTTGCGGTGTTGGGCATAAACAC
>NZ_JAGPVV010000314.1 GCF_018066915.1 Roseovarius sp.
TTTGGTCGCAGAGCCGATCAGCCCCGCGCTTGCGAAAGGCCGTTGCAAGAGCTGATGGCACAGCTCGAGATCAAGCGCGTGATCGTGGGTCACGATGACATGCGTGGCGGTGTCTTGGGCAGCGCTCAGCGCGCGCAGGGGATGGTCCGACGGCGTGATCGCTGCGGGCATATTCCGCAGCATTTCAGCGCGTGTATCGGCCAGCTTGACCGCCAGATCGGGCAATGGGGCGAGCATTTCTGCCAAGGCGCGGCCCACATGGCCCGCGCCGTGGATCACCACCGGATGCCGGGGCGGAAGACGCTCGATCAGCCAGCCGTCCGACCATGTGATCGTGGCATCACCCCCTTGCCGTGCCATGCGGGGCGGATCGCCTGCGCCGGCTTCGATCCGCCGCGCCCAGAGACCGGTCTCAGCCAGCGTGCTTGCGGCCTCTTCCACACTCTGACGGTCGAACCGCTCGATCACCAGAACCACCGCCCCACCACAGCATTGCCCAAGGGCAGGGCCGAGCGCTTGGCGCAGCACGCGGATGCCTACGCCTTCAGTCAAAAGCGCGCGCGCGGCACCTGCTGCCTCATGTTCCAGCCGCCCACCGCCGATGCTGCCCGATTGCCCATCGGGCCAGACCAGCATCGCGGCCCCGGCAGCGCGCGGGGTGGACCCTCGGGTTGCGGCAATGACAACCCGCGCAATCGCGCCCTCGCGTGCGACGGCTCTGCGCAGATCGTCGAGATCACGCATCGGCGCGCGCCCTCTGGCGTGCGATGGCGCTCAGCACCCGTTCTGGTGTGGCAGGGGCGTCAAGCGCCGGATAGCCCGGACCAAACGCCGCCACCGCATCGCTGAGCGCCATCAGGGTCGAAATTCCCAGCATAAACGGCGGCTCGCCCACGGCCTTGGAGCGGTAGATCGTCGGGCGCGGGTTCTCCGCGTCCCACAGCGCCACGTTGAACACCGCGGGCCGGTCCGAACAGGCGGGGATTTTGTAGGTCGAGGGCGCGTGGGTGCGCAGCCGCCCGGCGTCTTCCCACACCAGTTCCTCGACCGTGAGCCAGCCTGCCCCCTGCACATAGCCGCCTTCGATCTGCCCGATGTCGAGCGCGGGATTGAGAGAGGCCCCGCAATCATGCAGGATATCGGCGCGCAGGATGCGGTTCTCACCACTCAGCCCGTCCACCACCACCTCGGTCACGGCGGCACCATAGGCGAAATAGTAGAACGGCCGCCCCTCCCCCTTGATCCGGTCCCATGCCAGATCGGGCGTCTTGTAGAATCCGGTCGCGGACAGGCTGATGCGCTGCTCGTAGCAGAACTTGGCGGCTGCGGCGAAACTGAGGCGCTGATCGCCAATCTGCACCATGCCCTCGGTGAACTGTACCGCGTCTGGCGAAACGCCATGATGCTGTGCCAGACACGCGGCCATCCGGTCCCGGATCGCATCACAGGCCGCCTTGACCGCCATGCCATTGAGATCGCTGCCGGAACTTGCGGCCGTGGCCGAGGTGTTGGGCACCTTGGCGGTATCGGTCGCGGTGATCTTGATGGCCTCCAGCGGCAGGCCAAAACCGGCGGCGGCCACCTGCGCCACCTTTTGAAACAGGCCCTGCCCCATTTCGGTGCCGCCATGATTGAGATGCACCGAGCCGTCCTGATAGACATGCACCAAGGCCCCGGCCTGATTGAGGTGGCTCAGCGTAAAGGATATCCCGAACTTGACCGGCGTCAGCGCGAGTCCCTTTTTCAGCACGGGGTTGCGGGCGTTCCACGCTGCCACCTCTGCCCGCCGCGCGGTATAGTCCGAGGTGTCCATCAGCCGCTCGGTCATCTCGTGCAGGATGAAATCCGTGACCTCCTGCCCATAAGGCGTGACCTGCGGTTTCATCTGGCCGGAAATACCCTCGGGGGGGCGCGCAGCGCGGGGGGCAGACAGCCCCCCTCCTGTGCTTGCAGCATAGTAGTTGCGTCGCCGCACAGCGAGCGGATCAAGCCCGAGGCTGTGGGCCACGTGATCCATCACCCGCTCGATGCCCAGCATGCCCTGCGGCCCGCCAAAGCCGCGAAACGCGGTGGCAGAGGCGGTGTTGGTGCGCAACCGATGGCTCTCGATCCGCACAGCGGGCAGGTGATAGGCATTGTCGGCATGCAGCATGGCGCGGTCGGCCACGGGCAGCGACAGATCCTGTGACCATCCACAGCGGGCATATTGCACGAACTCCACCCCGGTCAGCCGCCCACTGGCATCGAACCCGGCCTGATAGGCGATGCGGAAATCATGGCGCTTGCCGGTGATCACCATGTCATCGTCGCGGTCATAGCGCATCTTGCAGGGTTGACCCGTGTGCCGCGCCGCGACGGCGCAGGCGATTGCGGGGGCGTTGGCCTGACTTTCCTTGCCGCCAAAGCCGCCGCCCATGCGCCGTGTCTCGACCCGCACGGCGTGCATGGGCCGACCGAGCGCCTCAGCCACCTTGTGCTGCACTTCGCTGGGATGCTGGGTCGAGGCGTGGATCACCATGTCGCCCCCCTCTTGCGGCAGAGCAAGGGCGGCCTGACCTTCGAGGTAGAAATGCTCTTGCCCACCCATCTCGATCACGCCGTCAATCTTGTGGGCCGCGTCGGTGATGGCGCGGGCGGCGTCGCCCCTTTGCCAGATGCGCGGGCCCTCTTCGAAGCGGCTATTGGCGGCAAGGGCCGCATCAATGCTCAGGATCGGCGGGGCCTCTGCATAGCGGATGGTTCCCCGGCGCGCGGCGCGGCGCGCGGCCAGATGGCTGGTTGCGATCACCAGAAAGAGCGGCTGGCCATGGTAGTGCACCTCGCCCGTGCACAAGAGCGGCTCGTCATGGGCCGAGGGCGAGCAATCGGCGTCTTGCGGCAGATCGGCAGCGGTCAGCACGGCGATGACCCCCGCGCTCTGGCGCACCGGCGCAAGGTCCATTTCAGTGACGCGCCCCGCCGCGATGGTGCTGAGGCCAAAGGCCAGATGCAGCGTGCCGCGTGGGCTGGGAATGTCGTCGACATAGCGCGCGGCCCCGGTCACATGGAGCTGTGCTGCGTCATGCGGCAGAGGGCGGGCGACGGTCATGGTGCGACCTCGAGAACCGAGGTGGCGATGCCCTGATCCTCGAGAAAATAGCGCCTCAAGAGGTTGCGCGCGGTGGTCAGGCGATAGTCGGCAGAGGCGCGCATATCCGACAGCGGCGCGAAATCCTGCGCCCATGCCGCATGGCTGGCGGTGATCGTGGCCTCGGTCCACGGTTGGCCGATCAGCGTCGCTTCGACATGGGCGGCACGCTTGGGAATGCCCGCCATACCGCCAAAGGCGATCCGCGCGGCGGTGATCCGCCCTGCGTCCACGGTGATGTTGAAGCAACCCAGCAGAGCCGAGATATCCTGATCAAAGCGTTTCGAGATTTTGTAGCAGCGCAGGCGGTCGGGCTGGCGGGGCAGGCTGATGGCCT
>NZ_JAGPVV010000316.1 GCF_018066915.1 Roseovarius sp.
GCCAGTTCCGGCAGCGAGGTGCCGACCGCGACCAGCGTCAGGCCGATCACCGCCTCGCTCACCCCATAGCGCTGCGCGAGGATCGAGGCATTGTCCACGAGGATATCCGCCCCAAGCGGCAGACCGACAAGGCCCAGAACCAGAAACGTAATGATCTGCCACCAGGGCATATTGGGGTCCGCACCTTCGACATCTTCGATCCCGTCCGCCTCAGACAGGGCGGTAATCGCCGCATCGCGTCGGTGGGCCATCGTATCGCGAAACGCATCCGCCAGCATGAGCGCCAGCGCCGCCAGCAGGATCAGCCCCGCGATCCAGTCAAAGGTGCCGCGAAAGGCCAGCAGAATGAACAGGACCGAGGCCGCAAGCATCTGGAGATAGGACTTGGAGCACCTGCAGGTGCTGGTATGCAACACCGATAGAATGGCCGGAATCCCCAGCACCAAGAGGATGTTGGCGGTATTCGAGCCCACCACATTGCCCAGCGCCAGCCCCGGCTTGTCATCCAGCACCGCGTTGACCGAAATCAGCAGTTCCGGCGCAGAGGTGCCAAAGGCCACGACCGTCAGACTGACGATCAGCGCCGGAATCCCCACCCTCAGGCTGAGATTGACGGCCCCTTTGACCAATGCATCCCCCGCCAGGAGCAGGATGACCAGCCCCAGCGCCGACAAAAGCCATGGCATCATTTCAACTTACCCTTTTCGCAGGAGCACGGCCCCTTGCCGATACGGTAGCGCCCGCATTTCCGGCATTTGGACTCGCTCAACCGTTTTTGTCCGGGGAATCGGAGGCGTCCGAACATGGCGAGGACCCCCATCGCCAGAAGAAAGATTATGACGACCTTGACCAGCAAATCAGAGGCCGAACCGGGCAAAGCTTGCCCGTTCCTCAACTGCGCTCAGCGCATCCTCGGCGATGGCCGCCCCAAAGCGCGGGAAGAACCCGCGTTTGCGCCCGTAACGGGCAAGCTGCACCTTGTCGCCATAAAGCTCCTTGAGCTTGGGCAACATATGCCCGATGCCATCGGCCAGCCCCAATTCGACGCTGCGCGCGCCCAGCCAGAATTCGCCGGTGAAAAGATCGGGGTTATCGCCCAGCCGCGCGCCGCGCCGGGATTTGACATGGGTGATAAAGGCCGCGTGAATCTCTTCCAGAATCCCCTTGAGCCGTGTCACATCCTCGGGCTTTTCGGGCATGAAAGGGTCAAGCGTGCTCTTGGACTTGCCAGCCGTGTAGATGCGGCGTTCGATCCCCTGCCGGGTCAGAAACTCGTTTGCACCAAAGCCCGCCGAGATCACCCCGATAGACCCCAGCACCGACGAGGCATCGACCCAGATGTCATCCGCCGCCACAGCCAGCCAATAGCCGCCCGAGGCCGCAACATCCTCGACAAAGGCATGAACGGGGATTTTCTTTTCCTCCGCCAAGCGCCGGATGCGCGCCGCAATGAGCGAGGATTGCACTGGAGAGCCGCCGGGCGAATTGATCACCAGCGCCACCGCCACAGGCTTGCCGCGCGCAAACGCCTTGTCGATCACCGGCCCGATGGTCTCGTCACTCAGGGGGGCGCGCGGCCCCGCGCCGATCATGCCCGCAAGACGGATGACCGCGACAGTTGGTCTGCGGTTGAGGAAAGGGATCAAGTGCTTCATGCAGCCCGATGTAGAGTGCAGGGCCAAGACAAACAAGGCGGCCCGTGCATCTGATCGCCCATCCCCGGTGTTTCCCCTGCCCTCGCGTGAAAAAAATCACGCGGGGCCGTCACGATTTGATCCGGTATCCGGTTTTGAAAATCATCCAGACCGCCCCAAGGCAGAGGCCAAAGAACACCCCCACCGCCAAGAGGCTGTAGCCAATCCCAACATCCGCCACCCCGAAAAAGGCCCAGCGAAAGCCCGAGACAAGATAGACCACCGGGTTGAAGAGTGTCACCACCTGCCATGCCGGCGGCAACATCGAGATGGAATAAAACGCCCCCCCAAGGAACACGAGCGGCGTGATCACCAAGAGCGGGATAAGCTGCAATTGCTGAAAATTCTCGGCCCAGATTCCGATGATGAACCCGAAAAGGGCAAAGGACACGCAGATCATCACCAGAAACAGCACCATGATCCATGGATGCTGGATATCGAGATCGACAAAGAGGCTGGCCGTGATCAGGATCACCGAGCCGATCATCAACGCCTTGGTTGCCGCCGCGCCAACATAGCCCACAACAATCTCGAGGAAATTCACCGGGGCCGAAAGCAGTTCAAAGATCGTGCCGATGAATTTCGGGAAATAGATACCAAACGAGGCGTTGGAAATGGCTTGGGTCATCACGCTGAGCATGATCAGGCCGGGGACGATAAAGGCAGCATAGCTCACGCCTTCCACCTCTTCGATCCGCCCGCCGATGGCGGCGCCAAAGACCACGAAATAGAGCGTGGTCGAGATGACCGGCGACAGCAGGCTTTCCAAAATGGTGCGGAAAAACCGCTTCATTTCATAGATATAGATGGCGCGAATGGCGTGCAGGTTCATGCCGCATCCTCCCGAACGAGGCCCACGAAAATCTCTTCGAGACTGCTCTGGCGCGTTTCGATGTCACGCACCGACAGCCCCTCGGAGGCCAATGCCTGCAAGAGCCGGGTGATGCCCGTGCCCTCGGCGCGTGTCTCATAATTGTAAATCAACGACTGACCCTCGTTGGTTCTTTCCAGCGCATAGGAGGCAAGCGTGTCCGGCACCGTGCCGATGGGCTCCACCAGATCAATCCGCAGCGATTTGCGCCCCATCCGCCGCATCAGCGCCGCCTTGTCCTCGATCAACAGGATCTCGCCGCGGTTGATCACCGCGATCCGGTCGGCCATGGCCTCGGCTTCCTCAAGATAATGCGTGGTCAGGATGATGGTGACACCGCTTTCCTTCAGCCCGCGCACCACCTCCCACATGTCGCGGCGCAGCTCCACATCGACCCCCGCCGTCGGCTCGTCGAGAAAGAGAACCCGCGGCTCGTGACAGAGCGCCTTGGCGATCAGAACCCGGCGCTTCATCCCGCCCGAAAGCTCGCGTATGCGGTTGTTGCGTTTGTCCCAGAGCGAGAGTTGTCGCAGGATGCGCTCGATCAACGCCTCATCCCGCGGCCGCCCGAACAGACCGCGGGAAAACCGCACGGTGTTGATGACCTTTTCAAACGGTTCCAGCGCGATTTCCTGCGGCACGAGACCGATCATCGCCCGCGCGGCGCGATACTCGTCAATGATGTCATGCCCCCCGACCGAGGCCCGTCCACCCGTCGGTGTGGTGATCCCGCAGAGCGTGGAAATCAGCGTCGTCTTGCCCGCGCCATTTGGCCCGAGCAACGCGAGGATCTCGCCCTCTTCGATGCGGAGCGAAACCGCGTTCAGCGCGGTAAACCCACCCTTGTAGGTCTTGCTCAGGCTTTGAACGTCTACGATAGCTGCCATGGTGATCCTCTTTTGGATGGGAACCTAAGCCTTTGGTCCCCGAACGCAACGCGCATCGCGGCATAGATGCCTGTGCATCCATGCGCGGTGTCGCCGATCAGAAAACAGTCTGTTTTTGTGAGTTTGTTCATAGTTTCGCGTCAGGATGGTACAGTAACTGCCACACCGGGTGGTGGGCCTGAGGATTGCGAGGGGAACGGAATGATCAAGCATGTTTTCCGGCTTGTTCTGCTGACTTGTGTGATGATGACGGGTGTCAGTCCTGCACAGGCAGAGCCGCGCGTTCTGGTCATGGGTGATTCGCTTTTGGCGATGCACAAGCTGGTGGGGCGCTCTGTCTCGTCCTCGGTCGAGCAGGAATTGGGGGTGCATGTCACCGACATGTCGGTTGCGGGCGCGCGGTTTCTCTACCGCCTGCCCATCAGCGGCGCGCTTGGCCTCAACATCACCAAGCAATTCCGGCAGGGCGATTGGGATTGGGCGGTGCTGAATGGCGGCGGCAATGATCTCTGGCTTGGCTGCGGCTGCATGCGCTGCGCGGCCAAGTTGGATCGCCTGATTTCCCGCGACGGGCGGCGCGGCGCAATCCCCGGTTTTGTCTCACGCCTGCGGCACAGCGGGGCACAGGTGATCTATGTCGGCTATCTGCGCACGCCGGGCATCACCTCGCCGGTGGAACATTGCACCGATGAGGGGGCCGAGATGGATCGCCGCGTGGCGCTCTTGGCCGGGCTGGACCGGGGGGTGCATTTCCTGCCCCTCGCCGATATGGTGCCGCACGGCGACCGATCGTATCACGCCATCGACCTCATTCACCCGTCGTTCAAGGCCAGCCGCCTTATCGGCCAGCGCATCGCGCAGATCATTGTCGCGCATGACGCGGGCACGGTCTCTCGCAACCGGCCTCTGACGGAATGAGAATGCCTTAGGGCGTGTTGGGCTACATTGAAAACACAGCCGTCCCGGGCTTGACCCAAGACCTCGCCTAGTCAGCTTGGCGACCCCGGCTCGGGGGCCGGGCGATGTGACCCAAACAGACGTAACGTGCTTTAGCTGATCAACCGCTTGAGCCAGCCTTTCTTTTCCGCCTCGGGTTCGGGGTCGTCTTCGGATGGACCTTCGAGCACTTCCTCCAGACGGGCAAAGAACTGATCCGCCATCTTCTTGGCAAAGCCATCCACCAGCCGACTGCCCAATTGCGCGAGCTTGCCGCCCACGCTGGCCTCGACAGCATAGCTCAGCCGGGTGCCGGTCTCGCTATCCTCGAGCCGCACATTGGCCCCGCCCTTGGCATAGCCTGCGGCGCCGCCCTTGCCCTCGCCGGTCAAGGTCAGGCTCTGCATCTCGACGATGTTCGAGACCTTGACCATGCCCTTGAACGTGGCCTTGACCGGCCCGACCTTTTGCACGACGGTCGCCTCGAACCCCTCTTCGGGCGTGCCCGTCACCTCCTGCGCGCCGGGCACGCATTCCTTGAGCACCTCGGGGCTGAGCAGGGCCGCCCAGACCGTCGCCCGATCCGCCTTGATGTCGCGCGCGTCACTCATCTGCATCTGTCATGCCCTCCCGTTGCATCCTGCCCGCACCCTAGCGCAGCCCCCTTGCCGCGCCAAGGGAGCAGAAGGTCGGAGCGGCGCAAGGCATCTGGCCTTCGCGCGCTGCTGCCCTTACCCTGCGCCAAAACGGACGAGGGGCAAGGATGCTGTCAGGGCTGCGCGTGGTGGAATTCGAGGGTTTGGGGCCTGCGCCCTTTGCCGCGATGATGCTGGCCGAGATGGGCGCGGAGGTGATCGTGATCCATCGCCCCGGCGCGGGCAATCCGGTGGCGGGCGCGCGCAATCTGCTGGATCGCGGCAAGCGTTCGATCGTGCTCGACCTCAAGCGCGCCGAGGATGTGGCCATCGCGCGCGCGCTGATCCAGCGGTCGGATGCGCTGATCGAAGGGTATCGCCCCGGCGTGATGGAGCGTCTGGGTCTGGGGCCAGAGGCGATGCAGGCCGCCAACCCGCGTCTCGTCTATGGGCGTATGACCGGCTGGGGGCAGGCGGGGCCGCGCGCGCAGGAGGCGGGGCATGATCTGAATTACATCGCCACCTCCGGCGCGCTCTGGTATGCGGGCGCGCCGGGCACGCCGCCTGTCACCCCCGCCACCCTTGTGGGGGATGTGGGCGGCGGCGCGCTCTATCTCGTGGCGGGGATGCTGGCGGGGCTGATCCGCGCCGGGCGCAGCGGGCGGGGCACCGTGGTGGATGCGGCGATTGTCGATGGCTCGGCGCATATGATGGCGCTTTTGATGTCGATGATGCCCTCGGGCAACCTGAGCATGATGCGCGGTCAGAGCCTGCTCGACGGGCCGCATTGGAGCCGCGTCTACGCCTGCGCCTGCGGGGGCTGGCTCTCGGTGCAATGTCTTGAGCCGCAGTTCTATGCCGAATTCCTGTCCCGGCTGAACCTGTCGGATGAACCGGATATGGCCGCGCAACATGACCGCACACAATGGCCCG
>NZ_JAGPVV010000342.1 GCF_018066915.1 Roseovarius sp.
CGCAGCGCGTGGCCTCGGCCATGTAATGGGTGGAGATGAAGATCGTCACGCCATCGTTTCGGGACAGATCTATCAGCGATTGCCAGAAGATATCGCGCGCCACAGGGTCCACCCCCGATGTCGGCTCGTCTAGGATCAGGATTTCGGGGCGATGGATCAGCGCGACCGCCAGCGACAGGCGCTGACGAATACCCAGCGGCAGGCGCATCGGCAGGCTGTCGAGCACGTCTTCAAGATCGAACCGCTCAGCGAGTTCCGCGATCCGCGGCACGATCTCTGCGGATGTCATGTCGAAAAGCTGCCCGTGCAGATCAAGGTTCTGCCGCACCGTCAGCTCGGAATAAAGCGAGAAGGATTGCGTCATGTAGCCGATGCGCTTGCGGGTGGCCATGTCATGGGCATCGACCTTGCGACCGTAAATCTTCGTGGTGCCGTCACTCGGATCCAGCAGCCCGGTCAGCGCCTTCATGGTGGTGGTCTTGCCGCACCCGTTGGAGCCCAGAAAGCCGAAGATCTCGCCCCGCTTGATGCGAAAGCTCACCTGGTCCACAGCTGTGAAATCGCCAAACCGCACGGTAAGGTTCTCGGCCTCGATGACGTTTTCCCCGTCAGATGCCGGATCGCGCGGCGGTATGCTCAGGTCTTTATGGCGGCTGCGTTTTTCCTCGGGCAGAAGTGCGATGAAGGCCGCATCCAGATCAGCGGCACCGGTGCGCTCGAGAATTTCGGCCGGGCTGCCGGTCGCCAGAACCTTGCCCGCGTCCATCGCCACGAGGTAATCGAAGCGCGCGGCCTCTTCCATATAGGCGCTTGATACCAGCAGGCTCATGCCCGGACGATCAGCGCGGATGCGGTCGATCAGGGCCCAGAATTCGCGCCGCGACAGCGGATCGACGCCAGTGGTCGGCTCATCGAGAACCAGAAGATCGGGATCGTGGATCAGCGCGCAGCAAAGGCCCAGTTTCTGCTTCATCCCGCCCGAAAGCTTGGCCGCCGCGCGGGCGGCAAAAGGGGCAAGACCGGTCGCCCTGAGCAGTTCGTCGATCCGCTGCGCGCGTTCCTGTGCGCCCTCGCCAAAAAGACGTCCGAAAAAATCGACATTCTCGCGGACCGAAAGCGTCGGGTAAAGGTTCCGGCCCAGCCCCTGCGGCATATAGGCGATGCGCGGGGCGATCCGCGCGCGATGCCCGGCGCGCGCCATGTCGCCGCCCAGCACCTCCAGCCGCCCTTCCTGCATCCGCCGCGCCCCGACGATCAGCGCCAGAAGGCTCGACTTTCCCACGCCGTCCGGCCCTATGACGCCGACGGAACGGCCTGTCGGCAGATCGATTGAAACATCGTCCACGGCCCGGGTCTTGCCATAGCGGAGCGAGAGCCCCTCGGCATGCACCACGGGCATGGAATCGGTCATTCCAGCACCTGCCCCTGCGCCTCAGCCGGCCAGGGCGCGGTCGGGTCAAGCCGCACCCAGGCGACGCCGGGAAGCCCGGTCTTGACCTGATCGAGGTGCTTTCCCAGCAGCTCCGGCGCGATCCTGGCCCGCACCCTGAACATCAGCTTCTCGCGCTCGATTTCCGTCTCGACCGTCTTGGGCGTGAACTGCGCCACGTCCGACACGAAGGAAACGTGCGCGGGGATGACGATGCCGGGTGCCGCATCCAGCAGCAAACGCACCTCGGTTCCCAGCCCGATACGCCCCGCATCCGCCGTCGGAAGGAAAAACGTCATGTAAACGTCGTTGAGGTCCACCATGTTGACAACGCGCCCGCCGGCACCCACGACTTCGCCCGCACGCGCGACGATATATTGCACCCGTCCGGCACGCGGCGCTTTCAATGTGCTGTCCTCAATCTGCACGTCGATTGCCTCGATCGTCGCCCGGGCCGCGGTCACCGAAGCTTCGGCCCCAATGACCGAGGCTTTCGCCGAAGAGACCCCGGCCCGCGCCGCCGCAAGCGACGCCTCTGCCGAGGCAACCGCCGCCGCGGCGCCAAAGGCATTGGCCCGATCGATCTCGAACTGCCGTTCGGATGTGATGCTGTTCTGCGTCAGAGACTCGGAGCGCTCATACTGGCGCCGCGCGACATCCTCCTCCGCGCGGCGCTGTTCCAGAACGGCCTCGGCCGCGCGCACTTCGGCCGCGCGCTGTTCGACAAGCAGCGTAGCGTTTTCCACGGCGATTTCGGCGCGGCGCAGTTCTGCCACCATCTGGTTGCGATTGGCCTGCAATTGCCGCGTGTCGAGCTCGGCCAGCAGCGCGCCCGCCGCGACGAGTTCCCCTTCGTTCACAAGCACGGTGTCAATCCGCCCGGGCAGCTTGGCCGCAACGTCGATTTCGACCGCTTCGATCCGCCCGTTGCCGCGCGCGAATCCTTCCGCGTCCATATCGGAGCGGGTGCTTTGCCAGAGCAAAAAGCCGGATACGGCGACAGCGATGACGATCGCGGCTATGATAACGGGGCTGGGTTTTGCCACTGTATACTCGCTTGCTGTGATGATTCGGGCGTCCTTATTGTTCTTGCGACGCGCTTGAACCCTAGATCATCCGCATAGGGCTTCACAACCGGATTGAACGGCGCATCCCGTCACAGAACGACGTTGTCCACCCGTCCGAGCCGACCACTGGCAAAGTCATAGGACAGGCCCAGAAGGCCGAGAACGGTTTCGATTTCTGCTGCGTTTCTGGGCGCATAGACCATGACAGCGGTTGGCGGGATCATGCCCGCCGCGGCCATCGGATGCGGTTCTGCCCAGCCCAGATCAATGATTTTCGGCACTGCGTCCTCGGGCAGCATCATGTGCAGGCTGCCGTCCTGCGGTGGATGGACATGGGCGAATTCCCTGCCGACCATGAACGCCTCACGGCAACCGCATCCGCGCCCGTGTTCGAGGCAGAGCGCCTCTGCGCCCGGCACCGAGATCATCGAGGGCTGGCGGATGACAAAGGGAAAATCAAAGGCCCGTTCCCTGAACGCCCGAACCGTTGCGGCATCCGGGTTCTGGGAAATCTGGGTATGCGGGGCACAAGGCGTGGTCGCAGGCCTAGGCCCCTCGCGCGGCGGTATCTTCAGCACGGTATCGCCTCCGGCAGGTCGTGTTCCTTCATCGCCTTTACCAGGGCGGCGCGCATGGTCGGGACATGGGGAATTTCCCTGCCGGCGATCTTGGCAGGGCTGACCGGCTTGGGTCCGGTGATGTCGGGCATTTTTCGTGGTGCTCCTTTCGTGTCTTTTCAACTCAACCGAACCGAAAGGCGCTTTCGACAGCGCCCATAACGGGGTCTTCTAGCGTCTTGCGCCCAATGTCCGCGCCTGCTGCGCCCGCCACAACGTGCAGCGGGATCAGGTGCTCTTCGCGCGGATGGGCCTCGCGGCCGCCCGGGGCATCGGACCAGCGCGCAAGCCTGCGGTTGCGTTCCTCGGGATCGGGGCAGGTCACGGCCTCGGTCAGCCAGGCATCGAACGCGCCGCCAACGATGTCGTCTCGCGCCCCGCCACGCAGGCTCTGCATCAGCACGGACATGTTGTGATAGGTGTTGCCGCTGCCGAGGATCAGCACGCCCTCGTCGCGCAGGGGGGCCAGGGCACGGCCAAGCGCAATGTGGCGCGCGGGGTCGAGATCGCTGGCAACCGAAAGCTGGACACAGCGAATGTCGGCATCGGGAAAGGCGACCTTGAGCGGCACGAAAACGCCGTGGTCAAACCCGCGCGTGGCATCCTTCGCAGCGGCAAACCCGGCGGCGCGGGTCAGCTCATGCACCCTGTCTGCCAGCGCCAGATCGCCGGGGGCGGGCCACGTTAATTCATAAGTGTGCGGTGGAAAGCCGCGGTAATCGAACAGAAGCGGTGGCGCGGGATTGGTTTGCACGGTGAAGGCGGGTTCCTCCCAGTGGCCCGAAATCACCAGAAGCGCGCGGGGACGTTCGGGCAATGTGGCAGGCAGATCCTCCAGGAATTTCCGGTGCCGGTCCCATTCATCGGGCGGATTCCAGTCCATGAAGAAACACGGGCCGCCGCCATGGGGAATGAACATCGTGGGCATACGGGTCATGTTGCATCATCCTCACCGGTCAGGCCATTCGAGACCTTGCCTTTCGTTGTATGGATAAGGAGTAGTTGAGTTGTGTCGTTATTTAAAGTAGGGACGAAAAAGTAACTATAAAATCGAGCCGATCCCATGCCCAGAACGCCGCCACAATGCCCGATGGATTCGATCCTGCGTCTGCTCATGGGACCGTGGACAACCCACATCATCTGGGTGCTGAGCGATCAGGGGCCACAAAGATTCGGGGTTCTGAAACGCGCCGTGCCGGGAATATCGACCCGAATGCTGACCGAGCGGCTGCGGATGCTTCAGCGCGCCGGGGTCGTCTGGCGCGAACAGGCCGAGACGATCCCGCCTGCGGTCACCTATGGCCTGACGCCGCGCGGCAACGACCTGCGCGGCGTTCTCGACGCAATGGGCGAGATCGCGGAACGATGGAAGACCGAGGGGGTATTTGAAGGTGATGACTTGGGCGGGGCCGCTTCACCAAACTCGCGTTTGTGAGTTAGGCTGCGCCACCCGGCTTCTGCCTGTGAGCGCGGTCAGACAGGTTGCGCCGTGCATTCGATATCACGTTTTGGAATCAGGTGATCGCCATGCGGGAAAGTAAAGTGGCCGATGTGCTGAAAGGAGCCAGAGAGGTATTCCTGAAGTGCGGTTTTGAAGGTGCCAGCGTCGATGCGATTGCCGAAGAAGCCAAGGTGTCGAAGGCAACCCTCTATGCGCATTTTCCAAGCAAGGACAAACTCTTTTTGAGCGTCTTGCAATCCGAGTGCGACAGCCTTTCAGAGGAAATCTGCCGTCCGCTTACAAGCCAGAATGATGCGCGGAGCATGCTGGAAGAACTCTCTCGGCGGATGATCGGGTTGGTCATGGATGATGACTATATGCGCCTCCTGCGCGTTTGCATCGGCGCGGTTTCGGTTCTGCCGGAGGCAGGTGAAATATACATGAACGCAGGTCCGAGGCGTGCCATCAGGATCGTCGCGCAAATACTCAGAAATTTGCATGAGACGAAATCACTGGACGTGAAAAACGTCCAAAACGCCTCTGCTCAATTTATTCATCTCTCTGTATCTGGCGTTATCATGCCGCAATTGCTGGCCGTCGATCAGCCTATCGATGTGTCTGAGCACTCAAGACGGGCGGTTGATGCGTTTTTGGGGGCATATGGCGGACGCGATGCCTCTTGAAGTGGCGTGGTCAATGGATTGCCTTCTCGTACTTCTGCGGGCGCTATCGAGCGCCGTGCCGGATCAGATGAGATTGAATTCTTGACCCGGACCGACCCACAGACTAACTCCCACGTAACATAAACCGACCGGACGGTATAGTTTGAGCAAGCCCATGCCCCCTTCAGAATGCAGAAACGCCTCGCGCAGGATACTTTCAGCGGCGCGTGCGATTGCCACCCGTGAGGGCGCGGGCAGGATCACGATCGAGGCGGTCGCGAAGGAGGCCGGCCTGAGCAAGGGCGGCTTGCTTTACAATTACCCGACCAAGAAAGCGCTGCTGTCTGGCTTGTTGGCGCAGATGCTGGCCGAGCACCGCGAATTGCTCGAGAGCGTGCCCGAGCGGCACCCCGCACGCACGCTCCGGGGCCATCTCGAAACGGTTCTACAGTCGGAAGAGGTGGATGGTGACCTGTCGATGGCGATCCTCGCGACCGCTGCATCAGATCCGCAACTGCTCGATCCGCTGCGGGCGGAATTGACCGACGACCTCGGGCGTATCCTGTCCGATACACAAGACGCGCCGGGTGCCATGGTGGCCTTTTGGGCAATCCAGGGGCTGCGTTTCCAGAAGCTGTTGAAGCTACCGGATGGCGGTGCGGACACCAGAGAACGCGTCATCGAACGATTGAGGGCCCTGATCGATGATCTCAAGTAAAAAAGACAAAAGCTGGAAGGGGATCGCTGCGGTTATTGCTGTGGCGGGGGCGGCACTCCTGATGGTGTCCTTTCTTCCTGTGTCCTTGGGCGAAGTGCTGGCCCAGACAGGCCAGGAGTCGAGTGAACCTGGTGCCGAAACAAGCCAGGCGGGCGCGTCCGACAAGGAGGTCGTGGTCGAGGTGACCCGAGCAACGCGCCGGACCGTTACGCGCGGTCGCACCGTTGCCGGACGGGTCGTGCCGGCCCGCACCGTGGACATCGCGTTTCAGGTGTCCGGACAGGTCCTGCGCCTTGAGGTGGAACCGGGTGACAAGATCAGCAAGGGCGATCTGATCGCGGCGCTCGATCCGGTCGATTTCGAACTCGCCGTGGATCGGGCGCGGGCGGCCTTCGTCCTTGCTGAGTCCGAGATCAACCGCGCAGCGAGTCTTGCCGAACGGGGCGTTGCTGCGGAATCCCGGCTTGAAACCGCCCGCGCCGAATACGCGCAGGCGGAAGTTGCGCTGCGCGAGGCCGAGCGACGCCTCTCCCAGACGCAGATCGTCGCGCCTTTCGACGCGATCGTGGCACGCACATTCATAGAAGATTATGTCAACGTCACCTCGGCGGCATCGGTGGCACGTCTTCAGGACGTCAGCGAGTTAAGGATCCTGATTTCTCTGCCGGAAGAACTGGCGGCCGTCGCACGAAGCGCGCCCGACGCTTTCGATCTCGTGGCGAGTTTTCCGGCGGTGCCTGGCTACACGGCACCGCTCGTGCTTCGGTCCTTTGCAACCGATGCGAACAGCACGGCGCAGACCTATGATGTGGAATTCGCAATCACGGGCGATGTCGATTCGCGTCTTCTGCCCGGGATGACGGCCAGGGTGCGTCTTTCAAACGCAGCCGCCGAAGCCAGTGCACAGTCCGTCATGGTCCCGGTTTCGGCGATCGATACCTCAAGCCGAACCGAGCCTTCAGTCTGGATCTACGACGAACAGTCGGGACAGGTCACACGCCAGACGATCCGCTTGGGGCTGCCCGTCGATAACGAGATCGTGGTTCTCGAAGGTCTGGAGGGCGATGAATTGATCGTTTCCGGCGGGTGGTGGCGACTTCGGGACAATCAGACCGTGACGGTTTCGGGGCTCTGATCCCGCCCCCTTGACAGGACACGAACAGATCCATGGCATTCAGCATTTCAGGCGCAAGCATCCAGCGGCCCGTCGCGGTCTGGCTCCTCATTCTCTTTTGCCTTCTTGGCGGGTATTGGGGACTGAACACGGTGGGCCGCCTTGAAGACCCGAGTTTCACGCTCAAGACCGCACTCGTCTTTGTGCCGTATCCCGGCGCGACAGCAGTCGAGGTCGAGGAAGAGGTCTCTGACGTCATCGAAAACGCGCTGCAGCAGATGAAGCAGCTTGACCGGGTCGAATCCAAGTCGATGCCGGGCATGGCGCAAATCACCGTGGAGATCGAGGGCACATATGGCCCGGATGAGATTCCGCAAGTCTGGGACGAGATGCGCCTGCGCATCCGCGACGTGGAGGGGGAGCTTCCCGAAGGCGCGCGCGCGCCCATCGTCAACGACGATTTCGGCGCCGTTTACGGCATGTTCTACGCGGTGAAAACCGAAGGTCTGAGCCCGCGCGAAGAGCGGGATCTGGCCACGAAATTGCGGCTGGGCCTAGTGACCGTGGACGGTGTCGCCAAGGTCGAGGTTCAGGGCCTCACCGAAGAGGTGATCACGATCTCGATTCCATCCGCGCGCCTGACAGAGCTGGGCCTTCCGCCCAACCAGGTTCTGAGCGTGCTGAACGACGAGAACCTCGTCTTCGATAATGGCGAGATCACCGAGGGGCCGGCCCGGATAGGACTGTCCGTGCCGCCAGGTTATGTGACCCCCGAAGGGATCGAGGAGTTGCGGCTTGGCGCGGCCGGAGAGGTCGGGCAGGTCGCGATCCATGATATTGCCCGCGTCGCCCGCGACGAGGCGGAACAGCCCAGTCAGATCATCCGGCAGAACGGCACCGCGGCCTTCACCCTCGGGGTGTCGGCGCTGACAAACCGAAACGTGGTCGAGGTTGGCGCGGCGGCTGCCGCTCGGCTTGAGAAGTTGAAGGCTGAGTTGCCCGAAGGTGTCGAGATCACGCCGATCTACGAACAGCACGTCGTCGTTGATCAGGCCGTCTCCAGCTTTCTTCTGAGCCTTGCGATGTCGGTTGCCATCGTTGTCGGGGCGCTTATACTGACAATGGGCTGGCGCGCGGGTCTCGTGGTGGGCGCGACCCTCGGGCTTACGGTTTTCGTGACACTGTTCTTCATGTCGGTGTTCGGGATCGCAATGGAGCGGATCAGCCTTGGCGCCCTGATCATTGCGATGGGGATGCTGGTGGACAACGCCATCGTGATCACCGAAGGGATGGTAATCGGCATGGCGCGCGGAAAGAGTGCGGAAAAAGCCGCCGCCGAGACCGAAAGTTCCACGTCCATTCCGCTGCTTGGGGCCACCGTGATCGGGATCATGGCATTTTCCGGGATCGGCCTGTCGCCGGATGCCACGGGCGAGTTCCTGTTCTCGCTTTTCGCGGTGATCACCATCTCGCTGCTGATGAGCTGGATTCTGGCCGTCACGGTCACGCCCTATCTCGGCAAGCTGCTGCTCAAGGCCCCAAAAAACACCTCGGACGATCCCTACAAGGGCGCGTTCTACGGGATCTATCGCGGGATGCTCTGGCTCGTGCTGCGCGCCCGTGTGCTGGTTGTGCTTATAATCGTGGGAATCACAGTTGTGTCGGTGATGGCCTTCGGGCAGGTCAAGCAGGCCTTTTTCCCGGCGTCAAATACCCCGCTCTTCTATGTCGAATTCCAGATGCCGCAAGGCACTGACATCAACGTCACCGACCGTGAAATGCGGCGACTTGAACAGATGTTCCTGGCCGAGGAGGGCGTGACGGATGTGACGACCCTGGTGGGACGTGGCGCAAGCCGCTTCATGCTGACCTACAGCCCGGAGCAGGCGGATGCCAGCTATGGCCAGCTGATCGTCCGGGTGGCCGACGCCGAGGCGATCCCGGCCATGGCCAATCGGTTGAACCGCGATCTGCCCGCCGCATTTCCCAACGCGCTTGTCCGGGTCGAAGAACTCGTTTTCGGCCCGCCCTCCGGTGCCGATGTGGCGGTCCGCTTCTCCGGTGCCGATCCGGTCATTCTGCGCCAACTCGCCGATGATGCAACCCGGATATACGCGGCCGCAGGCACAATCACCAATTCACGCACCAATTGGCGGCAGCGCGAGATCCTGATCGAGCCGATCGTTGACGAGTCGCGGATGCGGCTGGCCGGGACCTCGCGCAGCGCGATCTCCGATACCGTCCGCTACGGAACCTCGGGCTTGCGAGTCGGTGAATTGCGCGAAGGCGACGAGGTCATCCCGATCCACCTGCGGCTGCCTGCGAACGAACGCGACGGAATCGACCGCGTTCGTGACCTGTCGGCCTGGTCCGATGGAGCTGGCGCCTACGTTCCCATGGCCAACCTTGTGGAACGGTTCGAGCCGCGCCTCGTGGAGGCGCTCATTCACCGGCGCAACCGTGAACGCACCATCACCGCCCTTGGCGGCGCACGGGGGGATCTCACGGCGGATGAGGCCTTCAAAAGCGTGCGCACCGAGATCGAGGCCCTCCCGCTTCCCGAGGGCTACAGCATGGAATGGGGCGGGCAGTATGAAAGCTCCACCGACGCCCAGACCAGCCTTGGCAAGCAGCTTCCCCTCAGCTTTCTTGTCATGCTGACGATCTCGATCCTGATGTTCAACAAGGTTCGCCAGCCGCTCATCCTGTGGCTTGTCGTGCCGATGTCAGTGACAGGCATGGTGCTCGGGCTGCTCTTCACAGGCCTGCCTTTCACTTTCACGGCCCTGCTCGGCTTTTTGTCGCTTTCGGGGATGCTGATGAAGAACGCGATCGTTCTGGTCGAAGAGATCGACGTGCAGCGCGCGGACGGTGTGCCGGATTACAAGGCGGTAATCGACGGCTCTGTCAGCCGTCTGCGCCCTGTCGTGCTGGCCGCCGGCACAACGATCTTTGGCATGATCCCGCTCCTGCCGGACGCCTTCTTTGCGTCGATGGCGGTCACGATCATGGGTGGCCTCGCCTTTGCCTCGGTACTGACCCTTGTCGCCGTGCCGGTGCTGTACGCACTCCTTTTCCGTATCCGTCCACCAAAAGACGAAAGCGCCGACTCGAAAACCGGGACAGCCTCTGGCTGAAGTGATTCACGCTTCAAGTGGGTAGAACCGCCCCTTGAACAAAATGCGCTTGTAGCTTAACGCCAGCTTCTAAATCGTGGCGAAGGCGGGCGATCTTTTCCTTAGACCATCAACATTTCGTGCTTGTTCGAAGGTCAGCTGCGCCCGGAAAAGAGAATGTCGCCGCAAAGCGGTCCGTTCGCAGTATACGCAAAAGGCCCACCAGGGATGGCGGGCCTTCCGGTTGATCTCGGTGTATCAGTTGGCGCAGGCGCGGATGGCTTCGATGTCCGGCCCATTAGGCGACCGACCCAGATTGAAGGGGGCGGACGCATCGCGCCATTTGGCGTAATCGGCCAGATATTCGAGCTGGCTGAGATAGACCTTGGCCGAGGCGGGGTTTTCGCAGGCGGTCTCGATGATCACCTCATTGGCGAGTTCCTGCACACGCGCCAAAGTCTCGTCGTCGTAGCGGGTGATCTCGATGCCAGCGTCCTTGAACTGCTGATAGGCCTCGGTGGCGCGCTTTTCGGTAAAGGAAAGCGACCAGATCAGATTGGCCTGAGCCGCGATTTTCAGATCCTCCTGCGTTTCAGGCGAGAGCGCATCCCACGAGGCCTTGTTGATCATCACGCCAAAGACCGAAGCCGACTGATGCCAGCCCGGAGTGGCCCAGAACTTGGTCACCTGATGGAAGCCGCCGGAAAAATCGACATTGGGGGTCGAGAATTCTGCGCCGTCAATCACGCCGCGTTCCAGCGACTGATAGATTTCGCCACCGGCCATGGAGACCTGATTGCCGCCGAGTTTTTCGAGCAGGCGACCCTGTTCCAGACCGGACAGGCGCAGGCGTTTGCCTTGCAGATCTTCAAGGGTCACGATGGCCTCATTGGTACGGAAACCGGATTCGTTGTTGGTCACGCCGTAGGGCAGGTAGACCATGCCGAATTTGCCGTAGATCTCGTTATAGAGATCGGCACCGCCCCATTGTTCGATCCAGTTGACGTAGTCGATGGCGTTGAAGAGGCTGGCAGTGGTTGCCAAGGGGGAGAACGCCGAATCGCGGCCTGCCCAATAGCCCGGCCAATCCCCGCCTGCCTGAATGGTGCCGGATTCCACCGCACCAAACACTTCGCCTGCGGGCACGAGCGCACCGCCCTCGAAAAATTCGATGGTCAGGGCATCGCCGGTCAGCTTGTTGGCGAGGTCGACGAAATGCTTGTCGATCTCGATCAGCTCCAGAGAGCTGGGCCATGTGGTTGTCATGGTCCAGCTTTCCTGCGCGGCAGATTGCGTCGCAATCCCTGCTGCCAGGGCGAGGCCGGTCACGAGAGAAGTCTTCTTCAGCATGGGTAGTCTCCTTGTTTTACTTGGTGTAGAGCGTCTCTGGCAGCCAAGTGACCAGTTGCGGAAAGATGGCTACGCCGAGGCACATGATCAGGATGAGACCAATGAAGGGTAACACCCCGATGATGATCTGTGAGGTTTTGACCGACTTGGGCGCGATGGCGCGCAGATAGAACAAGGCATAGCCAAAAGGCGGCGTCAGAAACGAGGTCTGCAACACCACCGACATGAGAACAACAAACCACAAGAGGCTGACATCCATCTCTTGCACGATGGGCAGAAAGATCGGGAAGGAAAGCAAGACAATCCCCGTCCAATCGAGGAAAGCGCCCAAAATGAACACGATGAACAGCATCATCGTAATGAGCATCCACGGCTCCATATCCATGCCCCGGATGATTTCCTGAGTGGCACGCAACCCGCCGGTGATGTTGAACACGCCGGTAAAGGCGGTCGCCCCGATCACGATGAAGAGGATCATCGCTGAGGTGCGCCCGGTCTCCAGCATTGCGCCGTAGAAGCTGGTCAATCTGAACTTGCCGCGAAAGATCACGATCAGCAGCGCCAGCGCGGCCCCGATGGCAGAGGCCTCTGTTGCCGTGGCAATGCCCGCCAGGAGCGAGCCGAGGATGCCGAGGATCAGCACCAGGGGCGGTACGGCCTCAATCGCCAGCATCTTGAGCAGGGCGCTGCGGCTGACCTTTTCGTCCGGCTCAACGGCGGGGGCCATATCGGGGCGCACGAAGGCCACGATCACAACCCAGACGGCGTAGAGCAGTCCGAGCAACATGCCGGGGATCATTGCACCGGCAAACAGTTCGCCTACCGAGAGCGGTGAGTAGCTGGCCATCAGGATGAGCATGATAGAGGGCGGAATGAGAATGCCGAGGCAGCCCGAGGCCGCGATGACGCCGGTGGTAAGCGTCGGGCTATAACCATATTGCAGCATCGGGCGCAGGGCCATGACGCCCATCACGGTGATTGAGGCGCCGATGATGCCGGTGGTCGCCGCCAAGAGGATCGAGATGAACACGACCGCCAGTGCTAGACCGCCGCGCACATTGGACATCATCAGCCGGAGGGATTCGAACATTCGGTCGGTGACGCCGCTGTCCGAGAGAAACCGGGCCATCAGCACGAACAGTGGAATGGCAATCAGCGTGAAATTATCCAGCACATCGCCGAAGATGCGATTGATGACGATGCCCAGCACCATCGGCTTGCCCGCGATCAGCGCGCCCAGAACGGCGGTGCCGCCCAGCACAAAGGCCAGCGGATGGCCCATGAAGAGGCCAAGCAGCAGCAGGCCGAACATGCACAGGGCGATGACTTCAGGCGTCACTGCGCACCTCCTGACGATTTAATACGAGTTTCAGAACCTCTGCGATCCCCTGCAACAAGAGCAGGGCCGCCGCCGCAGCCATCGCCATCTTGAGCGGATAGACGGGCAATTGCACCGAGCCATAGGTGGTTTCACCCTGCGCATAGGACCGCATCGCAAATTCATAGGAGCGGGTCGTGAACACCCAGGCGAAGGGAAAGAAGAAGATCAGATAGCCCAGAGCATCGACAATACGGGCCGGGGTCTCGGACAGATTGGCGGTCAGCAGATCCACCCGCACATGCGCCTGATGCCGCAGCGCATAGCCGCCGAGCAGCACAAAGTAGAAGCCGAACATCTGCTTTGTGACATCAAACGCCCAGCGAGTCGGATCGTTGAGCACGTAACGCATGAATACGTCATAGATGATGAATGCCGCGAACACGATCGCCACCACAGAGACGATTCTGCCGATGGTTTCGTTAAGCCCGTCAATGGCGCGAATGATCATGATTTCCTCCGCCAGTATGCGTCGGCATACTATCCCGACACGGGCAGGATACAAGGCGAGGAATTGAGAAGAAGAACTATTTTAGCCCGGATAATTCACGAGAAGGCGGCGGAGGTATCGTAACCATCTGAAATGCTGTATGTTTTGGGTGCTACCGCCAAACATGCAGCTTTTGAGAGGACGACCCCCGCCATGGTCCAATCTACGTGCTCCACGCCCCGCCTGTCACCCCTCAATGGCAAGCCGGTCCTGCTTGGATTTGACGGCGCAGACATGAGCTCCGACGCAGGGCTGACGCTGCTGCGCGAGATCGAGCGCGAGGCGGGTCTGGCGCAGCGGCTTGCAGATTGCCTGTGCGATCCGCGCGATCCGGCAAAAGTTCAGCATAGCCTGTGCGACATCATCCGTTTCCGGATCATGATGATCGCAGCTGGGTATGAAGACGGCAATGACGCGAACGCCTTGCGGCACGATCCCAGCTTCAGGATTGCACTGGAGCGCGGCCCGGAAACCGGGGCGGCATTATGTTCGCAGCCGACGATTCCACGCATGGAAAACCTGCCCGATACTCGCGCGCTGATCCACATGGGTCGCGAGATGGTCCGGTTCTACTGTCAGTCCTTTGCGCGCGCTCCAGGCCGGATCGTGCTCGATATAGATGATACCTTTGATGCGGTGAATGGCCACCAGCACCTGCGCCTGTTCAATGCGTTCTACGACGAGTTCGGCTTCCAGCCGATCGTCGTGTTCGACGGTGAAGGCCGGCTCGTGGGGATACTGTTGCGCCCGGCCCGCCGGCCCAAGGGAGCCGAGAGCGCGGCCCATATCCGCCGGTTGATTCGGCAGATTGCCAGGCATTGGCCCGAGACGGAAATCCTGCTGCGGGCGGACGGCCATTACTGCACCCCGGAGGTTCTGGACCTGTGTGACAGGCTCGGGCTGAGCTATGTCTTCGGTCTGTCAAAGAACGGCCGTCTGGCGCAAAACATCTCGGCTATGGAGGCATCGACGGCAGCGCGCTACACACGCACCCCTGGTCAGAAACTGCGCCGGTTCAAGACCTTTTCCTACGCGGCCCGGTCGTGGTCGAAACCGCGCCGCGTGATAGCCCGCGTCGAGGTTGGCCCAATGGGGCGCGATACCCGCTACATCGTCACCAATCTCGAGGGCGGTCGCGGCAAGCATCTCTACGAGAAGTTCTATTCCGCACGCGGTCAGGCGGAAAACCACATCAAGGCATGGAAGACCCATCTCCCATCAGACCGAACATCATGCTCGAAGGCGAACGCCAACCAGATGCGTCTGATGCTGCACAATTGCGCCTACTGGCTCCGGTGGAAATTGCGCGCCGCCTGTCCAAGGAGATCCCCATGGCGCCGCGCCCAGTTCGACACGCTGCGGCTGCATCTCGTCAAGCTGGCCGCCACTATCGTCGAGAAGAAGACCCGGATCATCATCACACTGCCGACATCGTGTCCGCGAAAGGGACTCCTTCATCTTCTCTTCGACGCGCTCGCCCCACCGAAAGCAGCCTGACGCACGCGCGCCGACACCCCCGGAACATCAATCCATATTACCCAACAACCACGTCAACGACCGGCCAGCAAACCGGACGCAAACATCGGATGCGCGCGACAGACCCGAAATCCGTGAAACCGGCCCCAGGAATACATGAATGCAGCTTCATGAATTATCCGGGTTAGATGCTTTCATGCGATTCCGCTCCTCTCCCAGCCAGGGAAATCTAACGGAAAACTCCACCTTCAGACGATCTAGTTTTCAGCGGGCAGAACTTTGCATCATGTCCAACGACTATTCAAGTCATGAAATCAGGACCCAAATCTTCAATAATGGGTGCCCCGAGGAGAGCCATCGTCTGGGTGATTTCGTCCGCAACAATCCCAAGGCACGCGTCAGCCCCTGCTTCACCCTCGGCAGCCAGCGCGTAGAGTAGCGCTCGGCCCAGACCCACCATTGATGCCCCCAGACACAGGCCTTTGACCACGTCAGAGCCACGGCGCACACCGCTGTCGAAGAATACGGGGATATCCAGCACGTCGGACACAGGCCCGACCAGCCGGACCGGCGCTTCGGCGCCGTCCAGCTGCCGTCCGCCATGGTTCGACAAAATCACCGCATCCACGCCAAGCTTCTGGCAACGCATCGCGTCGTCGATCCGGCTCAGACCCTTGACGATCAGCTTGCGTGGCCATGCCGCACGCAGGCGGGCCAGATCGTTCCAGTCAAAGCTGGCGTCCATCTGACGAGACAGCAATGCCTGCTGTGCTGAAAGGCTTTTGGCTGAGGCCGTTTCGAAATTCCGTAGTTT
>NZ_JAGPVV010000007.1 GCF_018066915.1 Roseovarius sp.
ACCGAAGAGGTGGAAGCCATCAGCAGGTGGCGCACCGCGTGGCGCTTGGCCGCCTCCATTACATTGAACGTGCCGACGATATTGGCGTCAATATAGGCGCGCGGGTTTTCGAGACTGTAGCGCACGCCGGCCTGTGCGGCGAGATGCACGATGATGTCGGGCGCGCAGGCGTCGATTGCGGCATCCACCGCCGCCTGATCCTCTAGCATGGCCTCGGTCGCGACAAACCCCGGCTTTTGCAGCAGCATCTGGTGGCGACGCTGTTTCAGGCTGACGTCGTAATAGTCCGTCATGCCGTCAAGGCCATGCACGATCATGCCCTCATCCAGCAGCAGGTTTGCCAGATGATAGCCGATAAACCCGGCGGTGCCTGTGATAAAGACCCGCGTCATCGGCCCAACTGCCTGACGGTCATTGCAAGTCGACAAAGGCGGTCTGAATCCGCTCGACCGCCTCTTGAACACGGGCACGCGGCGTGGCGATGTTGAACCGAAGGAAGCTCTCGCCGCCGGTGCCAAAGGTCGGGCCGTGGTTGGCTACGACCCGCGCATCCCGCTCGACCCGGCCGGTATATTCCGCCGCCGCCATGCCGGTGCCGGCAAAGTCGATCCAGGTCAGATAGGTCGCCTCGAGTGGCATCGCGCGCACGCCGGGAATGGCCTGCATTCCGCTCTCAAAGAGTTGCCGGTTGCCATCGAGATAGGCGCAGAGCGCATCGACCCATTCCGCCCCTTCGGGGCTATAGGCGGCCTCGGCCATGAAGAGACCAAAGGAATTGGGCGAAATCCCCATCGCGCCCATGCGCGCGGCAAACTGCGCGCGCAGCTTTGCATCGGGCACGATCACATTGCCCAGATGCGCGCCTGCGATGTTGAAGGTCTTGGTGGTGGCGGTCATCATCACCAGCCGGTCGGCGATGCCTTCGATATGAGGCATGGCGATATGGCGCTGACCGGGCATCACGAGATCGTGGTGGATTTCATCCGACACGAGGATGAGATCATGACGGCGCGCGAAATCGGCCACGCCCTCCAGTTCCGCCTTGGTCCAAACCCGGCCACCGGGATTGTGCGGCGAGCAGAGGATGAGCATCTTCTCATTGCCCGTCATCAGCGCGTCATAGGCATCGAAATCCATCTCGTAGCGGCCCGCGGTGTTGACCAGCGGGCATTCGCGCACCTCGCGCCCGGCGGCGCGGATGACGCGGGCAAAGGCGTGGTAGACGGGGGTGAAAAGCACAACCGCATCCCCCGGCGCGGTCCAGGTATCGACGCACATCGACGTGCCATTGACGAGGCCATGGGTGGTAAAGATCGCATCCGCCTCGACCGTCCAGCCGTGGCGGGTCTGCATCCACCACTGGATCGCGGCGCGGTAGGCGGCATCATCGCCGTAATAGCCGTAAACACCATGCTGCGTCATGCCGATCAGCGCCTCGGTGACACAGGCAGGCGGGCGGAAATCCATATCCGCCACCCACATCGGAATCCCATCCTCGGGCGAGACGCCATATTTGGCCTGCATCATGTCCCATTTGTCGGAATGGGTGCCGCGGCGGTCGATGATCTCGTCAAAATTCATGGGGCTCTCCGGGGTGGTGATCGCGGCGCAGGCTAAACGATCACAGCCCAAGCGCAAGGGGCGTTGCAGAATGCCCGGTCATCGCCTAAATAGCCGCCATGAAACGGCCTATTCTGATCCATCCCGACCCGCGCCTGAGAAAGGTCTGCACGCCCGTGAGGGACGTGTCCGATGCCTTGCGCAAACTCTCGCAGGATATGTTCGAGACCATGTATGACGCGCCGGGCATTGGTTTGGCCGCGCCGCAGGTGGGGGTGATGGATCGGTTGATCGTGCTTGATTGCGTCAAGGACGAGGGCGCGACCCCGCGCCCCATCGCGATGCTCAACCCCGAGATTACCGCGTTTTCCGAAGAGAAAAGCGTCTATGAGGAAGGCTGCCTGTCAATCCCCGACCAGTTCGCCGATGTCACCCGCCCTGCCGAGGTCGAGGTGCAGTGGATGGACCTTGATGGGGTGGAGCACAAGGAAGGGTTCGGCGGTCTCTGGGCCACCTGCGTGCAGCACGAGATCGACCATCTCGATGGCAAGCTCTTTATCGACTATCTGGGGGCGATGAAGCGCCAGCTCATCACCCGGCGCATGCAAAAGCTCAAGCGCGAATTGGCGCGGGGCTAAGCCGTGGCGCCGCGCCCCTGCCTGCGCTGGCCTGACAAGCGGCTGCGCCAGCCCGCAGCACCTGTCACCGAAATTACCGAGGCGACGCGCGCCCTCTGGGACGAGATGATCGCGGTGATGGAGGCAATGCCGGGGGTGGGCCTTGCCGCCACACAACTGGGCGAGATGCAGGCGCTGGCCGTGGTCGATGCCAGCACGGCGCGGGGCCAAGCGGTGCGCATGGCCAACCCCGAAATCCTGCATGCCAGCGTGCAATTGCGCCCCCATGACGAGGCGAGCCCCTGCCTGCCCGGTGTGTCGGCGGTGATCGAGCGCCCGCGCGCGGTCACGGTGCGGTTTCTGAATGCGGCGGGCGAGGTTGAGGAGCGCGATTTCGTCGGTCTCTGGGCCACGAGTGTGCAGCATCAGATCGACCATTTGCAGGGGCGGATGTATTTTGACCGCCTGAGCAAGGTAAAACGCGACATGCTGCTCAGGCGCGCGCGCAAGATCGGCTGAGGCTGCGCCGGGGGCGGCGTCGGGTTTGAGTATTTTTGGAACAATGAAAGGCGCGGGCATGCGAGTGATCTTCATGGGAACCCCCGATTTCTCGGTGCCGGTGCTCGACGCGCTGGTGGCGGCGGGGCATGAGGTGGCGGCCGTTTATTGCCAGCCGCCACGCCCGGCGGGGCGGGGCAAAAAGGACCGCCCCAGCCCGGTGCAGGCGCGCGCCGAGGCGCTTGGCCTGCCGGTCCGCCACCCGGTGAGTTTGCGGGATGCGGGCGCGCAGGCGGATTTTGCGGCGCTCAAGGCCGATGTGGCGGTGGTGGTGGCGTACGGCCTCATTTTGCCGCAGGCGGTGCTCGATGCGCCTGCGCGCGGGTGCCTGAATATCCACGCCAGCCTCTTGCCCCGGTGGCGGGGGGCGGCCCCCATTCACCGCGCCATCATGGCGGGGGATGCAGAGACTGGCGTGTGCATCATGCAGATGGAGGCGGGGCTCGATACCGGGCCTGTTCTGTTGCGCGAGGCGGTGACGATCGGGGCGCAGGAGACGACGGGCGGCTTGCATGACCGGCTGTCGAGCCTTGGCGCGCGGTTGATTGTCGAGGTGCTGGCGCGTTTCGACGATCTGCGCGCCGTGCCGCAGCCCGAGGCGGGCGTGACCTATGCCGCCAAGATTGACAAATCCGAGGCGCGAGTGGATTGGAGCCGCCCTGCGGCAGAGGTGGACCGGCTGATCCGGGGTCTCTCGCCCTTTCCCGGTGCCTGGTGTGAAGTGGGGGGAGAGCGGATAAAATTGCTCTGCTCTACCCTAGCCGAGGGGCAGGGTGCGCCGGGTGTTGTTCAGGACGCGGACCTGACCGTGGCCTGTGGCACGGGTGCCGTGCGGCTTTTGCGCTTGCAACGCGCCGGGCGCGCGGCGCAGGATGCGGACGAGTTCCTGCGCGGCATGCCCTTGCCGCGTGGCACGCAACTGGGGTGACGCGATGTTCATGCAACTCTTTGGCACGGTGGTGATCGCGGGCATCGTGGGCTATGCGAGCGAGAAAACCGGCTTTACCCGCAACGGCTATTTGCCGTCGATTATCATCTGTATCGGCGGTGCGTTTCTGTTTTACTTTGTCCGGATCATGTTCGGCATCCGCTTTGGCGCGCCGGGGATTGATGCGATCCTGTCCTCGATTGGCGCGCTGATCATCGTGCCGACCCATTGGCGCAAAGGGAGGTAGATGATGGGCATCATCGGGCTCTTGATCGTGGGGATTGCGGCGGGATTCTTGGCCACGCGGTTGATGCGGGTCGAGTTGGGCGTGGTGCCCACCATCCTGATCGGCATTGCGGGCACGTTGATCGGCGCGGTGGTCATTCGCATGGTGCTGATGATCACGGGCCTCGTGGGTGGGCTGATTGGTGCGGTTCTGGGTGCGATGCTGCTGGTCTGGCTGTGGAAGATGATTGGCGAGCGCCGTTAAGGGCGATTGCGCGGCGGGCGGGCGCGGTAGACCGGCAGCCGCCAGCCAAGGCTGAGCGAGCCGGCGCGCAACGCCCATGTGAGCGCGGCACAGGTGCCCAAGATGACGAGCGGATCGTCGGTGAGCATCTCAGCCCCCACCGCGCCAAGCGCCCCGGCAAAGGCGGCGGTGACATAAAGCTCGCCTTGTTTCAGCACCAAGGGCACTTCGTTGCAGACGACATCGCGCATGAGGCCGCCCATGCAGCCCGTGACCATCCCCATCAGCACCACGATCACTGGGCTTTGCCCCATGACCATCGCCGCGCTCACCCCCGCAGGCACCGCCACGGCAAGCGCAAAACTGTCGAGCCAGAGCAAGAGACGATAGCGGCTCTCGACCAGATGGGCGGTGAAAAACACCAATAGCGCCGCGCCGCAGGCAATCAGGATGTAATGCGGATTGCCCAGCCAGAAGATCGGGTTGCGGTCGAGGAGCACATCCCGCAGCGTGCCGCCGCCGACCGCCGTGAGGCAGGCGATAAAGGCAAAGCCCACGATGTCGAGTTGTTGGCGCGAGGCCACAAGCGCGCCGGTCAGCGCAAAGATCAGCACCGAGGCGTAATCAAGGAGGATGAGCGCGCTCATCCCTTGGCCTTGGTCGGTTTGAAGGGCGCCATGCCTGCGCGCGCCAATTCATCGGCGCGCTCGTTCTCGGGGTGGCCTGCATGGCCCTTGACCCATTCCCAAGTGACGGTGTGGCGCTTTTGTGCCTCGTCCAGACGTTGCCAAAGCTCGACATTCTTGACCGGTTTTTTATCGGCGGTGCGCCAGCCGTTGCGCTTCCATCCGTGCATCCAGCCGGTCACACCATTTTTCACATAGGCGCTGTCAGTGACAATCGTGATGGCTGAGGGGCGCGAGAGCGCCTCTAGGGCGGCGATGGCGGCGCAAAGCTCCATCCGGTTGTTGGTGGTGTCAGGCTCGCCCCCGGAAAGCTCCCGCTCCTTGAGCACGGTGTCACCGTCCATGGCGCGCATGAGCACGCCCCAGCCACCGGGACCGGGATTGCCGGAACAGGCCCCGTCAGTATAGGCATAGAGCGCGGGCATCAGAGCAGCACCCCCACCGCGAGACAGGCGATCACCACCGCTGTCAGCAGCATCCGCAGCGCCATCCACCAGGGCGGTGTGAGGCCCCATCGCGAGAATTGCCAGTCGAGCGCCAAGAGGCCTGCAAATCCGAAGATAAGGCTCATTCCCGCCGAGGTCGGCCCGCCGCCGGTCATGAAAAACGCCCAGAGGGCCGGAATGACCGAAAGGCCGTAGCAGACGGCTGCCATCGTGCCCGTGGCCCGCGTGGCGAAGCCCCAGAGCACGCCCGACATGAACGACAGGATCACCGCGCCGTAAAAGAGCATCACATAGGGTCCGGCAAAGCGCGGCCCGATAGTCTGGGCCGTCCAGAGGCCCAACTCGGGCAGGACCACGGTCAGCGCCCCCCAGAGAAAGGGCAAGAGGCCAGCAAGGCCAAGAAAGAGCGGGGCGCGGGGGATCATCTGCATGGCGCGCAAAATGACCCGGAGGGCGGACAGAGGCAAGAGGGAAAGCCGCGCTTGCGCACGCGACAAAGGGCTGGACCGATGCGGGCAACGTGATAGGTAAATCGCATGACCCAGACTCCTACCTTGGCCCCAGCCACCCCCGCATTCATCGACGCGCTGCGCGCGCATTTGCCAGCACCCGTGTTCCGCGAGGCAACCCCTGGATATTTCGAGGAGCCGCGCGGCCGCTGGCAGGGGCAGGGCGTGGTTCTTGCCCCCGGCAGCACCGAGGAGGTGGCCGTGATTGTCCGCGCCTGTGCTGCTGCGCGCGTGCCGGTGGTGCCCTATGGCGGTGGCACGGGTCTTGTGGGGGGGCAGATCGCGCCCGATGGGCCGATCCCGGTGATCCTGAGCCTCGAGCGTATGCGCGCGGTGCGCGGCATTTACCCAGCCGAAAATGTGATCGTGGTCGAGGCAGGGGCGATCCTGCAAGACATCCATGAGGCCGCCGCCAAAGTGGACCGGCTCTTCCCGCTCAGCATTGCCGCCAAGGGATCGGCGCGGATTGGTGGCAATCTTGCCACCAATGCGGGCGGGGTCAATGTGCTGCGCTATGGCAATGCGCGCGATCTCTGTCTGGGGCTGGAGGCGGTGATGCCCGATGGGCGCATCTGGCATGGCCTCAAACGCTTGCGCAAGGACAACACCGGCTATGATCTGCGCAACCTCTTGATCGGGTCTGAGGGCACGCTCGGGGTGATCACCGCCGCAGCACTCAAGCTCTCTCCGCGCCCCGCGGGCGAGGGCACGGCGCTCATGGTGGTGGACGGCCCGCGTGCCGCGCTCGATCTCTTGGCACTGGCGCGCGACCGGATGGGCGAGGGGGTGAGTGCGTTCGAGATCATGCACCGGGCGGGGCTCGAGTTTCTGGCCGAGGCACTGCCCGACATTCGCCAGCCCTTTGCCCAGATGCCGGACTGGTTCGTGCTGATCGACGTGGGGCTCGCGCGCGGGCTTGACCCGGCCTTGGCGCTGGAGGGGCTATTCGCCGACGCGCTCGAGGCGGGGCTGGTCAGCGACGGGATCATTGCGCAGTCCGAGACGCAGCGACATCAGTTCTGGGAGGTGCGCGAACAAATCCCCGAGGCCAACCGGCGCATCGGCTCGATCAGTTCGCATGACATATCCTTGCCGATGTCCGAAATCCCTGACTTCATTGTGAAAGGGGCCGAGGTGATTGCCCGGATCGGGGCGTTCCGGATCAATTGTTTCGGGCATCTGGGCGATGGCAACCTGCATTACAATGTCTTTCCTATGCCGGGGCGCGCCCGTGCGGATCACGTGGCAGAGCGCGACCAGATCAAGCGCGCGGTGCATGATCTGGTGCATGCGATGGGCGGGTCGGTCAGCGCCGAGCACGGGATTGGGCGGCTCAAGGTCGAGGATCTGGAGCGCTACGGCGATCCGGTAAAGCTGGACGCGATGCGCGCGATCAAGGCGGCGCTCGATCCTCTGGGGATCATGAATCCAGGGGCGGTTTTGCGGGGGTGAAGGGACGGATGGCTCTTTGCTGAAGTTGGCCCTTAGGTGGTAAGCCGCGCGGGGGCACATT
>NZ_JAGPVV010000040.1 GCF_018066915.1 Roseovarius sp.
CTTGCGCTGAAATTGGTCTGACTTTTTTGTCAAATTGGATATGAAAGAAAGTCCAATCCTGCCCTAGCGTTAACCCTTGCATCTGTGGGGTGCCACATTGGCTTGCCCTGCAAACGGAGTAACGCGATGGACGGCAGCAGACCGGAAACAACTCGGCACCATCCCTATTGGCACGATCAGGTCGGCCCGATGCCCGTCCTGCCGGTCGATCCACCGCACGATGCGGATGTATTGATCGTGGGGTCGGGCTATACCGGGCTGAGTGCGGCCATCGCCACGGCACGCGGCGGGCGCAAGACGGTTGTGATCGACGCCGAGGCCGCTGGCTTTGGGTGCAGCACCCGCAATGGCGGCCAGATCAGCACCAGCGTGAAACCGTCGCTTGAAAAGCTGACCGCCAAATTCGGCGCACAAAAGGCGCGGGCCATTCGCGGCGAAGGCGAACAGGCACTGAAATGGATTGGCGAGTTTATCGACGCCGAGGGGATCGACTGTGATTTCCGGCGCGTTGGCCGCTTTCACGCGGCCCATACCCCCGCTCATTATGAAACGCTGGTGCGCGACGCCGACCAAATGCGCAAGGGCGAAGGCATCGAGAGCTTTGCCGTGCCCCGCGCCGAACAGCATCGCGAGATGGGCACGGATTTCTATCATGGCGGGGTGGTCTTTACCAAACATTGCTCCTTGCATCCTGCCAAATATCATCGTGGGCTCTTGATGGCGGCCCTCAAGGCCGGTGTCGAGGTCGTGTCGCATTGCCCCGTGGGCCGGATCGAAAACACAGGGTCCGGCTTTCGCGTGCAGACCGCCAAGGGCGAGGTCCGGGCGCGCGACGTGATCGTGGCCACCAACGGCTATACCGGGGCCCTGACCCCTTGGCTGCAACGCCGCGTGATTCCGATTGGCAGCTATATCATCGCCACCGAGGAATTGCCCGAGACATTGATCGACGAGTTGTTCCCGACCGACCGGATCGCCAGCGACACTTGCAAAGTGCTTTATTACTATCGCGCCTCGCCTGACCGGCGGCGCGTCCTCTTTGGCGGCCGTGTCTCGGCGGCGGAAACCGACACTTCGGTCAGCGCACCGCTGCTCTTTGAGAGCATGATCCGCATTTTCCCGCAGTTGAAGACTTGCGCAATCTCGCATTCCTGGCATGGCACGGTTGCCTATAGTTTCGACGAATTGGCGCATACCGGCGTTCACGACGGGGTGCATTACGCCATGGGCTATTGCGGTTCTGGCGTGTCGATGGCGGGCTATCTGGGCATGCGCACCGGCCAAAAGGTGCTGGGCCTTGCCGAAGGCAAAACCGCCTTTGACGACCTGCCGCACCCGACCCGCCCGCTTTATACAGGTAAGCCATGGTTTTTGCCTGCGACCGTCGCCTGGTATCGCTGGATGGACAAGAGACAAACCCGCCGGGCCATGGTCACAGAGCCATCTCGACTTTGAATTTTCGCTGAACCACGCCGAGCCAGCGAAACATGACAACAATCGGCACGCGTCGCCATTTCGCGGCATTCCAACAGGAGAAAGACAAGATGAGAAAGACATTTTCCCTCACCGTCGCCGCCACGCTGCTCGCCAGCGCTGCTCTGGCCCAAGACACGGAGATTACCATCGCGTCCTGGGGCGGGTCCTATCAGGATGCACAGAGCAAAGCCTTGTTTGAACCCGCCTCTGCGGCGACCGGCGTTACGGTCAAACAGGAAACCTATGGCGGCATGGCCGATGTGCGCCTGCAAGTTTCGACCGGGCAGGTGACGTTCGACATCGTGGCGAGCGGATCGGGTTCTGCGGCGCGCGCGGGTGCCGAGGGGCTGTTGGAGCCGCTGGATTACAACGTGATCGACGTGTCCAATTTCTATCCCAATCTCTATTCCGACTATTGCGTCGGGGGTGATGTGTTCTCGACGGTCTATGCCTGGAACACCGACACCTATGGCGAGAACGGCCCGCAAAGCTGGGCGGATTTCTTTGACACGGAAAAATTCCCCGGCTCGCGCGCCTATCGCGGCTCCGTCGCAGGCGCGCTTGAACCGGCGCTGATGGCCGATGGCGTGCCGATGGAGCAGGTCTATGAAGTGCTGAGTTCGGAAGAAGGGATCGAGCGCGCCCTCAACAAGATCCGAGAGTTGCGCCCCAATATCTCGGTTTTCTGGTCCTCTGGCGCGCAGCATGCCCAGTTGATGAAGGATGGCGAAGTCGACATGACGACCGGCTGGAATGGCCGTTTCGATACCGCTGCGGCGGATGGGGCCAAGGTGGATTACAGCTTCAATCAGGCGCTGCTCGACTACGACTGCTTCGCAATCCCCAAGGGCGCGCCGAACAAGGATGCCGCGATGCAGTTCCTCGCCGAAATCTCGAAACCCGAGTATCAGGACGATCTGCCCAAATACATCACCTACGGCCCGACCAACAAAGCCGCCTATGACACAGGCGAGATCAGCGCAGAGGTCGCGGCCAGTCTGCCGTCTTCGCCCGAGAATGCGGCGATGCAACTGCCCATCTCGCTGGAATGGTATGCAAAGTGGGAAACTGTTGCCGCCGAGATGTATCAGGAAATGCTGACCGAATAACCAGCATAGCCACACAAGAACAGACGGGCGCTGCGGCGCCCGTCTGTGCCAATGGACCATTCGGAGGGCAGCAACTTGACCAACATCGCCACGGAAGCGCTGCCGATTTCGGTGCAGAACGTCACCAAGACCTACGGGGCGGTGCATGCGCTCGACGATGTGTCGCTCGAGGTCAAAAGCGGCGAGTTTCTGACACTTCTGGGGCCGTCGGGGTCTGGCAAGACCACGCTCTTGATGGTGCTTGCGGGCTTTACCCGGCCTGACTGCGGCAGTCTCAGGTTCGGCGACCGAGAGGTTATCCGCACCCCGCCGCATCTGCGCGAGGTTGGCATGACCTTTCAGAGCTATGCGCTCTTTCCGCATATGACCGTGGCGGGCAATGTGGGCTATCCCTTGCGTCTGCGCAAACGACCCAAGGCAGAGATTGCGGAACGGGTCGAGCGGGCGCTGGAAACGGTGCAGCTTGGCGGCTATGGCCCCCGGCGCGTCGATCAGCTCTCTGGCGGACAAAAGCAGCGCGTCGCGGTGGCGCGCGCCATCGTATTCGAGCCGCGCATCCTCTTGATGGATGAACCCCTGTCCGCGCTCGACAAGAAACTGCGCGACCAGATGCAGATCGAGTTGCGGCATCTGCACGAGCAACTGGGCATGACCACGGTCTATGTCACCCATGATCAGCGCGAGGCGTTGACCATGTCCGACCGGATTGCCGTGGTGAACCATGGGCGCATCATGCAACTGTCGACACCCCGCGATCTCTATGAACACCCTGCCAATCGCTTTGTCGCGGACTTCATCGGCGATTCCACATTTCTGACGGTCAACCGCGTGGGCCGTGATGTGACCTTTGCAGGCGTGCCGCTGATCCATCAGGGGACCTTGCCCGACACGCCATTGCTCCAACTGATGATCCGCCCCGAACGTATTGTGCTTTCGCCCGGCGGACCACGGGAAGGGGCCAACAACTTTGCCGCCACCGCAACGGATGTGGTCTATCAAGGCGACAGCTTTTTGCTGCACGCACGGTTGGACACGGGTGAAATGGTGGCCTTGCGCGGCGCGGTGCGGGGCAGCAATGCAACGTCACTGCCCCGGTTGGGCGACCATGTGACCCTCACGCTTGCCCCCGAAGACACGGTGTTGATCGACGGGAGCCAGACATGACCGCGCAGGCAGCAAGGACCAACGCCGCCGGACTGCGCCGCGACGAGCGGCTGGAGCGGCTGGCGCTCTTTGGTCTGAGTTCACCGGCGATCCTGCTTATTCTCGTGGTTCTGGTCCTTCCCGTGGGCTGGTTGTTCTATGTCTCGTTCATCGGGGCAAACGGGCAATTCTCGCTTGAGAATTACGAGCGGATGATCAGCCGCCGGTCTTATCTGCGCATTTTCGTCACTACCTTTCAGGTCAGCCTGTTGACCACCGGGCTGTGCATCCTGATCGGCTATCCCTTTGCCTATTTCATGTCGCAACTGCCCAGTCGCCTTGCAAATCTGTGCCTCATTACCGTGCTCTTGCCGTTCTGGACGTCGCTGCTCGTGCGCACTTACGCATGGCTGGTGCTGTTGCAGAAACAGGGATTGATCAACAACTGGGCGATTTCGCTCGGTCTCTGGGATGAGCCGCTCAAGATCGTGCACAACATGACCGGCACATTGATCGGCATGGTGCATATCATGCTGCCGTTTCTCATCCTGCCGGTATACGGCGCGATGAAGGCGATTGACCGCGATTACCTCAAGGCGGCGGCCAATCTCGGGGCAAGCCCGCGCATGGCGTTCTGGACCGTGTTCTTTCCGCTCACCACACCGGGGCTTTTTGCCGGGGCGCTGATGGTTTTCATTCTCTGCCTTGGTTTCTTTGTCACCCCGGCGGTGCTGGGCGGGGGCAAGGTGATCATGGTCTCGATGCAGATCGTTTCGAACATCGAATTATTCGTGAACTGGGGGGCGGCCAGCGCCTTGGGCGTGGTGCTGCTTGTGCTGACGGTCGCGATCCTATGGATCGCCTCGCGGTTTCTCAACCTCGACCGGATGACCGGAGGTGGCCATTGATGCGCAACTGGCTGAAATCCCCCGCCACCGACACGCAAGTCACCCATGGTCAGCGCCTCTGGCTCTATGTCTTTGCGGTGATTGTCATGATCCTGTTGGTGACGCCAACGCTGATCGTGATCCCGATGTCCTTTTCGGACAGTCAGTATCTAGAGTTTCCGCCAGAGGTCTGGTCAACCCGCTGGTATGACAATTTCTTTGGCTCTAGCGAATGGATGCAGGCGGCGCGCACCTCGTTTCAGACGGCATTTCTGACCATGATCGTGGCCACACCGATTGGTGTGCTGGCGGCCTATGGGCTCCACAGCTCTCGGTTTGCCTTTGTCAGACTCGCCTTTGTCCTGATGATCACACCGATGATGGTGCCGCTGGTGCTGGTGGCGATCGGCGCGTTCTACGCCTATGTGAAACTGAACATCCTCTACACCGTAACCGGATTGGTTCTGGCCCATACCGTGCTGGCCCTGCCTCTGGTGGTGATTGTCACTGGCTCTGCGCTCAAGGGCTATGACATGAGCCAGGAACAGGCCGCGCGCAGTCTCGGCGCCCCGCGCTGGAAGGCGTTTCTGACCGTGACCCTGCCACAGATCCGCTTTGCGGTCGTGACCAGCGCGCTTTTGGCCTTTCTCACCTCGTTTGACGAGGTGGTCGTGGCGATGTTCATCTCGGGCGGCGACAACCCGACGCTCACGCGCAATATGTTCAACGCCCTTCGCGATCAGATCGACCCGACCATTGCGGCCATTTCGACAATCATGATCCTTGTGACAACCGTGATGATGGTGCTGGTGCAGGTATTCGGCCAAGACAAGAAGAGCACAGAGTGAAACACCGCGCCTTCTAATACGTGACATGCCTTCCCCAAGACAAACTCCGGAGTCCTAGATGATCGACCTCAAGACGTATCAAAACCTCGCCACCCAGCCGCTTGGTGCCTTCGCCCCCAAGCCGACCAGCCTCACACCGGGGCAGGAAGAGGCGTCGGTGCAACTCTGGGCCTCTGACGATGGGCGGACCAAGATCGGCGTCTGGGAATGCACGCCGGGGCATTTCACCGCCGACCGCACCTCAATGGGCGAATATTGTCACATCATTTCAGGGCGCGCTTCGGTCACCAATGCCGATGGGCAGGGCACGCGCGATATAGGCCCCGGTGATCTCTTGGTCCTGCCTCAGGGATGGACCGGCGAGTGGGTGATTCACGAGCATATGCGCAAGCTCTATATCCTCAGCACATCCCCCACCTCTTGAACTGCAGAGGGTTGAGGCTCCGGCTTGGCCCGGCTGCTATGGCCGGGCCTGCCAGTGTGATTTTCTGCGTTACCAGGAATTATACCCCAGAAACTTGCCCGACATCTCGACCTTGACGCGGTCGCCCTTGGGGTTGGCCACGCGCGTGATCTTCATGTCGAAATCAATCGCCGACATGATGCCATCGCCAAACTCTTCCTGAATGAGCGCCTTCATCGTCGGGCCGTAAACGCCCACGATCTCATAGAGGCGGTAGATACAGGGATCGGTCGGCACCGCCTGTTCCCAGATCTTGGTGGGATATTCCTCCAGCACCGAAACTGCCTCCTCCGGCAGATCGAGCAGGGCAACCAGCGCCTCGGCCTTGGCCTTGGGCATGGTGTTCATGCCCATGCAGGCCGAGTGGGTCCAGACCGGCGACATGCCGATGCCCTCTGCGATCTCTTCCCATTTCATCCCGGTCTTTTTCTTCGCGATCAGGATCAGGGTGGTCACATCCTCCTTGGTCATCAATGCGGGCATGTGCAGATTGTCTTTCATGGTGTCCTCCATCTTTTCGGTCTCAGGTGAAAATAGCTGTCACAGGTTCACGGCGCGCAGCCGTCGGGCCTCGCCGGTCTCGTCTTCGGGCGGCGTGCGGTCGATCCTCACGGTTTCGGGTGTCTGAGCCGCGCCATCGGAGGCGCGCCCGGCCAATTCCTTTGACCGCTTGCCAAGGAACTGCACCAGATGGTTGCGGATCGGGTAATAGTTGGCATGCTCCACAATCTCGGTCCGGTTGCGCGGCCGCGGGATCGTGATTTCAACCGACTCCGCCACGCGGGCAAAGGGACCGTTGGTCATGAGCAGGATACGGTCCGCCAGCAGGATCGCCTCGTCGATGTCATGGGTGATCATGAACACGGTCTGCCCGGTGCCGCCCCAAATCTTGAGCAACTCATCCTGAATCGTCCCCCGCGTCAGCGCATCAAGCGCGCCAAACGGTTCATCCAGCAACAAGAGCTTGGGGTGATTGGCAAAGGCGCGGGCAATCGACACCCGTTGCCGCATACCGCCCGACAATTGGCTGGGCTTGCGGTGGATCACGTCCCCCTCCAGCCCCACCATCGCCAGATATTCGCGGGAATGATCCAGCACCTTGGCCTTGGACCAGTCAGGATGCCGCGCGGCCACTCCAAAGCTCACGTTTTTCAGCGTGCTGAGCCACGGCAGCAGGGAATAGTTCTGAAACACCACCCCCCGGTCCAGACTTGGGCCCGACACCTCGAACCCATCCATCTTGACCACGCCGCTGGTGGGCTCTGCAAGGCCCGCGAGAATGTTCATGATGGTGGATTTGCCACAGCCCGAATGCCCGAGAATGCAGACGAATTCGCCCTTTTCCACCCCGAAGGTGGCGTTCTCGAAGACGGTCATTGTGCCGCCTTGGCCATCCGGATAACACTGGGTCAGGTTCTCGATCGACAGAAACGGTTTGCTCATCTCACGGCTCCTTATTCCGCATAGGCCACGGCGCGCTGGAGCGTGGCAAAGGCCGCATCCAGCATCATGCCGACAATGCCGATCATCAGGATCGAAAAGATGACCGAGGTCAGGTCGAGGTTGTTCCACTCGTTCCAGACGTAGTAGCCAATGCCCGTCCCCCCCACGAGCATCTCAGCGGCAACGATGACGAGCCACGCGATGCCGATGGAAATCCGCATGCCGGTGACGATGGTCGGCGCGGCCGCAGGCAGGATCACCGTAAAGGCGGTCTTGAAATGCCCCAGTTCATGCGTCCGCGCCACATTCACCCAATCCTTGCGCACGCCTGCCACGCCAAAGGCGGTATTGATCAGCATCGGCCAGATCGAGCATATGAAGATCACGAAAATGGCGCTCGCCTCGCTGTCCTGGATGATGAAGAGGGCCAGCGGCATCCACGCAAGCGGCGATATGGGGCGCAACACCTGAATGAACGGGTTCAGCGCCTTGTAGGCGACCGGCGACATGCCGATCAGAAACCCGAGCGGGATCGCCACCAGCGCCGCCATGAGATACCCCGACAGCACCCGGTAGATCGAATACCCGATCTGAATCCCGATCCCCTTGTCGTTGGGTCCGGCATCGTAGAATGGATTGCTCAGTTCCTCCCATGCCTTGGCCATGACCTGTGAGGGGGGCGGCACGCCTGCCTTCTGTGCGCCCCCACCGGTCAACCGCTCGTATTCGGTCAACTCGCCTGCGGCCTTTTGCGCGGGGATCGCCATCTCCCAGACAAAGAGCCCGACAAAGAGCATCACCACCGAGAGAAGCAAGGCGCGTTGGTTCAGCGACAGAGTTGACATCGCTCAACCCTTCCCGATGGCAAAGCTTTTGACATAGGCCTCGGGCTCTGCCGGATCGAATGTCTTGCCCATGATCGTGTGCGATTTGTAGGTGATGTCGGGGGCGTCATAGCCCAGATCGTTCATCACCTTCTTGGCATCGGCAGCAAGATAGACCTGTTCGGCCACAGCCTTGTAATCAATGTCATTCTCGATATAGCCCCAGCGCTTCATCTGGGTCAGGATCCACACGCCCATCGAGTGCCAGGGGAAAGGATCAAAGTCGATCCGGTTCGGAACCTGCTGCACCGCGCCCAGACCATCGGCAAAGGTGCCGGTCAGCACCTGCTCGATCACTTCGACCGGCTGGTTGAGATAGTTGGTGGGCGCAATCGCAGCAGAGATTTCCTTGCGGTTCTCAGGCTTCGAGGCGTATTGCGTGGCGTCGATGATCGCCTTGAGCAGCGCACCATAGGTGTTGGGCATGTCCGTGGCAAAACTGAGCGGCGCGGCAAAGGCGCAGCAGGGGTGCCCCTCCCAGATTTCCTTGGTCAGAAGATGGATAAAGCCGATCCCCTCCCAAACTGCGCGCTGATTGAATGGATCAGGCGAGAGGTACCCGTCAAGGTTCCCGGCACGCAGGTTCGCCACCATCTCGGGCGGCGGCACCACGCGGATCTGGATATCCACATCGGGATCAAGCCCATGTTCGGCCACGTAATAGCGCAGCAGGAAGTTGTGCATCGAGTATTCGAACGGCACCCCAAAGGTGAAGCCCTTCCATTGCTTTGGATCGCGCTTGTCCAGATGCTCGTTCGACAGCACGATGGCTTGTCCGTTGATGTTCTCGACGGCGGGCATGATGTAGGGAACGGCGGTCGAGCCTGCGCCAAGCGTCATCGCGAGCGGCATCGGCGTCAGCATGTGGCTTGCGTCATATTCCCCCGAGAGCGACTTGTCGCGCGCGACGGCCCAACCGGCGGTCTTGATCACGCTCGCATTCAACCCGTAGCGCTCATAAAACCCCATCGGCTGCGCCATGATGATCGGCGTGGCGCAGGTGATCGGGACAAAGCCGATGTTGAGGTCGGTCTTTTCCGGCGTGCCGAGATTGTCCAGAATGGCCGCCTTGGCCGCATCGAGCGGGAACACCGACGCGAGCGCCGCAGCCACCGTGCCGCCGCCCATCATCCCCATGAACGACCGCCGCCCGATGTCGCTGTGACCGAACACCGACCGCACCACGGCGCTTTCGACCGCGCGCTCCAACATCGCCTCAGAGGACATGACCGGCGCGGCAGAGGAATGCGATGCGCTCTTGCAGGTGTCGCACCCGCAAGACGCCCCGTGGCGCAGGTCATTCTTTTCCGAAAATGGGTCGCCAAGGCTCTTCATGGTCATGTCGTGTCCTTTCGCTCAGATGCCGTTTGACCCATGATCCGACGAAGTGACCATGTGCAAAAGGGGTGCGCCTATTTTTTAAGCACGATATATTTGTGTTTAATTACAATATAATAACATAAATCACCCATGACGATTCATTACGGATTCTCGTAATTTACGAGATCTCGTATTGCAGTGCTGCGCTGCGGCGGTGTTTGCTCATGTCATGCGAGAGATGCCGACAACCCCCGATTCCCTGCTTGATGCGCTGGCCGAGGCGGCGCTTGTGATCGACCTTGTCGCCGACCGGATCGTCGCCGCCAATCCTCGCGCCCGTACGTTGCTGGATCTGGAGCCTGTGCCCGGTGCCACCTTCTCGCCTCTGGTCGGGGCCAGCCTGCCCGGCTTTATCGTGCTGGTGGATGAAATCGCCCATCGGGGCGAGGCATGGAGCCGCGACATTACCCTCGCAACGACCAAGGGCACGCCGCTGCGTGTCGAAATCCGGGGCAGACTGGTCAATGATGCGCCGTCTCTTCTCGCCCTGACCCTGCTCGATCTTGAGGAAATGGAGCGGCACGACCGCATCACGCAGGCCGCCGAACTGCACCGCTCGGGTCTGCTCGAATGGCGGCGCGCGCAGGAATTCTTTTCCGAACTCGAACGTCAGAACCAGTTGATCCTGAATGCCGCCGGCGAAGGCATTTACGGCGTCAACGCGGATGGCAAGACCACCTTTCTCAACCGCGCCGCGCAGGAAATGCTGGGATGGACCGCCGAGGACCTCTTGGGCCACGACATTCATTCCGTGATCCACCACCACCACCTCAACGGCGATGTGTATCACGCCCATGACTGCCCGATCTATCAATCCTTCCGCTTTGAAGAGGTCAACCGCATCGAAGACGAGGTGTTCTGGCGCAAGGATGGCAAACCGATCCGCGTCGAATATGTCTCGACCCCGATCTACGATCAAAATGTCCTTGCAGGGGCCGTCGTGATCTTTCGCGACATTACCGAGCGCAAGGAAAACGAACGCAAGCTGCGTGAAGCGATGGCAGAGGTTGCCGCCCTGCGCGACCGGCTGGAACAGGAAAACGCCTATCTGCAAGAGGCGATCACGACCGAACGCGCGCATCACAACATCATCGGCGCCTCGCCTGCGGTGCGCCAGACCGTGCAACGCATCGACCTCGTGGCGCGCACCGATGCCACCGTGTTCATCAGCGGCGAGACCGGCACCGGCAAATCCCTCGTCGCCACCGCCATTCACAAGGCAAGCCCGCGCGCGCGCCGCCCCCTTATCCATTTCAAATGCGGCTCTGTCGCCCCGGAAGAGGTGGAGGCCGAATTATGGGGTCAGGTGCGCGGTGCCCCTAACGGGGCCACACGCGACAAGCCCGGCAAGCTGGAACTGGCGCATAGCGGCACGCTTTTCCTCGATGATGTCGAGGAACTGCCCTTCGAGATACAGGGCAAACTCTTGGCCGCCTTGCAAAACAGCGCCGTGACCCGTCTGGGCGATACCCGCACAAAGCCGCTTGATATCCGCGTGATCGCCGCGACCACCCTGTCAGACAAACAGGCCCGCCGTTCTCATCGCATCCGCGAAGACCTCTATCTGTTTCTCAACGTGTTCCCCATCACCTGCCAGCCGCTCCGCGACCGACAAGAGGATATCCCCCTTTTGGCCGCCCATCTGCTCAAGATCGCCTGTCGCAGGCTCAACCGCCCGGAACCGGTATTGACCGAAGGGGTGGTGCAACAGCTTCAGTCCTACGACTGGCCCGGCAATGTGCGCGAACTTCACAACGTGATGGAACGCGCCGCAATTGTGTCTCAGGATCGCAAGCTGGTGGTCGAACTGGGGGGGCTCGGGCCGCAGGCCGAAACAGGCCGCTCCTTTCGGACCGAAGCCCAGATGCAAGACCTTGTTCGGGTCAACCTGATTGCCGCCCTGCGCGAAACACGCGGCCGCATTGCAGGCCCCTCCGGGGCGGCGGCATTGCTTGGCGTCAAACCCACCACGCTCTATTCCCGCATCGGCAGCCTGAACATCGTCGAGGCTGACTGGGCCTGATTCCCTTGGCGCCGCAAATATCTGCGGTGCCTGTCGCAGCTTGACCTTACGAACAGAAACGCGCGCTCGATCCCGGCACCCTCCACGACAAATAGCTGATTTTTTAGAAAAACCGGACGGTTACTTTGGCATTGTCGGGTGACGTCAAAGCGATGGCAAAGTCATAATCCATCAAAAACCACCGCGTTCACGAAAAATATGGATAAATTTACAACCCTGTGTAATATGAAGTTACGTTAGGTAATCTATTTCCGTTCAATGCTGCGGCATACCCCAACGCATTTTGGTTCCCCCCATTCATTTTAACGAAAGGATTTCAGCCATGGCGAAATCAATCACGTTTACTATTGATGGTCCTGTCGACACGCTGATCAAGATCACGGAACTGCCGGACGGAACGCTGAGATTTGACATCAACGTTCTGGGCTCGGGGCTATTGGGTGATCTGCGGGGCATCTTCTTTGACATGGTCGACCTTGACGCCACAACGGCGGGGCTCACGGTCACGGGCATTGACGGCAGCGAAGACATCATCGGCCAGACCGTGTTCGACGAAGGCGCGGTGTCGAGAGTGCGCAACGATGTGAACGTCAATGGCAGCGTGCTCAAGCAACAGGGCCGGTTTGATGGCGGCATCGAATTTGGCACCCCCGGCAAATCCAAGGATGACGTTTCCTCCGCCAGCTTTGTTCTGTCGGCCTCCGAGCCTCTGTCTCTCGACAGTTTCGATCTTGCGGATTTTGGCCTGCGCTACACCTCCGTCGGCACCGGCAACAAACGCGATGGTAGTGAAAAGATCGCCGGAGATGCCAGCGGCGTCGCCCGCAATGACGCGTGGGAAGTTGATGAAAACTCCAAAGGCATGGTGGATCTGCTCGCCAATGACACCAACGGTGTGCAGGCAGATGGCACGCGCAAAACGGTCATCAGCGTTGTAGATTCAGTTGGCGCGCTTGATCCGGTCGCCGGGGGATTCCAACGCACGGTTGAGATCGGGGGCCTCGTGCTCGGCACCTTGTTCTTCACCAGCGACGGTTTCGCGAAATTCGTGGCTGACGGCGCGGACGTGGACAAGCTGGCGCATGATGACATTCGACAGTGGTCCTTTACCTACGAAACCCAATCCAGCACGGGCAATCTCACCACGGCCGATGTCGTGCTGACGATCGACGGCCAGAACGATCAGCCCGAGGCCTTTGATGTGGCGCTGTCCGTCGGTGAGGATGACGCCTTTGACACGGTTCAGAGCGGTCAGTTCGGCCCCCTCACCGGCGATGGCGTGACGGGCAGTTTCATTGGGTCAGACATTGATATCGGGGATGTCCTGTCTTTCCAGATCATCTCGGCCCCGACGGATGCTTTCGGCAATCAATATGGCGAGGTGGTCAACAACGGTGACGGCACCTTCACCTTCAACCCCACGGATGAATTCCAGTTTCTCGATGCGGGCGAGACCCGCGATGTGACATTCCAATATGTCGCCATCGACGATTCGGGCGTCGGCACCTCGACCACCCCGCCGGAAGAGAGCGATACCTCGGCCCCGTCCACGATCACGGTGACGGTGATCGGCGCGGATGACGACCCCATTGAGTTCACCGATCAGTTGCTGTTTGAGACCGACAATCAATCCATGTTCGGCACCGGTGCCGCGCTGGTCTTTCAGCCCACCTTGCCGTTCTTCGGCTTCAATACCGGCTCGCAGAGCCTCAACGCTACGATCATCCCAAGCTTTACCTTCGCGGGCGACGTGCTTGAGGGGCTGCTGGACGGGATCGAGGCAGTTGTGGATGCCATCGCCGATTTCGGGTGCACGATTGCCGGCATCTTTGGCGCGGATTGCGACGCGGATGTTGATCTGCCCTCGTCCATCTCGACCCCCGGCGTGCGGACCGAGGGCAACTTTGCCGCAATGGTTGGCTTGCAGCCCTATTTCTCGCTGAACACCGGCGAGGTGGACGCCTCTGTGCCGGTCGATGTTTTCTTCAGCGCGCCGCGTCAGGTCGAGAATGGAGAAACCTTCTCGATCAGCAGCGCCTACTCGCTCGACGGCGGGTCCACATTTACAACCATGTCACCCAATGTGAATTTCGGCATGGATTTCGTCTTTGATCTCGATACCGCGCTTGATCTCATCATCGGCAGCTCGCGCTTTGACATCTGGGATATAGACACCGGAAATGACCCGAACTTCACCGGCGAACTTGGCCTACCGGGCTTCAACATCTTTGATGCCAGCGGCGAGGATCTTGAATTGTCGGTGCCTCTCGGCCCGCTCGACCCGTTCTTTGACCTCGACCTCAACTTCCCGGTCATCAACACGACCGGCACCTTGGATGCCCCGGATGGCAACACCCTCAGCTCTTCGGGCAGCGATGATGTCGCGGCCCTGACGGCTGATCTCGATGCCTTTGCGTCGCAACTACTGTTCGGCTTCCCCTCGGCCTTTGGCAACAGCGACTCGTTCGGTCTCTCGACCAGTGTCGCGGGCGTCAATCTCAACCTGTTGTCGGTCGAATGGTCTTGGGATCTTGTGTCCCTCGCCCTGACCACGACCCTGGAAACGCTACAGGACTTTTCGCTCAGCATCGAGGATCTCCCCCTGATGGCGATGCTCGAGGACGGCTCGATCATCAACGGCTTCTCGCTGGGCGATGACATCACGGTCAACACGCCCACCACCGGCGATTTTGATCCCGACCTGTCGGGCAATGCCGACGGTCTGATCGACGTGGACATCGCCGTGGATATGGAGGCGTTGTTCGCCAACGATACCTATCTCGGCCTTGATCTCGACCTCTTTGCAGGTCTGCTGCAATTCAGCGCCGGGATCACCTCGGACTTTTTCGACGGCCCAAGCGTCAGCCTGTTTGACGGGATCATTCCGTCGATTGACGGCAACAACGACGGCTTCCTGCTCGGCAACACATTCTCGCTGCTGGAGGATGTGCGGCTGGCAACGCTGTTTGATGAAGAATTCGATATCGAAGGTTGGAACACCGCCAACACCGATACGCCGATATTCTTCGACGTCGCCTGAGACCGGTGAAAGCTGTTTCAAAGAATGCGATGCGCGCGCGAAACCGGGGCGCGCATCGTCCCCTTATCTTCCCCGTAAGAGCGCCCTGATCACACGGTCTCTCAAGTCATTAAACCGGCAGGCTGTTCAGCGCCAGAAACACCAAGGCCGACACGAGCGCAGCCACAGGCACCGTGACCACCCAAGCCGCGATGATCGTCATGAAATGCGACCGGCGCACCAATTTGCGCCGACGCCGCTCTTCGGGCGCGATACGCAGTTCGGGTGCGTTTGCCATCTTGGAGTTGCGCAGGCGGCGCTCCGCGTCCCATTCGCGAAAGAACCCAACCCCAAACACACCGCCCACGGCGATATGCGTCGAAGAGACCGGCAAGCCCAGCCAACTGGCCACGATAACCGTGAACGCCGCCGAGAGCGCCACGCAATAGGCGCGCATCGGGTTCAGCTTGGTAATCTGCGAGCCAACCATACGAATGAGCTTGGGACCAAACAGGAAGAGGCCAAAGGAAATGCCAAACGCGCCGACAATCATCACCCAGAGCGGAATCGACACCTTGGCCGTGATGGTGCCGAATTCCGCCGCATGGACAATGGCAGCCAGCGGACCCACCGCATTGGCCACATCATTGGCCCCATGCGCAAAACTCAGCAGCGCCGCCGAGATCACCAGCGGCGCGCCAAAGAGCACCTTGAGCGATTTGTTGCGGTTCTCCAGACCCTGTGACTGCCGCTTGATCAGCGGGATTGTGACGATCCACGCCGTCACCCCCAGCACCAGACCGGTGGTGACAGCGGTCCCGAGGTCGATCTTGACCACCCGGCTCAGCCCCTTCAACGCCAGATAGGTCGCAAACGCCCCGACCATGATCCCGATGAGGATTGGCACCCAGCGACGCGCGGCGGCAATCTTGTCCTCGCGGTAGATAATCCGCGATTTGATGAGCGCGAGGAAAAGCGCCGCAATCACCCCTCCCAGTACCGGAGAGATGACCCAAGAGGCGGCAATCGCACTCATCGTGCTCCAGTTGACGGCGGACAATCCGGCGGCAGCAATCCCGGCCCCCATCACCCCACCCACAACCGAATGTGTGGTCGATACGGGGGCCCCGATCCATGTGGCAAGGTTGATCCAGAGCGCCGCAGAAATCAGCGCCGCCATCATCGCCCAGATAAAGACCTGCGAATCCGCGACGGTCACAGGGTCGATGATGCCACTGGAAATGGTCGAGACGACATCGCCACCCGCAAGCAGCGCCCCAAGCGTTTCAAAGATCGCCGCAATCGTGATGGCCCCGCCAAGGGTCAGCGCGTTGGCCCCAACCGCAGGCCCCATGTTATTGGCCACGTCATTCGCGCCGATGTTGAGCGCCATATAGGCCCCGAACACCGTCGCTGCGATCACCACAAAGTTGGTCGGGAATGCTCCAAAGGAAACCGCAGCGGCAAGCGCTGTCACGACGATGAACGCCAGAGCAATCCCCGGCGCCACCATGGGCCGGGCGACATATTGCGTCGCTGTTTCCAGATGAGAAAATCGCTGAAGATCCCGGTCAAGGGTCTCAAGATGTTTTGCGTCGTTTTGCGTGTCGCTCACAGCTTGCCCCCCGATGACTGGCTCGCTGGGGGCATAAGCAAGCGCGCCTTGGGTATCAACCGATTCCGTCACAAATTTGAAACAAAATTGTTACATTCTGCGCAGGATTTCCTGCAATTCGGGCTCTTGCACCATGCCTGCGGCGGCACTGGGACTGACCCACATGCGGCGGCGTTCCGCAGCTTCGGGATAGTCCGCGTCCATCTGCTCCACCTCAATCGCAAAGACCAGCGTTTCCACCGGGACCGGCAATCCCGTGGACAGCTCTTTTTCATAGCGATAGAGCCCGACCGCCTCTTTGGTCACGCAGCCAGACCGCACGCCTGCCTCTTCCCAGGCTTCCTGCAGGGCCGCACCTGGGGCATCCTTGCCGTCAATCGGCCAGCCTTTGGGGATGATCCAGCGCCCCGTGCCGCGCGACGAGATCAGCAAGACCTCTTTGTGACCACTGGTCTCTCGATAGCAGAGCGCCGCCACTTGAAGCCGACGTGGACGTCTGAAGAAGGCGCGCACCAATTCGGTCCATGTCCTGTAGATCGCGCTTGCCATGAACCCCACTGACCTCTGAAATATAGTCTTTTTATTCATACATTTATACAGATAACGCAGGGGAAATGCAATTGCTGGCCGTGGCGGGCCTGATCGCTGAGGGCGAGGCCATGCTTATCCCGGCGAGATCACGCCGTCCTTGCGCGTGTCCTAGCCCAGTTCCAGCGTTGCCACGGCGTGCAGCATGTCGCCGATTTCGGGCTCAACGCCACGATACATCCGGGCAGTCGCGAACCCTTCGACAAATCCGTTCTGCCGCAGCAAAGCGCCAAAGGCTACACATCTGTCCGGGACGTCGATGATGGCCAACGGCTCTGCCATAGTGGCGGCGGCCTGATGCGCGAGATGCAGCGCGGCAGCAGCATCGGGGGCCACGATCGGGCCGATCTTGACTCCCACCCGACACAGCCGCGCCGTGGCGAAACCGATCACATTTGCGCCCTCCCGCAACAGCACGGTCCGGCGCGTGGGTCCATTGCGCAGCCATGTGCCCAGATACCGCTCTCGCGACACGCCAGTCGCGGCCCTGTCGAGACAGGCAAGGGCGGCAAAATCCGCCTGCGCAGCCAGTGGCAACGTCAGAGCCTCGGTTGGAAAGGTGCCGGTCAGCCGACGGGTCCGATCCGCCAGCACAAAGCCGGACTTTGCATAATTGGCCTCTTGCGCGGGAACACCATCAAGGCCCACGGTCCGCCCGCCTGCATGTACAATGGCGTGCTGCCAGAGCGCAAAACCGATCCCCTGCTCGCGAAATTCCGGGCGGCAGAGGTAAAGCCCCAGAAAGGCATAACTTTCGGAGTGATTCACCACAGAAATGGCCGCGACCGGCTGACGATCCACCTCAGCCACAAAGAACCCTTGCGGATCGGCGGCATAAAAAGCCGCCGCGTCGTCGCGCCCCGGATTCCAGCCTTCGTCCGCCGCCCAATCAAGAATCTGTTCGACCTCGGGCAAGGTTGCGGTACGGCAGAGAAAACGCGTCATCGCTGCAAAGCCTCGCGCAGGGACATGGGCGGCTGGGTGACATTACGCAGATCCAGAGAGGCCACAAGATCAAGCAGATGGCTCTTCATCAGTTGCTCGGCCAGAGCAGCGTCGCGGTTGGCAAAGGCGTCCAAAAGTGCGTGATGCGCCTGAGTCTCGCACAGCGCGGCACGTCGACGCCAGTAGAGCGCGATGATCAGCGAGGACCGCGAGATCAGTTGCGAAATAAAGGCCTCAATCGTGCTCTGATCCGCGATGCGCGCGATTTCGACGTGAAACTGACCCGAGAGGAGCAGGGCGCGCCCATTCTCTCCGGCGTCCAGAGCGGCGTGCTCTTCGCGGATATTGGACCGCAAGCGCGTCAGCTCCGCTTCGGTCATGCGCAGGGCGGCGGAATGGGCCGTGCGCGGTTCGAGAAGTGATCGCGCCTCGAACACCTCGCGCGCCTCTCGCACGGAAGGTTGCGCGACAAAGGCACCGCGATTGCGCTTCAATTCGACCAGATGACGGTGCGACAGGGCCAACAAGGCCGCCCGCACGATGGTGCGGCTGATGCCATAGGCTTCGGCCAACTCGTCCTCTCCCAGCTTGGTGCCGGGGGGCAAGCGGTGTTCATGGATGGCGCGCTCAAGGTCGGCAACAACCGTGTCGCTGGTCCACACTCTGGTTTCGATCTTGTTCATGGTTTCCGGATCACCCATTCGCCCCTGACTATCTCTTTTTCCGATTCGCAGGGGAAGGGACAAGTGCGACAGTATGGTTCCCGTTTGCCGACATAATTGTATACAAAGTTGTGCTATTTTTTACGCAGGCCCCGCGCACATCGGCAAATAAAACAGGCGACGCCAGTTTTCGCCCCTCAGCGCCTGCAAAAACGCTGCCTCAAAGCAAAAGGGCCAGCACAGGGTAATCCCGACAGATGGCACGGGGGCCCTGATGCGCACAGGATACGATCTTGAACTGGTTCACCTGACCAAGCGCTATGGCGACACGGTGGCCGTGCGCGATCTGAACCATGTGTTTGTCAAAGGCAGTTATGTCTGCCTCTTGGGGCCGTCTGGCTGTGGCAAATCCTCGACCCTGCGGATGATCGCCGGGCATGAGGACGTCAGCGAAGGCGCAATCCTGCTGGATGGGCAGAACGTGTCGCAATTGCCGCCGGCGCGGCGGGGCACGGCCATGATGTTTCAGAACTACGCGCTCTTCCCGCATCTGTCGGTGCGCGACAACGTGGCCTTTTCCCTGCGCATGAAAGGCGTGGACAAGGTAACGCGCCACGCCCGCGCCAATGAATTGCTCGAACTGGTGGACATGACGCATCTGGCCGACCGGCTGCCTGCGCAGCTTTCGGGGGGCCAACAGCAGCGAGTGGCGCTGGCGCGTGCGCTGATCACGGACCCCAAGGTGCTCTTGCTGGATGAACCGCTGTCCGCACTCGACCCATTCCTGCGCATCCGGATGCGCACCGAGTTGAAAAAGCTCCAGCGCGAGTTGGGCATCACCTTTATCCACGTCACCCACGGTCAGGACGAGGCGCTCGCCCTTGCCGACGAAATTGTCGTCATGCACGACGCGGTGATCGCGCAGGCAGGACCCGCGCGCGAGGTCTGGGCGCAGCCGCGCACCGAGTTCGTGGCGCGGTTCATCGGCGGCCATAACGTGCTCGCCCTGCCCGGCGGCAAGGTCACGATACGCGCCGACGCGGTTTCGCTTGGGGCTGAGGGCATGCCCGCAACGGTGATTGCGGTCGAATATCAGGGGGCCTCGGTCTCTGTCACCGCAGCCACCGAAAGCGGCGAAGAGGTGCTGGCCCTCTTGCCGGAAGCACAATTCTTTCAATCCCCGAAATCGCCCGGTGAGGCCGTCAACCTCTGCTGGGACAAAGAGCGGCTGCACCGCCTCGAGGCCTGAGAGGCCAAATTACGTTTGAACTAGATCCACTGGACAGAGAGGAAGAGAACAATGGCAAAACCCAAGGTCGGTTACACCCGCCGCGCACTGCTCAAGACCGGGGGCGCAGCACTGGCTGCCTCCGCCCTGCCCACCCCGATGCTCTGGGCGCAGGACACCAAGGACATCGTGCTGCGCCAGTTCGGCACCGGCGTGTCGAACCTCAACGACGTGGCCAGCAAGGTCAAGGAAGACTTGGGCTTCACGCTCGAGATGACCGCGCTGGACAGCGACAGCGTGACCCAACGCGCCGCCACCCAGCCCGACAGCTTTGACATCGCCGATATCGAATACTGGATCTGCAAGAAGGTTTGGCCGACCGGCAACCTGCAGGCGATGGATACAGCAAAGATCGCCAATTACGACAAGATCGTCGGCATCTTCCGCTCGGGCAAGCTGACACCCGAGTCGACCATCGCCCAAGGCACAGCGCCACATACGGTAGGCTTTGTGGACGGTCCCGGCAGCACCAGCTTTGCCAGCGGGGAAACCGGCTGGATGACCCTGATCCCGACGATCTACAATGCCGACACACTGGGCATCCGCCCCGACCTGATCGGCCGCCCGATCGAAAGCTGGACAGAGCTTTTGAACCCCGAGTTCAAGGGCACGGCCTCGATCCTCGACATCTCGTCCATCGGCATCATGGATATGGCCATGGTCTGCGAGGCGATGGGAGAGGTCCAGTATGGCGACAAGGGCAACATGACCCGCGAAGAGATCGACAAGACCATGGCGATCTTTACCGAAGCCAAAAAGAACGGCCAATTCCGCGCCTTCTGGAAGACCTTTGACGAGAGCGTGAATTTGATGGCCAGCGGCGAGGTGGTGATCCAGTCGATGTGGTCGCCCGCCATCACAGCGGTCAAGTCGCGCGGCATTCCTTGCGTCTACCAACCGCTCAAAGAAGGGTATCGCAGCTGGGGCGGCGGCATTGGCCTGTCCTCGTCGCTGTCGGGAGTGGAGCTGGACGCGGCCTATGACTACATCAACTGGTATCTCTCGGGCTGGGTCGGCGGCTATCTGATGCGCCAGGGCTATTATTCGGCGGTGCCCGAAACCTCCAAGGACTTTATGTCCGAGAATGAATGGGGCTACTGGTTCGAGGGCAAGCCCGCCACCGACGTCATCACCTCGCCCACTGGCGACGCGCTGGCGCAGGCGGGCGAGGTGCGCGATGGCGGGTCGTTCAATGACCGCATGGGGGCTGTGGCCTGCTGGAACGCCGTGATGGACGAGAATCAGTACATGGTCCGCAAGTGGAACGAGTTCATCGCCGCATGATACCCTTCCGCCACGCGGATATTCAGCAATCGGCTGGGGGGCAATCGCCCCCCAGACCGCGCATCCCCATGGTCACACCCCAGCGAATAGAGCAGGCACAATGACGACCAACCGCCATCTTTTGGGCTGGCTTCAGGCAGCGCCCCTGACAGCGGTTCTATTGGCGTTCCTGATGGCGCCCATCGTCATGATCGTGATCGTCAGTTTCTGGGGGGCGACCGAGTTTTCGATCTACCCAGCCTTTCAGTTCGACAACTACGAGTTTCTGTTCGGCTCGGCCGTGACCTATCAGGTATTCGGCGCGACGCTGAAATATGCCCTCATCACCTGGGCGCTGACCCTCGCCATCGGATTTACCGTGGCCTATTTCCTGGCCTTCCACGTGCGCAGCCTGACGATGCAAATCGCGCTCTTTCTGATCTGCACGATCCCGTTCTGGACCTCGAATATCATCCGCATGATTTCATGGATTCCGTTTCTCGGCCGCAATGGCATTGCCAATCAGACACTCCTGTCCTGGGGCGTGATCGACGCGCCGCTGGAGTGGCTCTTGTATTCCGATTTTTCGGTGATCCTGGCGTTTGTGCATCTCTACACGCTCTTCATGGTGGTTCCGATCTTCAACACCATGATGCGGATCGACAAATCCCTGCTCGAGGGGGCGCGCGACAACGGCGCAAGCGGTCTTCAGACGCTGGTGCATGTGATCCTGCCTCTGACCAAGCCCGGCATCATGATCGGCACGATCTTTGTCGTGACGCTGGTCATGGGCGATTTCATCACGGTGCGCTTCATGTCGGGCAGCCAGCGGGCCAACGTGGGGCGGCTGATTTCCAACGATATCGCCCTGCTGCAATACCCGTCCGCCGCCGCGACCGCCGTTGTGCTGCTCTGCACCGTGCTACTGGTGATCGCGATCCTGCTGCGCTTTGTCAACATTCGCAAGGAGCTCTGAGATGGACCGCCGCCCCCGCAGCTTCTACATACTGGCCGCCTTTTTCGGCCTCTTCGTGCTGTTTCTCTATGGCCCGATCCTGACCATCGCCATCCTCAGTTTCCAAGGCCCACAGGGCGGTCTGACCTTTCCGATGAATGGCCTCTCGCTCCACTGGTTCCGTGACCTG
>NZ_JAGPVV010000042.1 GCF_018066915.1 Roseovarius sp.
CAATTACTTGCAGCCTCCTCACCGTCGGGCACCAACAGCACCTCATAGCCCTCAAAACAGCCCGACACCGCCAGCCGCCTTGTGCTCAGGATGGTCTCGGGCGCCAAAAGACCGCAATCGGTCTTGAAGTGCAAAACCCCCGCCGGGGTCTCGACCAACCTCAAAGTATATCCATATTCACAAACAATATCAGATAGTTGCGCCACTCCTTCCCGATTGGTCCGCGCCGACAATCCCACCAGAATCTCGCGCCCCGTCACCAGAATATCGCCCCCCTCGATGGTCCCCGGCGCGGTGATTTCTGCGATGCTGTCCCCATAAACCGCAGCAATCGCTGGGCGCATCTCGGCCACTTCGCCCATCCGTGTGGGCGCGCCGGGGCGCATGGCGATGGCCAGTTCCGGCAGGCAAAGCATTGTATCTTCTACAAAAACCGCATCGGGATAATCCTCGAGCGGGGGCAGTTCCACCACCTCCGCCCCGGTGCTGCGCAGGGTCGCCACATAGGCGGCATGCGCCTCCAGCATCCGCGCCAGATCCGGCGTGCCGATATCCTCGGCGCGCAACCCGCCCACAATGCTCTTGCCCGGTTTGCGGGTGATCGCCCGGCGGAATTCATAGCTGGAATTCATCGTGTAACCCTCTGATTATATTATGTTTCAGGCGATCTTGACGCGCCGCGCATTGGCATGGGCCACAATCCGGTCAATCGCTTGGGCAAAGGGAGCATCCTCGACCGTCAGCGCCAACCGCACCCATGAGTCGAGCGTCTTGCCAAACGACGCCCCCGGCATCACCGCCACGCCGGTTTTCTCCAAGAGATCAAAGGCATAGCTTTCCCCGTCCAGCCCCGTCGCGGCAATATCCACCATCGCGAACATCCCCGCTTCAGGGCGATGCACGCGCAACGCCGTTTCCCGCTCCAACCGTGCCGCCAAGAGGTCTGCGCGCGCCGCAAACCTCTGCCGCATGCCCCCTGCCACATCAGAACCCTCGCGCACCGCCTGTTCCGTCATATCCGCGATAAACGGTTGATTTCCAAAGAGCATTGTCTCGGACAGTGCCAGCAGATTGGCGGTAAATTCCAACGACCCAACGCACCAACCGCTGCGAAAACCGGGTGCTGCGTGGCTTTTGGAAATCGACGACACCGCGACAACCCGCTCCGCCAAATCCGGATCGGACAGGGGCGAGACAAACTCGGACCCCTCGAACACCAGATCCTCATAAACCTCGTCTGAAATGATCCAGAGGTCATGCTCGACCGCCAACCGGCCAAGTGCTGCGATATCGGCACGGGTCAGGATTGCCCCCGTGGGATTATGCGGCGTGGTCAATAAAATCGCGCGTGTTCTAGGGGTTATGAGGGGTGCGACATCCGCCGCCGCCATGCGAAACCCATTCTCAGGCCGCAGCGGAACCGGCACCATCGTGGCCCCCGTTGCGCGAATGACCCCCTCATAGGTGGCATACATCGGATCGCCCACCAGCACCTCTGCGCCCTCTTCGGCAATCGCCATCATCACCGCATAGAGCGCGGTTTGCGTGCCCGGAAAGCACATGACCTGATCGGGATGAAACGCGCGGCCCCTGTTTTTGCTGTATTTTTCCGCCAGTGCCGCCCGCAATCCCGGCTCGCCGCGCCCATCCGAGTAGCCCGTGCGCCCGGCCTTCATCGCGGCATAGGCGGCGTCCTTGAGGCGTTCGGGCGTTGGCACATCCGGCTCGCCAATCGTAAGGCGGATCACGTCGCGGCCCGCGCGCGCCATCGCCTTGGCGCGGGCATGCACCTCCCACTTGGCCCCGCCAAGCCCGGCAAGCCGTTCATTTATCGAGGAAAATCTCATGTCTTCGCCGCCTCTTCCAAGTCCAATTGCAAAATCGCGCCCACCGCCGTGAGCGCAATTCCAGTCAGTTCATCCGGCTCAAACGCCTCAGGCAGCGCGCCCCCCTCCAGCCAGAGCCCGTCAATCACCGCGTTGCAGGCAATCGCCAGCCGTCGCGCCTGCCCCGCATCCGGGCCGCGCCCCGCTTCCTCCAACGCCGCCACGATCAACCGCTCCAGCCGGTCGCGGAAATCGTGATAGGTCTGCGCGTGCACCGCGCGCATCCGCGCATCCTGGCGCACATGGTTGAGAAACCCGGCCCAGAGCCCGACCGAGGCCGAATCCACCACCGGCGGCGTGACCGAGGCCACCACCAGCGCCGCCAACCGCCCGAGGGCCGTTTCCCGCTCTGCGACCCCGGCAAAGGTCTGTTCTGTCAGCCCCGCCATATGCGCGAGATAGGCCTCTTGCACCAGCTCATCCTTGGTGGAAAAGTAATGCCGTATAAGGCCTTGGGTCACATCCGCCCGCTCTGCGATGGCGCGCACCGTGGCCCCGCGCACGCCTTGTTCCGCGATCAGATCAAGTGTCGCCAGCACCAGCGCCTGACGGCGGGTGTCGGCCCCCTCGCGCCTGAATTTGCGGCGTTCTCCGGTCATCGGTGCATCCATCCTGCGCGGCATCAATTATACGCTTGCATAATTACGACTCTTCCGCCTTACTACAAGCCGAAAGTGACCCTGCCGGAGACATACCCTTGACCGCAGCGCCCCGACCGTCCGACGCGCCCGACCCGGTGCCGCCCGCGATCCTTGTCGAAGACCTGCACAAGTCATTCGGGCCGCTCGAAGTGCTCAAGGGCGTGTCACTCACCGCACAAAAGGGCGATGTGGTGGCGATCATCGGCGGGTCGGGGTCGGGCAAATCGACCATGCTGCGCTGTATCAATTTCCTTGAAACCCCTACATCAGGCCGGATCGTGGTTAATGGCGAGGCGATTGCCATGCGCGCAGACGGAAGCCCCTCAGACCGCCGCCAGATTGAGCGCATCCGCACGCGGCTTGGCATGGTGTTTCAGGCCTTCAACCTCTGGACCCATCGCACCCTCCTTGAGAACGTGATCGAGGTGCCGGTGAATGTTCTGAAAACCCCGAAAAATCAGGCGATTGAGCGGGCGCGTGCGCTGCTTGACCGTGTGGGACTTGGCGACAAGGCCGATACCTTTCCCGCCTTTCTGTCCGGTGGCCAGCAGCAGCGCGCCGCCATCGCGCGGGCCCTCGCGGTTGATCCCGCCGTGATGCTGTTCGATGAACCCACCAGCGCGCTCGACCCCGAGCTTGTGGGCGAGGTACTCAGCGTGATCCGCGATCTTGCCGCCGAAGGGCGCACCATGCTGATCGTCACGCATGAAATGAAATTCGCCCGCGAGGTGGCCAGCCATGTGGTCTACCTCTACCAAGGCCGGATCGAGGAAGAAGGCCCCCCCGAGCGCGTCTTTGGCGCGCCACAATCGGCCCGCCTCAAGCAATTCCTGCAAACCGTCGGATAAGGCGGGGCAGATCAAACCAACCAACAAGGGAGACTGACATGACACTGAAAACCATCCTCGCCGCCGCCACTTTGGCGGCCCTCGGCACCGGGCTTGCCGCGCAAGAGGTCAAGATCGGCATCGCCGCCGAACCCTATCCGCCCTTTGCCTCGCTCGATAGCTCGGGCACATGGGTCGGCTGGGAGGTCGATGTGATCGACGCGGTGTGCAAGGCCGCCGAACTCAATTGCGTGATCACGCCCGTGGCCTGGGACGGGATCATCCCCTCGCTCACCGGCGGCCAGATCGACGCCATCATGGCCTCCATGTCGATCACCGAAGAGCGGATGAAAACCATCGACTTTTCCGACCCTTACTACAACACACCGACCGTGGTCGTGGCCGACAAGGCGATGGACATCGACGCCACCCCCGAAGGTCTGAAAGACAAGATCATCGGCGTTCAGGCCTCGACCATCCATCAGGCCTATGCGCAGGAATACTTCAAGGACGCCGCCGAAATTCGCATCTATCAGACGCAGGACGAGGCCAATCAGGATCTGGTCGCAGGCCGGATTGACGCCACGCAGGCCGACAGCATCGCCATGGCGGATTTCGTGTCCACCGACGCGGGGGCCTGCTGCGAGATCAAGGGCAATGTCGCTGACGACCCGGCCATTCTCGGGCTAGGTGTTGGCGCAGGGGTGCGCAAGGGTGAGGACGCGCTGCGCGAGGCGCTGAACAAGGGCATCGCCGCCATTCTGGCCGACGGCACCCATGCAGAGATCACCGCGCGCTACTTCAAAGCCAGCATCTACTAAACCCGTTGGAGGGGCTGCTGGACACATTGGGGCTGGCGGAAGCCGCCAGCCTCTTGTCGCTCGAGCCTCCGGGCTGGGGCGCCAACCTCTTGCGCGGGCTGGTTAATTCGCTCCAGATCGCGCTTGGGGCCTTTGGGTTTGGCCTTGTGATCGGGCTGGGTGGGGCCTATGGCAAGCTCTACGGCGGGCCGCTCTTGCGCGATCTGCTGGCGGTTTATACCACCGTCATCCGCGCCGTGCCGGAATTGGTGCTGATCCTCATCCTCTATTATGTCGGTTCTGACCTGATCAATCAGGCAGCTATCGCCATGGGTTATGACCGGGTCGAGATCAACGGTGTTGTCGCGGGCATCTGGGTCTTGGGCGTGGTGCAGGGGGCCTATGCCACCGAGGTCTTGCGCGGCGCCATTCAGGCGATTCCGCCCGGACAGCTTGAGGCCGCACGCGCCTTTGGCATGCCGCCGCTGATGACCCTGCGGCGGGTGACGATCCCGGCGATGATGGGCTTTGCCACGCCGGGGCTGGCAAACCTGTGGCTGATTGCCACCAAAGACACGGCCCTCTTGGCCATTGTGGGATTCAGTGAATTGACGCTGGAAACCCGACAGGCGGCGGGCAGCACGCGGGCTTATTTCACCTTTTTCCTCGCGGCAGGCGCGCTTTACCTGATCATCACGCTGTTCTCGGGCGTGATCTTTGCCCGGATCGAGAAATGGGCACGGCGCGGCCAGCCCTCCTTGCGCGAGGGCGGGCGATGAGCGATCTGCGCGCCCTCCTGATCCCGCGCCGCCTGTTCCTGATGGCGCTTTTCGCCGGGTTCGTGCTCTGGTGTGCGCTGTCTCTGCGGTGGGATTGGTTGCCGCAATACCTGCCTCTGGCGCTTGAGGGGCTGTGGCGCACAATCTGGATCTTGGTGGTGACAGTCGTGCTTGGGTTCATGCTCGCCGTGCCGCTTGGTCTGGCACAGGCGGCGGGGCCTTGGTATTTGGCCGCCCCTGCGCGCATTTTTTGCACCATCATTCGCGGCACGCCACTCCTCTTGCAAATCTGGCTGCTTTATTACGGGCTTGGATCTCTTTTCCCGCAATATCCGTGGATACGCGGGTCCGATCTTTGGCCCTATCTGCGTCAGGCTTGGCCCTATGCCGTTCTGGCGCTTACCCTGTCCTATGCGGGCTATGAGGGCGAGGTGATGCGCGGCGGCTTTGCCAGCGTGCAAAAAGGCCAGCTTGAGGCCGCGCGCGCCTTTGGCATGCCGCGCTTCACGATATTCCGCCGCATCTGGCTACCGCAGGCCATCCGCAACGTGTTGCCCACCCTCGGGGGCGAAACCATCCTGCAACTCAAGGCGACGCCGCTGGTAGCCACGATCACGGTGATCGAGATTTACGCGGTCTCGAGCCGCGTGCGCGCCGACACCTTCATCGTCTACGAGCCGCTTTTGCTGCTGGCTCTGGTCTACATGATCATTGCGGGCCTCATCGCGCTGATGTTCCGTTGGTTTGAAAACCGCGTCCCTTCTCGCAGACGGCAAGGCTGACCCCGGCCCCGTCGCCCCATCGTGAAGTGACGGCAGGCGCAATTCATGGTATCCTCAGGCTACGACACCGTGACGGCGCGACGCCGGACCTTCGGCTTCCGCGCCCCGAAAAGGGAGGCCAGAATGACCAAGACCATCGGCAATCCATTGACATGGCTGGCGGGCACCACCGCAAGCGCGGGACGTAGCGCGTCTGACGCCGCAGAGGCGCTCGGCAGCGAAGTCACCACCCCGCCCGAGGTGCGCACGCTCAGCCGCGCCGACCTTCGCGCAGCGCTGCAAAAGGGGCTGGCGGATTTCGTGGCCCTGCGCAGCGATGTGTTCTTTCTCATCGCCATCTATCCCTTGATCGGCATCACGCTGGCGCTTACCGCGTTTCATTCGGCCAATCTCCACCTGCTCTTTCCGCTGGCGGCGGGCTTCACCCTGCTGGGTCCGGTGATCGGAACCGGGCTCTATGAAATGAGCCGTCAGCGTGAAACCGGGCAGGCGACGGGCTGGGGCACGGCGCTGCGGGCCCTGCGCGCGCATGTTCTGGGGCCAGTGCTGGTTCTGGGGGTCTATCTCATGGGGCTATTCGTGGTGTGGATGTTCGCCGCGAAATATATCTACGACCTCACGCTTGGACCGCTCCCGCCCACCAGCCTGATGGGGTTTGCGCAGGATGTGCTGACCACCGGGGCGGGCTGGCAGATGATCATTTTCGGCATGGCCACGGGCTTTGTCTTTGCCGCCGCCGTTCTGGTGCTCAGCCTGATCTCATTCCCGATGCTGATCGACCGGCGCGTGTGCCTGCCGGTGGCGGTCATGACATCGGTCGCCGTGGCGCGGCGCAATCCGGGCATTGTCGCAACTTGGGGCTTGATCGTGGCCGTCAGCATGACCCTTGGCATGCTGCCCGCGTTCCTCGGGTTGGTGATCGTGCTGCCGGTCTTGGGCCATGCAACATGGCATCTCTACCGCGCTGCCGTGCCGACTGAGGCCTAACCCGCCTCGGCCAGCCGCGCCACATACCGCGCGAGCGTGTCGATCTCGAGATTGACCATATCACCGAGGGCCACATCGCCCCAGGTGGTCACAGCCTTGGTGTGCGGGATGAAGTTGATCCCGAAATCGCGGCCCGCGACCTCGTTGACCGTGAGCGAGGTGCCGTTGAGCGCGACCGATCCCTTGGGCGCGATGAACCGCGCAAGGGGCGCAGGCGCGCGCAGCGTGACGCGGGTGCTGTCACCCTCGTCGCGCAGTTCCACCACCTCGGCCAGCCCATCGACATGGCCGGACACGATATGCCCGCCCAATTCGTCGCCCACCCGGAGCGCGCGTTCCAGATTGACGCGCCGCCCTTCGGCCCACCCCGACAGATTGGTCTTGGACAGGGTTTCAGCCGAAATATCCACATCGAACCAGCCGGACCCAAGCGCCACAACCGTCAGACACACGCCGTCGCAGGCAATAGAGGCGCCAATCTCGACCCGGGCGGTGTCATAGCCGGTGCCAATCCGCGCGCGCAGATCGCCACGATGCTCGATCGCCTGAATGCGCCCCACATCGGTGATGATGCCCGTGAACATGACCGCTCTCCTTTTGCTCTCGTGTGACCCCTACCGCCCCCACCGCCGCCAGACAAGAGACCGCAGCCGACGGGGCTTATTTTCGCCCGATTTTTGCAGTAGAAAGCGTGATCGAGCGCAAAGGCAAGAGACACCGCCATGACTGGTCTGACCGGCAAGGACCGCGCGTTTCTGTTTCTTCAGGGACCGCATGGGCCGTTCTTCTATCAACTCGGGCAGATGCTGCGACGGGCGGGGGCGGATGTCTGGCGCGTGGGCTTCAATGCCGGGGATCAGGCGTTCTGGCGCGAGCGGAGCAGCTATCTGCCCTTTCTCGGTCAAGCCGAGGATTGGACCGCGACCCTCACCCAGATCCTCGATGACAAGCGCATCACCGATCTCGTGCTCTACGGCGATACCCGACCCATCCATGCACAAGCGGTCGCTCTCGCCCGCGCGCGCGGCCTCACGATCCATGTCTTTGAAGAAGGCTACATGCGCCCCTATTGGGTGACGTATGAGCGCGGCGGCACCAATGGCAACTCCCGCCTGATGGAAATGAGCGTGCCCGAGATGCGTCAGGCGCTGGAAAACTCGGACATGGACACCGCCCTGCCCCCGGCCAGTTGGGGCGACATGCGCCAGCATGTGTTTTATGGCGCGCTCTATCATGGCTTTGTTCTCTTTCTGAATCGTCGCTACCGGCATTTTCGCCCGCATCGCGCCCTGACCGTTGGGCAGGAATTCAAGCTCTACCTGAAACGGCTCGTGCTGATGCCGGTTCAGGCCATCGAGCGGCGCTTGACCACATGGCGGGTCCGCACCGGCGGCTTTCCCTATCATATCGCGCTCTTGCAACTCGAACACGACGCCTCGTTTCAGGCCCATTCGCCGTTTTCCACGATGACCGAGTTTCTGGAAACCGTGATCGACGGCTTTGCCCGTGGCGCGCCGCCGCATCATCATCTGGTGATCAAGGCGCATCCGCTCGAGGATGGCCGCGCCCCCATCCGCAGCGAATTGCGCCGCCTTGTGAACGCTTACGGGTTGCGCGGGCGGGTGCATTACCTGCGCGGCGGCAAGCTGGCCAAGCTCTTGGACGAGGCGCGCTCTGCGGTCACGGTCAATTCCACGGCCGCGCAGCAGGTGCTCTGGCGCGGCATTCCGCTGCGCACCTTCGGGCAGGCGGTCTATGCCAAGCCGCAATTCGTCTCGACCAAACCCTTGCCCGATTTCTTTGCCGGGGCAGAACGCCCCGACCGCCGCGCCTATACCGATTACCGGCGGTTTCTGCTGGAAACCAGCCAGATTGCAGGCGGCTTCTATTCCTCATCGGGGCGGCGGCAGTTGCTGCGGCAAGCGGTCGATATGATGCTCGCCCCCGAAGATCCCTATGACGCGCTGCGCTCTGGCACCGCGGCCCCTCGGCAACAGTTGCGCCTCATCACATAGGCGCAAGCAATGGAAATGCTGGATTTTAACAATTTTGTCCGGTAGCGTAGCCAAAAAAGACCCGAGGCAGAACAAGAACAGGTCGAGGAGACCGAGCAGTGACATCCCGACACACCCGATGGGCGCGCCCTGTCGCGCTCTTGCTTATCGCGTCCTTCGTGGCCGGATGTGGCCTGCCGCGCGTGGGCCCAAACAAGCGCGAAATCTACGCCGGATCGGTCCAGAAAGAGGGCGACGCCTTTGTCGTGACGGTAAATGATCGCGTGACCCGCGCAACCGCCGTGCAACCGGCGCTTGGCTTTACCGACCAATTCCAGAATGCGGGCCTGCTTGGCTCTGACCTCATCAGCCCCGGTGACACGCTGGGCCTGACCATCTGGGAAAACGTCGATGACGGGCTTTTGGCAGGCGAGGCGACCAACCAGACCACCTTGGGCGAGGTTCAGGTGGACGGCTCTGGCTTTATCTTCGTGCCCTATGCTGGCCGGATCAAGGCGGCAGGCAACACCCCCGAGGGTGTGCGCCGCGTCATCACCGAAAAGCTCGAACAGCAGACCCCCGATCCTCAGGTCGAGGTGCGCCGCCTTGCGGGCAACGGCTCGACCGTGTCGATCAGCGGCGCTGTCAGCGGTCAGGGCGTCTATCCGATCGAGGCCCCCACCCGCACCCTCTCGGCGATGATCGCCTCGGCAGGTGGCATCGCGATCCCGCCAGAGGTGGCACAGATCACGGTCATTCGTGGCGATCAACGCTCCAAGGTCTGGTTTCAGGACCTGTTCAAATATCCGCAGTTCGACATCGCCCTGCGCGGTGGCGACCGTATTCTGGTCGAGGCCGATACCCGCGCCTACACCGCCCTTGGTGCCACCGGCGCGCAGTCGCGCGTAACCTTCGAGACACAGACCCTCAGCGCGCTCGAGGCCATCGCACAGGTGGGCGGTCTCTCGACCGCTGCCGCCGATCCGACCGGCGTCTTCGTGCTGCGCAACGAACCGGCGGAAATCGCCAATCAGGTGCTGGGCCGCAACGATCTTCAGGGCGCGCAACGTCTGGTCTATGTGCTCGACCTGACGAAACCCAACGGCATGTTCATGGCGCGCGATTTCTCGATCCGCGACGACGACACGATCTATGTGACCGAAGCGCCGTTCACACAATGGTCCAAGGTCATCGGTGCCTTTACCGGCACGCTTGGCGCGGTCGGGTCGGTATCGACGGCGTCCTCGACGCTGACAGGCGACTTTTGAGCCAGCCCTCTGACGGGCAACCCGCTGGCGAGGCCGAGGCCTCCCGGCGGGTTTTCTATTTCAACGGTGGGTTTCTCTGGCAAGGCCGCGTGCGCCGCATCCTGAAGCTGGCGGGGTATCACCTGACCCTCGGGCGGCCCGGCGCGCGCGACCTGATCGCCGTTTGGGGCCGCAGCCCCTATGCCGCACGCGGCGAGGCCATGGCGACCCGCACCGGTGCCGGGCTCTTGCGGATCGAGGATGCCTTTCTGCGCTCGCTCCATCCCGGGCGCAGCGGCGAGCCGCCTCTGGGGTTGGTGATCGACCGGCGCGGCATCTATTTCGATAGCCGCCACGCTTCCGACCTTGAGCATCTGCTGGCCACGCATCCGCTCGATGACACATCCCTGCTCGACCGGGCGCGCAGCGGCATGTCGCGGCTGCAAGAGGCGCATCTGAGCAAATACAGCGCCTTTGATCCCACCACCCCCTGCCCTGATCCGGGCTACGTGCTGGTGATCGACCAGACTCGCGGCGATGCCTCGGTCACGCATGGCGGGGCCGATGCCAACACCTTCCGCGAGATGCTCTATTGGGCGCAAGAGGATCACCCCGGTGCGCGGATCGTGATCAAGACCCATCCCGAGACCGCCGGGGGCCACCGCCCCGGCTATTTCAGCGCCAAGGACGAGAGCGCGCGCATCCGCCTTTTGTCCGATCCGGTCAGCCCATGGGCGCTGATGGAAGGGGCCATTGCGGTCTATTGCGTGACCTCGCAAATGGGGTTCGAGGCCATTCTGGCCGGGCACCGCCCGCAAGTCTTTGGCCAGCCCTTCTATGCGGGCTGGGGTCTGAGCGACGACCGTCACCCTCTGCCCCTCAGCCGCCGGGGCCGCAAGCTGACTCGCGCGCAGCTCTTTGCCGGGGCGATGCTGCTCTATCCCACATGGTATGACCCTTGCCGCGACCGGCTCTGCGATCTGGACAGTGCGATATCGACGCTCGAAGCGGAAACGCGGGCCTGGCGCGAGGATCACATCGGATGGCAAGCCCATGGCATGCGCCTGTGGAAACGCGCGCCGCTGCAACGCTTCTTTGGCACGCATCGGCGCATGACCTTTGGTGGGGCGCCCCAGCCCGACCGCCGCGTGATGGTCTGGGCCTCGCAGGGCGACACAGGCCCGGAAAATGCTCTGCGCGTCGAAGATGGCTTCTTGCGCTCGCGCGGGCTAGGGGCCGATCTCATCCCGCCTCTGTCACTGGTCTGCGACGATCTGGGCATCTATTATGACCCCACGCGCGAGAGCAGATTGGAGCGCCTGATCGCCAACCGCGCCCGCCTGCGCCCCGATCAAGACCGCCGCACCGAGGCGCTGATCGCGGCGCTGATCCGGCATGGCCTGAGCAAATACAACCTTGGCCAGCCCGTGCCTGATCTGCCCGAGGGGCGGCGCATCCTCGTGCCGGGACAGGTCGAGGATGACGCCTCCATTCGCCTTGGTGCCGGGGGGATCGCCACCAATCTCGCGCTCTTGCAGGCGGCGCGCGCGGCCAATCCGCAGGCCGTGATCCTCTACAAACCGCATCCCGATGTCGAGGCCGGGCTACGCCCCGGCGCGGTGCCGCCCGAGGCCGCCCACGAACTCGCCGATGTGATCCTTGATCGCACCGATCCGGCCCGGCTCTTGGATATGGTCCAAGAGGTCTGGACCATGACCTCGCTTCTGGGGTTCGAGGCGCTCTTGCGCGGCGTGCGCGTGACCACGACCGGCGCGCCCTTTTATGCCGGTTGGGGCCTCACCCGCGATCTGGGCGACATCCCGGCGCGGCGCAACGCGCGGCCCGCTCTGACCGGTCTCGTGCATGCCGCGCTGATTGATTATCCCCGCTACCGCGATCCCGTGACCGGGCGGCCCTGTGCGGTCGAGATGGTGGTCGAGCGGCTGGCGCATGGTCCCTTGCCCCAACCCGGCCCAGCCAACCGCCTCTTGGCCAAGCTGCAAGGCGCGCTTGCCTCGCATTCGGCATGGTGGCGCTGAGGGGTTATGGCTCGCCTGCGCTCAGCAGCACGACCTCGACCCGGCGATTGCGCTCGCGCCCTTCGGGGCTGGTGTTGGGGGCGATAGGGGCCAGATAGCCGATGCCATGCGCCTCGACCTGCGCCGGGGCCACGCCGTGTTGCTCGATCAGACGGGTCAGCACCGCCTCGGCGCGGGCGCGTGAAAGGGCGCTGTTCGGCTCAAGACCGCCGGTGCTATCGGTATGCCCGACAAGTGCCACGCGCGTTTCGGGCGCAGCCCGCAGAAATGCCGCCAAGGCCACAAGGCTGGCATGCGGACCGGGGCCAAGCGCATTGTCACCCGAGCCGAAATCAAGACCCTCCAGCACCACATGCCCTGCCTCTTGCAACTGATCCGCCAGATCAGACCGCGGCGCGGTGTCATCCGGTGCGGGGGCCACGCTCTCACCCTCGGGCAGAGGCGTCACATGCAGCACCTGAACATAGCCGGTCTGCCCGCTCTGGCTGACGATCACGGCGGCATGTTCCCGCGCGGCCCCCGCCCCGCGCCGCACCAGCAGATAGCGATAGTCAAATAGGTCAAGGAACATGTCCGGCGCAGGCAGGGTGGGCAGGGCAAAGCGGAAATCGAACCCGCCACAGGCCGCCGCCTCGCACTCGAACACAACGCCCCAGCCGGAGTTCTCCAATTGATCCGCCAAGGGGGCCAGCATTTGCAGCGTGGTGATCCCCTGCACCGGCATCCGCCAGGCGCGGCTCTCGATGCGCCCCTCAAGGCGCAGGCTGGGCAGGTTTTGACCGGTATGCGGACCTGTGGGCAGGATCACCGTATCCGCCGCGCGGATCAACTCGCGCGTTTGGCTGGCCGTCGCGGGCAGGTTCAGCTCGACCGCAGAGGCCGGGCCGCCCGCCAGCAGCAACCAGATCAAAAGAGGGGCAGCACCGCGCATCCCGCCCTATCGCGCCTGCGCGTGATAATCGGGGTTGGGCTGCATGCCCGTGGCCGAGGCCACCCGATTGGTCATGTTGAAAAACCCCGCGACATTGGCGATGTCCCAGATATCCCGGTCGCTGAGGCCCGCATCGCGCAGCACCTGACGATCCGTTTCGGTGATCTCGGAGGAGGCGCGCGTGATCTTTTCCGCAAAGCCCAGCATCGCCGCCTGCCTTGCATCCAGCCGCGCCGCGCGCCAGTTCATCACCATCGCCTCGCCCAAAGCCGGATCGCCCGACAGTTGCCGCACCGCCGCACCATGGGCCACCTGACAATACCAGCAGCGGTTGATCGAGCTGACCACCACCGCGATCATCTCGCGCTCCAGCTTGCTCAGGCCGCTCTCGGCCAGCATCAGGTTGTTGTAGAGCGTGGTAAAGGCGTTGAGCTTGTCGATATCGAACGCATAGGCCTTGAGCACGTTGGGGATCATGCCCAGCTTTTCGGCGCAGATGTCGAAATACTTCTGCGTGGCCTCGGGCAGCGGGTCGATCATCGGCAAATCAAGGGCTGTGGGCTGGTCCGGATGGGTCATTTCTCACTCCTTTTGCCGGTAATGGTAGTCCCCGATATGGGCAAAGCCCATCGCGGAATAAAGACCATTGGCGCCCTGATTGGTCTTGGTGCAGATCACCGACAGAAATTCTGCGCCCTCGGATTGCGCCCAAAGTGCGGCCTGAAGCATCATCAACCGCCCCATCCCGGCGCGCCGGTGGCGGGCATGCACCTCGAGCGCATGCACCATGGCAATCCCATCGTGAATGGCGGCAAAGCCGGTGGCGGCGGGCTGATCCTTGTGCCTGCCAAAGAGCCCGGTCTTGGGGCCGGTCACACGCTCCATCACCGCGATGCGCGCAGGACCAATGCCGCCCTCAGCCCAGATTTCGCGCATGATTTCTAGGGGTTCCCAAACCGCAAAGGTGCTGACGCGGGGTGGTCTCTCCACTGTCAGCGCCGCGAGAGGAGCAACGTAAAGGTTGACCGGATCAACCACGCCATAGCCCTCGGCCGCAAGCAGCGCATCAAGCGCGTCATCGCCCGCGCGCACCTGAAAGAGCGGGGTTTGATCCAGTGCGCGCATCGCGGCCTCGGCGGCGGTCAATTCCTCGGGCGAGATCGGCCGCGCGACCGTGGCGGCTGAAACCCGCTTGCCGCCCCCCTGCCCCTCACGGATCGTGACGGGGCCAAGCGCCTCTGTCCGCGCGGGAGGCCATGTGGCCTCTGTCACCGCATAAAGGGTCTGCACATCAGGTGTCATGCCGGAAACATCTCCGCCAGTTCGGCCATCGCCGCATCAAGCCGCGCACCATCCTGCCCGCGCATCACGATCTGCGCGCCGTAACAGCCATCTCGGATGAACGGATAGGACCCGATGCTCAGGTCCGGATACCGCCCTGCCAGATCCGACAGCGGCCCCGCGATATCCCCCTCGCCGCGGCGGATTTCCAGCGTCTGCGACAGGATCGGCGCCCCCCCTGTGAGCGTGGGCAGGACTGAGGCCAGCATCGCCTGAAAAATCGACGGCACCCCGGCCATGACATGCACATTCTCGATGGTGAACCCCGGTGCGGCGCTGATCGGGTTGTCGATCAGGCTGGCCCCGTCGGGAATACGCGCCATGCGCAGGCGCGCCGCGTTCAATTCCTGCCCGCGCGCGTCATAATGCGCGGCCAGAATGGCGCGGGCATCCTCTCGCACCGAAATCGGGCGATCAAAGGCCGCCGCCACATTCTCGGCGGTGATGTCATCATGGGTCGGGCCGATGCCGCCCGATGTGAATACATGGTCATAACCAGCACTCAGCGCGCGCACGGCGGCCACGATGGCACTAGGATCGTCGCTGACCACGCGCACCTCCCTAAGGTCGATGCCCACTTTCGTCACCTCGCCCGCCAGATAATGCATGTTGGCATCGCGCGTGCGCCCCGAGAGGATCTCGTCTCCGATGACAAGCATGGCAGCGGTCGGGTTGGGCATGGCAGACTCCTTGATCCGGGGACAGACACGGTATAGGCGCAGGCCATGCGCTTTCAAACCCCTCTTGTGCAGGCTGTGCTGCTGCGCCGCTACAAACGCTTTCTCGCCGATATCCGCCTCATGGACGGGCGCGAAGTGACGGCGCATTGCGCCAATCCCGGCAGCATGCTGGGGCTGGCCGATCCCGGCACGACGGTCTGGGTCGAACCCAATGACGATCCGCGCAAAAAGCTCAAGTTTGGCTGGCGGCTGGTCGAGAGTGTGGCTGGGGAATTCACCTGTGTGGATACCGCCCTTGCCAATCGCGTGGTCAAAGGGGCGCTTGAGACAGGGCAAATACCGGAGTTCGCCGCCTATGACCGGGTGCGCCCCGAGCAAAACTATGGCACCGCCAGCCGGGTGGATTTCCTGCTCTCGGGCGCGGGCCTGCCCGATGCCTATATCGAGGTGAAATCCGTGACCCTCTCGCGCAGCCCCGGTCTGGCCGAATTCCCCGACAGCGTGACCGCGCGCGGCACCCGCCATCTAGGGGAACTGGCCGAAATGGCGCAGGCCGGGCATCGCGCCGTGCTCTTTTACCTCGTGCAACGCAGCGATGCAGAGGCCGTGACCGTGGCCCAAGACATCGACCCAGCCTATGCCGAGGCGCTGCTCAGGGCGCGTGCGGCGGGGGTCACGGTGCTGTCATATCGGGCCAATATCACCCCGCAAGAGATCACAATCGGTCACAGCCTGCCGCTTGCAGATGACCGCCCTCTGGTTCTTTCGCGCAAATAGCCCTAGATAAACGGAAATTGGACACCATACGAGGCCGGACGTGAACGAAACACACCGTGGAAGACTGACGCGCGAGGGCATCCGCATCCATGAGGCTGCGGATTTTGCCGGCATGCACCGCGCCGGGGCCTTGGCCGCGCAGATCCTGGACGAGATTGCAGAGCATGTGTTCGTGGGCCAGACCACAGCCGCCATCGACAAGCTGATCGAGGACAGGGTCAACGCCTCGGGCGCGAAATCCGCCACCATCGGCTACAAGGGCTATCAGCACGCCAGTTGCATCAGCGTCAACCACGTGGTCTGCCACGGCATTCCCGGTGACAAGGTGTTGAAAGATGGCGATATCCTCAATGTCGATGTGACCGTGATCGTCGATGGCTGGTTCGGCGACACGAGCCGCATGTATGTGGCAGGCAAGCTCAGCCGCAAATCCGAGCGGCTGATTCAGGTCACGCATGACGCGCTGATGAAAGGGATCGAGGCGGTGCGCCCCGGCAATACCTTTGGCGACATCGGCCATGCGATCCAGAGCTATGTGGAGGCGCATCGCATGTCGGTGGTGCGCGATTTCTGCGGACATGGTCTGGGCCGGGTGTTCCACTCCCCGCCCAACGTGCTGCATTACGGGCGGGCGGGCAGCGGGCCGACCCTTGAAGAAGGCATGTTCTTTACCATCGAGCCGATGGTCAATCTTGGCCGCCCCGAAACCAAAGTGCTCGCCGATGACTGGACCGCCGTCACCCGCGACAAATCCCTCTCGGCGCAGTTCGAGCATTCCATTGGCGTCACGGCAAGCGGGGCCGAGATTTTCACGCTGTCGCCTGCGGGCAAGTTTCATCCGACGTGGGAGTGAAAAAGGGCCAGCGATTGGCGTTGGGTGTGGTTGAGAGGGGACATTCGACGCGTGCGATGAACCGCGCAGTGCCGGTCCGCCGGGTGGGCGCTGCCACTTCGACGGCTGGCACTTTACGCCTGCAAAATATTCCAGCGTTATCAGTCTGTTGTGACGTTGCAAAAGCGCCCGCCCGGTGGGGCGGACGGCCGCTGCGCGGCGGTGCCTGCGGCACCTTGATTCCGCGCATTGGCGATTGGAGCCAACTTCAGCAAAAGGCCATCCGCCCCTTCACCCCCGCAGCACCGCCCCCGGATTCATGATCCCCAGAGGATCGAGCGCCGCCTTGATCGCGCGCATCGCATCCAGTTTCACCGGATCGCCATAACGCTCCAGATCTTCGACCTTGAGCCGCCCGATGCCATGCTCGGCGCTGACCGACCCACCCATCGCATGCACCAGATCATGCACCGCGCGCTTGATCCCGTCACGCTCTGCTACGTGATCCGCACGGGCGCGCCCCGGCATGGGAAAGACGTTGTAATGCAGGTTGCCATCGCCCAGATGCCCGAAACAGTTGATCCGAAACGCCCCGATCCGGGCAATCACCTCGGCCCCTTTCACAATGAAGTCAGGGATTTCCGACATCGGCAAGGATATGTCATGCGAACTGATCGAGCCGATGCGCCGGTTGGCCTCGGGGATTTGTTCGCGCACCTCCCAGAACTGATGTCGCTGCGTCTCGGACTGCGCAATGATCCC
>NZ_JAGPVV010000044.1 GCF_018066915.1 Roseovarius sp.
TTTGACTTCAAAGCGCCCACCGCAAAATGTTGCAGAGAAAAAGTTCGCTGCCAGGGGCGTCCGAGGATAGGGAGTCACACGCAGCGAACCCTCTCTACCCCCTATGTCGGCTCATGGCGGTCAATGCGTATTTATGAGTAGAAACAACGCTTTGACGTCCTTCGCGGCAATCTGTCAAAATGTACTCAATGCCTGCGAAGGCTCCGCGCGCGCGTAAATTTCTCAAAACAGGCGGACGGGATGCAAACATTCTCTACTCGGGCATTGCAACATTTTATGAACGACTTGAAGCCGGCGAAAAATTCCTTTAAGCTATTGTAAATAATAAATTAATTTAGAGAACAGGGCAGCGTGTCTCGGCTCGACTAATTTACTCCATGTCGGCCAGTGTCGGCTTATGGCGGTTTGGGAGGGGATGGGTCTGGCCGCCAACCCTCTCCACCCCTTAAGTCATTGTAATCATTGGCGTGGGTCTGAGTTCGCATGTTAACCGTATGCGCTGCCTGCGTCCCATTGGGATTTTCGGAGTGCATATGTTGACAGGGATTTGGCTGTCGCGTGCGCGAGGTCGTCAGGGAGTCCCGGGGGAGCTCATTTGTGAGGACGTGGCGGCGGCATAAGCCCATGGCATCAAAGCATCGATGTCTTTCTTGAGATGCCCGTTGGCCAACTTGGTGTACAGATCGAGCAAGTAGGCATAGGGCTCGACGCCGTTGATGCGACATGTTCCGATCAGGCTCGCGAACCTTGCCCAACAACGGGCTCCGTCATCGTGACCGGCAAAAAGAGTGTTGCGGCGTGTCATGGCGGGACTTCTGATCGCATTTTCGACCAGGTTGGAATCCATGTCGACATGGCCGTCGTCCAAAAACAGACGGAAGCCCTCCTGACGTCGCAACATGTAGGCCAGAGCTTTTCCCAATTCGGACTTGCGCGAGACACGGCCCGCCTGAGCGTTCAGCCAATCAAAGAATTTATCGACCAGCGGGCGGGATTTCTCTTGCCGAACCGCACGCCTTTGCGCGGTCGGCAGCCCACGGATCTCGGCCTCGATCTTATAGATGGCCGCGATCTGCAGCAGGGCCTCATCGACGATTGGCGATCCTGCTTTGGGCTGCGCCTTGATCAAGGCGCGCCTCCCATGCGACCAGCAATAGGCCAGCTTCAAGGGTGCGCCACCCACCCGCTTGGAAGTGCCCAAGGCGGTGTAGCCTCCATAGGCATCCACCTGGATTGTGCCATCGAAGCCTTTGAGGATTTCTTGGGCATATTCGCCCTTTCGTCCGGGGCGATAATGGAACACGACGCCAGGTGGCGATGGTCCGTTCCAGCCGCGGTCATCGCGTAGCACGGCCCAGAAGTATCCCGTCTTGGTTTTACCCCGACCGGGATCAAGTACGGGGGCGGTTGTTTCATCGACATAAAGCCGCGTGCTGCCTTTCAGAAGTAGCATGGCCATGTGATCGACCACGGGGGCAATCAGTGCGCCTGTGCGGCCCATCCAATCCGACAGGACTGCACGATCAATCGGCGCGCCGTTGCGGGCCATGGCCACGGATTGCCGGTTCAAAGGATTGAAGTCGCAAAATTTGGCCACAGTGATCTGCGCCAGCAGGGCTTCGGTCGGCCAGCTGTTTTCCAGCAGATGCGCCGGGGCCTTGGCTTGGACCACGCCCGTGCGTCCTTTGGGACAGGCGTATTTGGGGCGCACAGTGACAACGACTTGGTATTGCGCAGGGATGACATCCAGCCGCTCCGAGCGATCCTCCCCGATCTTGACCATATCGCCACAGCCACAGGGGCAAACGATGTTTTCGGGATTGATGACCCGCTCGACGCGCGGCAGCCCTTCTGGAAGGGTGCGAGGCTTACGCGGTTTGCGGGGCTTTTTGTCCTTTGCAGTCTTGTCGAGCTGGTCGAGCTTGTTCTGCACCTCATCGATCTGTTGCTGCGTCTCGGCGATGGCGGTCTCTTGATCTTCGAGCGCCAGTTCCAGCTGATCGGGGCTCAGCTTTTCCGACTTGGGTCCGAACTTGGTGCGCCGGTGGTCGGCAACCTGACTTTCCAGCTTCTCGACCAGCGCTTTCAGTTCGGTGATGAAGACGTCCTTCTCAGCGCCGACAGCCTGTTCATGTTGCCGCGCCGCGCGCTCTACAGCCAGCTCGAACTGCTGCGCCTCAAAGGCCTTCACGACCTCGGGCGGCAGACCTGGAAACTGGCGAATATCGAACGGCTGTGACATGCGCTTTTCTATCATGAAACAGTAGAAAAGCCCAATAAAACAACGCTCGAATCTGGCCCTGAGTCACCCTGCCGCAGCAGGCGCCACAACCGGTTTTGCCACCATCCGGTGCCAATCCAAACCTTCGAAAAGGGCCTCGTACTGGGCCCGGGAAAGCTGCATGACGCCGTCCTGAATTTTGGGCCACACGAAGTTGGAAACCTCCAACCGCTTGTAGATCAGGACAAGCCCGGTTCCATCCCAAACCAAGATCTTCAACCTGTCCCCACGCTTGGAACGGAACACCACCGTCAGACCGGAATGTGGATCAAGCCCCAGCTCGTTCTGCACCGTTGCTGCGAGCCCATCATGGCCTCGACGGAAATCGACCGGCTTTGTCGCAATCACGATCGGCAGCCGCTGCCCCGCGACAATCACGAGACCCCTCGTACCGCGCGGATCAAGTCAGCAGCACGCGCCATATCAGCAGTGCCAGGAATCCGGATCATCACATCAGACCCAATCGTCACCGATATCTCGCCGCCCATCCCGGCGCGCGCGCTCTGCGCTTGCCCTGATGGGTTATCAGCTGTCGGCGGTGTCATCGCGATCTCCAGCGGAACAAACGCAGGCTCAGACCGATGGCAGGAAATCTCTGCATCACCAACTGATGTCATGACATCCGCAGGCAAAACCAATTTACCGGTCCGCGCCATCCGTCGCCAGTCCGATAGCTGATGGGGGACAATGTCATGGTGCCGCGCCACGTCAACAACGCGCGCACCGGGTTGAAAACTCTCCGCGACAATCCGCGCCTTCACATCGTCAGGCCAACGTCGGTTGCCACGACGCGGTTCAACAACTTCCAGCCTACCCACAAGTCCACTTCCATCTGCCATAGCAGCCTCCAACATAAAAGATGGAGACCGTATCCGGCCAATCAAAGAAGCGCGGAAGATCTCAAATCAATGGGATGTGGCCAGCGCATACACGCTACTTCAACACCTCGTTGCCGGCTCCGAAGTGACCACAAGATGTATTGTGAGTGCGTACAGAAATCAGTCGGCAGAATCGGATGGACGATTCGCGGGGATCTCAGTCGAGCAACCCCAGCCTCTCGGCCCGCTCCAGCAGCATCTTCACCGACGAAGGCTGCCAGCTTGTTCGCCCGCGGGGCGTGCGCTCGCGCATCGCTTCCAGCCGGGTGCAGATCGCCTGAAGTGTGATGTCGGGATCCGCGCCCTTGATGGCAGCAATAATGGCGGGCAGGCGGTCGTCGGTTTCGCGGCGCCCGGCGCGGGCCAGCACCTCGGTAGGCAGGAACCCATCGCGAACATAGGCCTTCACGGCGCGCAAGAGACGGCTTTGGGTCCAGCGACGCGCCTCGGGCAAGGGGCCGTTGATGATGCGCAGCACGTCCTCCCAAGCCAAG
>NZ_JAGPVV010000073.1 GCF_018066915.1 Roseovarius sp.
ATACGATTGAAATCGTCGGGGCTGGTCCCGCAGGTCTGGTCTGTGCAATCGTTTTAGCCAAGGCCAATCGCCGGGTCGTGGTGCGAGAGTGGCACGAAGATGTCGGCCATCGGTTCCACGACGACTTTCAAGGCCTTGAAAACTGGAGCGACGCACAGAACGTTCTGGACGAACTGGCTGATGCCGGTGTTGTCGCCGATTTCGATCATCGCGGTGCAACCGAAGGCTTCGTCTTCGACAGCCATGCAAAGGCCCACAGAGTGCATGGATCGAAGCCCCTGTACTATCTTTTGCGCCGGGGCAACGCACCGGGAACGCTTTACCGGGTCTTGCTGGATCAGGCCCGCGCGGCCGGGGCCGAGGTGCGATTCAACGATCGCGTGAAAAAGACCACGACCAACATGGTCCTGGCAGGCGGACCACGGCGGGCCGATATCATCGCCGTGGGCTACGTCCTTGACACCTCTATGGCCGATGGTGCGTGGCTGGCCTTCGGGACCGAGCTTGCCCCGAAGGGCTACGCCTATCTGCTCGTGCACCGGGGGCGCGGCACGGTGGCCAGCTGCATGTTTTCAGGTTTTCGCGATCAAGCGAAATATCTCGCGGCAACCGTGGAATACTTCAAGCGTCACGCGGGCCTGGAGATGAAAACGCCGCGAGGCTTCGGCGGTTTCGGGAAAGTCCGATTGCCGCGCACGCGATGCAGGATGGAAACCCGGTGATCGGCGAACACGCGGGTTTCCAGGACGCGCTGGCGGGATTCGGGCTACGCTATGCGATGCGATCCGAGCCCCTGGCGGCCCAAAGCCTGATCAGCGGCGTCGACTACAGGAAAGCCTGGCGTGAGGCGCTGCAACCCGGCCTGCGCGGTGGTGTCGTCAATCGGTACCTGTTCAACCGGACGGGCGCCCGCGGGATCGACTACCTGATCGGAAAGCTGGGATCGACCGACACTGGCATTGCCTTGGGCGAGGCATATCGGCTTTCATTGCCCAAGCGACTGCTGCTGCCGCTCGCCCGTTTTCACTACCGCAACCCTTTGGAGGACCGCAGTTGCAGCCATGAGAACTGCGATTGTGTCGGGTGCCAGCACGGCGCCCATGAAACAGCGAACACCTGACGGATGTGCAGTCTTGCCTTTTCGCGCTGCAAGCATGGCTCCGACATCGTGACGTCGATGTTGCGACCGAACCAGTGGGGCGGTAGGCCGCGATCATGAGCACCCCGCGCGCACCTCGCGAAAACTCCCTGACGATGCCACAGGCGCGGGCAGCGATGTGTGTGCCAAATCTGGGCGAAGGGTCGGGCGCTTTCCAGCTCTTTGTCGAGGGGGATGCCCTGTTCGATGCGATGATCACGGAGATCGAGGGCGCGACCGAAGCAATCTGGATGGAATCCTACATCTTTGCCACCGACGAAGTCGGCGCGCGTTTTGTCTCCGCCCTTGCAGCCAAGGCGCGAAGCGGGGTTGACGTTCGGTTGCATCTCGACGCTTTCGGTGCTGGCCAGCGGGATTTCGACAAGTTTCGGCGGGAATTGGAACGAAGCGGTGTGCGGTTTCGCTGGTTCCGCCCCTTCGATCTCCGACACCCGCTGCGATATTTCCAACGCAATCACCGCAAGCTTCTCGTCGTGGATGGCCGGGATGCCTTCCTGGGCGGTTTCAACATTCGCCGGTTAAACTCGCGTCGGCTTCATGGTGCAAGCCGCCAGCGCGATACCCATGTGCGTGTCCAGGGGCCGTTGGCGACGCTTGCCGCAAGTCATTTCATTCGACTCTGGCGGGAGGCCCGCCCGCTTCCGGCAAACGCAATTCCCGAAGAGGCCGACGGCATCGAAGGACTGCTGGTGCCTAGCTATTCGCGCAAGTGCCAGAAAAGGCTCGCCTGTCTGCATGCGGGACTGATCGGGATGGCACAATCCTGTGTCTATTTGACGTCGCCCTATTTCAGCCCGGGCACCGTGGTCGACCGGGCGCTTCAGGATGTCGCGCGTCGCGGCGTGGACGTCCGTCTGCTGGTGCCACGCAGAAGCGATCCCCTGGTCGCCGGCTGGGCGACGCGGGCGGCATATGCGCAGCTTCTCTCGGCGGGCGTGAGGGTCTACGAGTACTTGCCACGTCAACTGCATGCCAAGACTTCCGTCGTCGATAATGGCTGGTCGATCGTCGGATCGGCAAACCTCGATTACCGAAGCCTGTTCATCAATCAGGAGCTGGTCCTCTTTGCGCATGACCGCGTTTTGGCCGGGCAGTTGCAGGCGCAGTATCTGCGAGATATTTCAGATGCCCGTGAAATCACGCTTCGGACCTGGCGTTCGCGCGGCTGGCGCGCGCGTGGTTTCGAGTTGATCGGATGGGCTGCGCGACGGCTGCTGTAATCGGCAGCGATGTGGGAAAGGACTGCGCTCAGGTGCCTGTTCTCGGTGATCGCGGCGTGCGTGACGCGTTGTTGGTGTGGATCAAAGATGGAGCAGGGCAGGGCAACGCCGTTGTGCCGAATCTGAATGCGCCCGTCGGGAAACTCGTAGGTGTCGGCGTATTTGCCAACCAGACCGCGCGTTACGTCGTTGACTTCCAGACGTATGCGCTTGTGATCGTACTTCAGGGTCAGATCCTTGCTGACATAGCGCTTGTTGCGCAGACAGAAGTCTCGGCCGCGATCGTGCTCACCGGCACTTTCGCATTCAGCATGTCTTCGATTGCGCGTCGCTCACGCAAATCCAGCTCTGTATGGGCCATGTCCGTTCTCCTTGCTTTTCAGCAAGATAGGGGATTTGTCGCAACCCAGTTTAGAATGTGCCCAGCGTACAAGTTTTTGGCGCATAATTAGATTTATGTTAAGTATTAAATCCATATTGAATACACTAAGTCTTGCAATAATATATTTTCGTATGTATATTGAATGTGTCTTGCGGAGGTTTGTTTACCATGTATTTCCCGGCCAAGAAACATGTCCTTCTCTTTGTGACCGCCTTGGCTTTTGCGCATATTTTTCTTCCCAAAAGCAGCCGAGCGCAGAGCTATCCCATCGATTGCGCAATACTCCTCTGTCTGTCCGGGGGTTGGCCAGCATCTGTCCCTTGTTCTCGAGCGCGCGCGGAGTTCATCCGCCGGATCACGCCCTGGCCGGTCGAGCCGCCACTGCAGATCTGGCGCTGCCCGATGGGTGCGACTTACGAGATCGAACCTCGGCCGCGCAGAACTGACCGGATCTTCGATGCCTTGTCCCCAAAAGATGATAGTCGGCCGCGCCAGTCCTTTCCCGCGAGCCATCATACACCTGAAGCAATGACAGGAGCGGCCGTTTGGCGCTTTGACGAAACCTCAGACGAGCTCGTCCCAGTGGATTTTGCCCTGCACCTTGTCCAAGAGCGTGCAGACGTCGACATAAGCGGCCCGGAGTTCAATTTCGTGCGCTCTATCCGAGTTTTTGACGTCCGTTTCGCGTCACAGAGACTAGCCGGAGAGAACGATCAGTGCCGACGCCATGCACTGGTCTACCTCGGCACATACAGCACGCAGGGCGAATTTTCATGGGCATTATCTGCACCGGCGGCTCTACCCGACGCTCATATCGGGCTTGAAGGCTGGGGATCGGATTGTCCGAACATCACTAATCGCTCGGTGTTCGTGGACTGGCGCGACTACGCGGGCAACTATGGGTTTGAGCAGGTGAACTACTGACCGGTTAGGCGTGCCACACATCCGGTGCAAGCGCCGCAGGCGCGAGCGATCCAAGCCAACGTCATCGGTTTCTTGCGGCACTTGCGGGCCGGGGTGATATTGAGAAGCCAGCCGTTAATTGCCTAGGTGACGGCTCTCGAAATTCCGTAAGCGTCCGGCGTCACTGCTCTGCCGCACATAGAGGGTGATTGATAGTGTCCACCACGAGATAGTGGACACTATGGTGGCGTTATGGCGCGTCGGACGAAGCGGCTTTGGACGGACGAG
>NZ_JAGPVV010000076.1 GCF_018066915.1 Roseovarius sp.
CCTGAAAATGCCTTGCAGCGCCGGTCGATTTGCCCTTGGCATGGGGCCGCAAGCTGTTAGCCTGCCCTTGGTTTCAACGAAAGGCGCAGGCATGTCTCCCACCCTCCAAACCGTCCCCGCCCGGCGCGGCAAAGCCACGCGCCTGAGCGCCGGAGAGGCCATTCGCATCGTCAACTCCCATGGCGCGCAGGTGGTGGATACCTGGGCCTTCAGCGCCGATGATATGAGCGAATTCATGTCAATGGAGCATATACGCCCCACCTTGGGCCGCATCTTTCCCACGGCAGGCGACGCGCTTGTGACCAACCGCCGCCGTCCGATCCTCATGTTCGAAGAAGACAGCTCAATGGGCCGCCACGACACGCTGATCGCCGCCTGCGACGATTACCGCTACGGGCTTTTGGGCTGCACCGACTATCACGACAATTGCACCGACAACCTGCACGCCGCCCTGCGCCAATTGGGCCTCAGCAGTCCCGAGACACCCAGCCCGCTGAACCTGTGGATGAATATCCCCGTCGATCCCGCGGGGCACACCTCTTGGGGCACACCCCTTAGCAAACCGGGCGATTATGTCGTGCTGCGCGCGGTGATGGATTGCGTGGTGGCAATGTCGGCCTGCCCGCAAGACATCCTGCCGATCAACGGTGCCGCCTGCGTGCCCACCGAGGCACATTTCGAGATATTGGGGCGCTAACGACCGTTTGACCCTCGACCAGGGTTCAGCCTGTCAGACCCATTCAGCGCAGCAAGACCACCGGCACCTTGCACGACCGCACCATCTCGGTCGTGGTTGAGCCGATGATCAGGCTGCGGATGCGGCTGTGGCCATAGGCCCCCATCACCACCATGTCGAAACCCGCCTCCTCCACCAGCTTGCCAAGCGCGGTTTCGGGCTGTCCGGCGATCACGCCAGTCTCGGCCACGATCCCCGCCGCTCCCAACAGCGCACGGGCATCCTCCAGCCCTTTCTTGACCTCCGGCGTGGCCGTGCCCACCGTCACCACATGCACCCTCAGCCCGGCAAAGAGCGGGCTGCGCGCGATGTGATCCACCGCTTTCATCGCCGAGGTGCCGCCATCATAGGCCAGCAACACCTTCTCGATGGGCCGAAAGGCGCGGGCTGCGACAACCACCGGCTTGTGACAGGCGCGCACAATCCGCTCGAGGTTTGATCCCAGATGCCCCTTGGCGAAATCCGCCGCCTCGCCGCGCTTGCCGATCAGGATCACGCGCGCCTCATGCTCGACCTCGGCAACTGTCTCGACGATATCGCCATGGCGCAACCGCGTTGTGATCTCCCTCACCCCCGCCGCCTCCAAGAGGGCGCGCGCATCCTCCAGAATGGCCCGACCCCGGTGCGCCACCAGCTTGGCGCGCTGTGCGTCCAAGGCTGCCAGTTCCTCGAGCAGCGCCGTGCGCGCACCCAGCCGGATCGACCCCGAGAGGTCAGAGGTCTCCGCCCCCTCGCGCCGCCCCAACACATGCAAGAGCTCCACCGGCGCACCGGTGCGCCCAGAAATCCACGCCGCATGTTCGCAAACCGAGGCCGAATAGATCGAGCCATCGACCAAGGCGATGATCTTGTCTGTCATGTCTCTCTCCTCCCTCAATGCGCCATCAGCTTGTCGATGGCCCCCGGCTTGTCATGTTCCGCCAGCTTGTCCACGATGGTCTCGGAGGCGGCGTTCATGCCCCGGATTTCCACTTCGGCCCCGTCGCGGCGGAATTTCAATACCGCCATGTCGAGTGCCTGCACCGAGGAAATATCCCAGATATGCGCCGCACTCACGTCGATCACGACCTTCTCAAGCGCCTCCCTGAAGTCAAAGGCATTCATGAAATCCTCGACCGAGCCATAGAAAAGCTGCCCCTCGACCCGGTAGGTGCGTTCGCGCCCATCCTTGGAAATCTCGCTCGTAACCCGGAAAAGCTGCGCGATCTTGCCGGCAAAGAAGATGCCCGACAAGAGCACCCCCACCAACACGCCAATGGCGAGGTTGTGGGTATAGACCACCGTCACCACCGTCGCGATCATCACGATCGAGGACGAGCGCGGATGCTTGCGCAGGTTCCTGATCGACGACCAGGAAAACGTGCCGATCGAGACCATGATCATAATCGCCACCAGCGCCGCCATCGGAATGAGGCTGACGACATCGCCCAAGCCCACCACAAGGATCAGCAGGAACAGACCCGCCACAAAACTCGACAGCCGCCCGCGCCCGCCGGATTTGACGTTGATGATCGACTGCCCGATCATCGCACAGCCCGCCATGCCACCGATGAATCCGGTGGCGCTATTGGCAATCCCCTGCCCGATCATTTCTTGGCTGCGGTTCGATTTCGTGTCGGTCAGATCATCGACGATGTTCTGTGTCATCAGACTCTCGAGCAGCCCAACGACCGCCACCGCCACCGAATAAGGCAGGATGATCATCAGCGTCTCAAATGTGAGCGGAATGTCGGGGATCAGGAACACCGGCAGCGTATCGGGCAGCGCGCCCATATCGCCCACCGTGCGCACATCTAGGCCAAGCGCGAGCGTCAACGCTGTCAGCACGATGATTGTCACCAGCGGCGAGGGCACAGCCTTGGTCAGAAGCGGGAAGAGGTAAATGATCCCCAGCCCCGCCGCGACCAGAACATAGGTGATCCATGACACCGCTCTTGGG
>NZ_JAGPVV010000193.1 GCF_018066915.1 Roseovarius sp.
GCAGGCGCTGATTGCGTTCGGGATTCTCCTGACCTTCAACACCGCCGCGATTGCGCTTGGCGTGCTGTCGCTCTTGCCCGTGGCGGTCTATCCCTTTGCCAAGCGCTTCACCTGGTGGCCGCAAGTCTTTTTGGGGCTTGCGTTCAACTGGGGTGCGTTGCTGGCCTGGACGGCGCATAGCGGGCAGCTCGAGGCGCCTGCGGTGATCCTCTATCTCGCGGGCATCGCTTGGACGCTCTTTTATGACACCATTTATGCCCATCAGGATGCCGAGGATGATGCCCTTATCGGGGTGAAATCCACGGCGCGGCTCTTTGGTGACAATTCGCCCCGCTGGCTGCGGTGGTTTCTGGTGGCGACCGTGTCACTGATGGCGGTGGCGGTCATTCTCGCGGTGCCTGATGCAAGGCTGACGGCGCTTCTTGTGGCGCTTTGCGGTCCTTGGGTGATGGGCTGGCATATGCAGGGCCAGATGCGTCGTCTGCGGCTTGACGATACTGCGCGGCTGCTTCAACTCTTTCGCTCAAACCGCGATGCAGGCCTCTTGCCTGTGCCGTTTTTCGCCGTTGCCTGTCTGCTGTGATTGAACTCATGCCGCCGCACGCCTAAAGACGTGGGCAGCACCAATGAATTGGCCATTGCCCGATGCGTTTATCATCCGCTTTCACGATCGCAGGAACCTTTGCCGGGGCAGCCGTGCTTGCGGTTGTCGCCGCAGGCTTTGCCGTGAGCGCCATCGAGGACAGTTCGCGCCGCGCGGTGCGCGATACGCTGGACCGGGTCGGGCTGGTCTGGGCCGAGGTTGATACCGATGGTCTGCAACTCTTTCTCGCAGGCACCGCCCCGTCCGAGGCGCTGCGTTTCAAGGCGCTGTCGCTGGCGGGCACAGTGGTAGATGCGGCGCGGGTGATTGATCAGATGCTGGTCGAGGATGCGGCGGATATTGCGCCGCCGCGCTTTGCCATCGAAATCCTGCGCAATGACAGCGGTATCTCGCTGATTGGCCTCGTGCCCGCAGCGACAGACCGAGACAAGCTTTTGGCGGATATCGCGGCTGCAACGAATGACGTGCCCGTGGCGGACCTGCTCGATTCGGCCGATTATCCTTATCCGGAAACATGGCCTTCTGCGCTGCGCTATGCGGTGCGGTCCTTGGGGAAGCTGCCCCGTGCCAAGATTTCGGTAAGCGCAGAACGCGTCGAGATCACGGCAATGGTCGACAGCACCGAGGCGCAGCGCCGGATCGAGACGGATCTGGCGCGCGGCGTGCCCGACGATGTGCGGCTGGCCTTGGCCATTTCGGCACCGCGTCCGGTGATCACGCCCTTTACCCTGCGCTTTGTGATCGACGCGGCGGGCGCGCGGTTCGATGCCTGCTCTGCCGATACCGAAGAGGCGCGGGACCTCATCCTGCGCGCTGCCGGCAAGGCCGGGATGCAGTCGCGGGGCGATTGCGTGGTGGGCATGGGCGTGCCGTCGCCGCAATGGGGGCATGCCGCCGAACTTGCCATTGCGGCGGTTGCCGACCTTGGGGGGGGCACGGTCACGTTCTCCGATGCCGATGTGGCGCTCTTGGCGCCCGAAGGCACGGCGCAGAGCCTCTTTGACGATGTGGCGGGCAAGCTTGAGGCCGATTTGCCCGAAGTGTTTGCCCTGACTGCCACATTGCCGCCGCCGCCCGATGCCGCACAGCCCGCAGCGCCTGAATTCGTGGCGACGCTTTCGCCCGAAGGTCAGGTTCTGATTCGTGGCCGGGTCGGCAGCGAGACCAGCCGCGAGACCGTGCGCAGCTTTGCCAAGGCGCGGTTTTCGTCGGATTCGGTGCATCTGACCGCGCGGGTGGCCGAGGGGCTGCCGCGCGATTGGTCGATCCGGGTTCTTACCGGGCTCGAGGCGCTGTCGTATCTGTCGAACGGTGTCGTGACCGTCACGCCCGACAATATCGGCGTGCAAGGCAATACCGGACGCAAGAGCGCCAGTGCGGAAATCGCGCAGTTTCTGGCGGAAAAGCTGGGCGAGGCCGAGAAATACACCATCGACGTGACCTACAAGGAGGCGCTGGACCCCGTGGCCGGGCTTCCGACCCCAGAGGAATGCGAGGCGCAGATCGCCGCGATCCAGACCGGGCGCAAGATCAACTTCGAACCGGGATCGGCCAAGATCGACGCGCAAGGGGCCGCGATCATGGATGACATTGCCGATGTGCTGAAAAAATGCGGCGAGATTCGCATGGAGATCGGGGGCCACACCGACAGCCAAGGTGGCGAGGACATGAACGCGCAACTGAGCCTCGAGCGCGCCCGCGCCGTGCTCGATGAATTGCGCATGCGCCGGGTGCTGACCTCGAGTATTGACGCGCAGGGGTATGGCGAGAGCGTGCCCATCGCCGACAACGAGACCGAAGAGGGCCGCGAGACCAACCGGCGCATCGAATTTCGCCTGATCCGCCCCGAGCCGGTGTCTGATGAGCAAACAGCGCTTGAAAGCCTCGAAGAACCGGGGGAAGAAGGAACAGAGGCAGAAGAGACCACGCAGGACAAGCCAACCGAATGAACAGAACCGAATTCATCATCGCGACCGCCATCGTCCTTTTCGTGGCGTTCTGCATGGGTTGGTTCGCCAATTGGCTGGTGCATCGCTTTATCCGCGTGCCGGGATCGGAGGTCGGGGAACTGGAACGGCTGGCGCAGGAACTGCACGAGGCCGAGGAAACCCGGGATCAGGCCATCACCTATCTGCAACAGCGCGAGGCCGAGCTGACCAACCAGATCAGCCAGACCGAGGCCGAATTGGCCGCCACCATGGATGGTCTGCGCGAAGCGCGCTACGAGGCCGAACAACTGCGCGCGCATCTGGAAAAGATGGCGGGTCGCGCGGTCGGGTGAGGCGTCCAGCGGGCTCGGCCACAGCCGGACGTTGCGACGTTTCTCGACATCAACGGGATAGTGCCCTTACACTCATGACACGGAAAAGCCCCAAGTGCCTCTAAGCGCTTGGGGCTAAAATCAGATTACGGCCCGAAAAGACTCCTGAGTCGCGGCTTTCCTGACCCAATCTGAACCGGTCAGTTGCCGGTGCCATGCCCCTTGGTATGTCCGTCCTCGGGCTTGCGCTCCAGATCGACCGGCACGTCGACCACGATCTCTCCGGATTTCTCGAACACCAGCGTCAGCGGCACGATCTTGCCCTGCTCGAAGCTCTCGGTCAGGCCCATCATCATCAGATGGGCGCCACCGCGCTGCAACACCAGCGTCTCGCCGGCGGCGATGGCAAAGCCCTCATCGACATGGACCATCTTCATCACGCCGCCCTCTTCGATATGGGTGTGCAACTCGACCTTTTGAGCGGCGGGCGAGGCGGCACCGATCAGGCGGTCATCGGCATCACCGATATTCTCGATCAGCATGAAGGCCGCGCCGGTTTTGGCCATGGGGCTGGCGCTGCGGGCGTAGGTATCGAGCACGTGGATTTCTTGT
>NZ_JAGPVV010000103.1 GCF_018066915.1 Roseovarius sp.
GGGGACGCGGTGGATTTTCACGCCGCGACCGTGCTTCTTGATCTGCATCACACCCAGACCGAGGCCTATTTGCAGGGGTTGTCCGCACGAGTGCCGTCGGTGTTCGTGATCATGCGGAATCGGCCCAATGCTGATGTAGAGCGCGCGCCTTATGAGGTGGTGCTGGTCACGGCCTCGCCTTTTGAGGCTCAGGATTATGCCGACAACGGCGATGACATCGTGGAAAAAGTGCCGATGCCCGAGGGGCTGGTGGCGCTCGTCCGCGATTTTGTCGAGGCGCATCATCAGGAAGAGGCATTTCAGAAGCGCCGCCGCGACAAGCGGGACGAAGGCGCGTCGCAAGACGGGATCGGGGATGCGCGGATCGTGCAGGCGCGCGACGTCTTTGCCACGCCCGAGCGGATGCGCCGGGGGAGGCTGAATTGAGCCGGGGGGGCGATTTCTGGTCCCGCCGCAAGGCGCGGGTCGAGGCGGAGGCGCGCGAGGAGGCGCGTCTGGAGGAAGAGCGCGCGCTTGCGGCCCGAGACGCCGAGCTTGAGGAAAAGACCGACGCGGAACTCTGTGAGGAACTGGGCCTGCCTGACCCGGATGCCTTGCAAATGGGCGATGATTTTCGCGCCTTTATGGACAAGGCCGTGCCCGAGCGGTTGCGGCGGCGGGCGCTGCGGCGGCTCTGGGTCAGCAATCCAGTTCTGGCCAATCTCGATGGGCTGGTCGATTACGCTGACGATTTCACCGATGCGGCTATGGTGGTGCCGGATATGAAGACGACGTATCAGGTCGGCAAGGGCATGCTGGTGCATGTGCAGGAAATGGCACGTCAGGCCGAGGCACTGGCCAAGGGGCCTGAGATGCCGGAGGTGCCCGAGGTCGAGGCGGTGTCTGACGCTTTGGTGGAAGACCCCGAAGCCGCAGAGGCTGAAATGGCACCCGAACGCGCGTCCTCGGTCGCCGAACCCGAGACAATGACAGCGGAAGACGATGCGCCGCTGCCGCCGCGCCGCAGGATGCGGTTTCAATTTGACGATCAGTCTGGAGTATCCGCATGACCCAATCCGAGGCGCTGATGACTCAAGAGACGGCGTTGCCAGAGATTGCCGCAGAGGACGCGCTGCGCGCTGATCTCTATGATTTTCTCGCGGCCATTTTGGCCCGCCCGCCGGGCGAGGCGCTGTTGGCGCAGACCGCCGCGCTGAGCGGCGATGCCACGCGATTGGGCGAGGCCGTGACCGCCTTGGCCCGTGTGGCTGGGGTGAGCAAACCCGCCGGTGTCGAGCGCGAGTTCAACGCGCTCTTCATCGGGTTGGGACGGGGCGAGTTGCTGCCCTATGCGAGCTATTACCTCACCGGGTTTCTCAATGAGAAGCCCTTGGCGGGGCTGCGCCGCGACATGGCCGCTCGCGGCATGACCCGCGCGCAGAATGTTTACGAGCCTGAGGACAATATCGCCTCGCTGATGGAGATGATGGCCGGGCTCATTCGGGGGCGTTTCGGCAAGCCTGCGACACTGGGCGATCAACAGGCGTTCTTTGGCAAGCATATCGGCCCTTGGGCCGGGCATTTTTTCACGGATTTGGAGGCTGCGAACAGTTCGGTTCTCTATGCCTCGGTCGGCGCAGTCGGTCGGGTGTTCATGGAGATCGAGGCGCAGGGCTTTCGAATGAGCGGGGCGTAAGCCCGTATCGCAACCGGCGGAGCGATCCGTCACAACGAGGGGAGGGAACCTTCATGACCCGGAAGAACGAGGCTGGCAGCAGCCGCCGTGATTTCCTCAAACTGGCCGCCACCGGCGCGCCCGCTGTCGCGGTCGCAACCATGGTCACGGCTGGCGAGGCGCAGGCCGCAGAGCCTGACCTGACATCGGACCGGATGCAGGACACCGCGCATACCCGCGCCTATTTCGAGAGTGCCCGCTTCTAGGATCGGACGCCCGTCAACACTGGCGCAAGGCATAATGCCCGCAACGTCAGGGACAATCGCAGTACCCAGCCCAAGAGGGCCCAGGGAGGAGAGAGAAACATGTTGAGGAAAAAGACCAACGGGGTTGCACGTCGCCCCCAGCGGACCAGTATCCTGTCCGAGGTCGCCGGAACCTCGGTTGACCGTCGCGCGTTCCTGCGCGGCAGCGGACTGGCCATCGGTGGCCTGGCCGCAATTGGTGCCATGGGGGGCACCGTGACCCGCGCCAACGCACAGAGTGCGGCCACGGCAGCGGTACAGACGGTGAAATCCGTCTGCACCCATTGCTCGGTCGGTTGCACGGTCGTGGCCGAGGTGCAGAATGGTGTCTGGACGGGGCAGGAGCCCGGTTGGGACAGCCCGTTCAATCTGGGCGCGCATTGCGCCAAAGGGGCCGCCGTGCGCGAGCATGCCCATGGCGAGCGTCGTCTCAAATACCCGATGAAGAAAGAGGGTGGAGAGTGGAAACGCATCAGCTGGGAGCAGGCGATCAACGAGATCGGCGACGGCATGATGAAGATCCGCGAAGAGAGCGGTCCGGATTCCGTCTATTGGCTGGGGTCTGCCAAGCATAACAACGAACAATCCTATCTCTTCCGCAAGTTCGCGGCCTATTGGGGCACGAACAACATCGACCACCAGGCGCGGATCTGTCACTCGACCACCGTTGCGGGTGTTGCGAACACATGGGGCTACGGCGCCATGACCAACAGCTACAACGACATGCACAAATCCAAGGCGATCTTTATCATCGGGGGCAACCCCGCCGAGGCGCACCCGGTCAGCCTGTTGCATATCCTAAAGGCCAAGGAAGAGAACAACGCACCGCTGATCGTGTGCGACCCGCGGTTCACCCGCACGGCGGCGCATGCCGACGAATATGTGCGGTTCCGCCCCGGTTCGGACGTGGCGCTGGTCTGGGGTATCCTGTGGCACATTTTCGAGAATGGCTGGGAGGACAAGGAATTCATCCGCACCCGCGTCTGGGGGATGGAGCAGATCAAGGACGAGGTGAAAAAGTGGACACCTGAAGAGGTGGAGCGCGTCACCGGCACGCCGGGCGACCAACTCCGCCGGGTGGCACGGACACTGGCCAACAACCGTCCGGGCACCGTTGTGTGGTGCATGGGTGGCACGCAGCACAGCACGGGCAACAACAATGTGCGCGCCTATTGCATCCTGCAACTTGCGCTGGGCAACATGGGCACGGCAGGCGGCGGGACCAATATTTTCCGTGGCCATGACAACGTGCAGGGTGCCACGGACTTTGGCGTTCTGGCGGATTCGCTTCCCGGCTATTACGGTCTGGCGGAAGGGTCATGGGCCCATTGGGCGCGCGTCTGGGAAGAGGAACTTGACTGGCTCAAGGGCCGCTTTGCTGACGTCACAATCGGCGAAACCAAGATCATGAACCTCAGCGGGATCACCGTCAGCCGCTGGATCGACGGGGTGCTCGAAGACAAGGAGAACATGGATCAGCCCGACAACGTGCGGGCCATGGTTCTCTGGGGGCATGCGCCCAACAGCCAGACGCGCGGCAAGGAAATGAAAACCGCCATGGAAAAGCTGGATATGCTGGTCGTGGTCGATCCGTTCCCGACGGTCTCTGCCGTCATGAACGACCGCACCGATGGCGTGTATCTGCTGCCGGCCACGACGCAATTCGAGACGCGCGGTTCTGTGACCGCCTCGAACCGGTCGCTTCAGTGGCGTGACAAGGTCATGGAACCGCTCTTTGAGTCGAAGGTGGACCATGAGATCATGGCGCTCTTTGCCCAGAAATTCGGTTTCCATGACCGGATGTTCCGGAACATCGCGATTGAAGAGAATGGCGAGCCCAACATCGAAGACATCACCCGCGAGTTCAACCGCGGCATGTGGACGATCGGCTATACCGGCCAATCCCCGGAACGGCTCAAACTGCATATGGCCAACCAGCACACCTTTGACCGCACCACGTTGCGCGCCAAGGGCGGCCCGGCCGATGGCGATTACTACGGTCTGCCGTGGCCCTGCTGGGGCACGGCCGAGATGAACCATCCCGGCACCGCCAATCTCTACGATATGTCGATGCCGGTCTCCAAAGGGGGTCTGACCTTCCGTGCCCGTTTCGGTGTGGAGCGCGAAGGCGAGAACCTCTTGGCAGAGGGTGTCTATTCGGCGGGGTCCGAAATTCAGGACGGCTATCCGGAATTCACCATGCAGATGCTGATGGATCTGGGCTGGGATGGCGATCTGACCGCCGAAGAGCGCGCCGCAATCGACGCGGTGGGCGGTCCTGCGGCCAACTGGAAAACCGACCTCTCGGGCGGGATTCAGCGGGTGGCGATCAAGCACGAATGTGCGCCCTTTGGCAACGCCAAGGCGCGGGCGGTCGTGTGGACCTTCCCCGATCCGGTGCCGTTGCATCGCGAACCTCTCTACACGAACCGTCGTGATCTGGTGGCGGATTATCCGACCTACGAGGACCGCAAGGCCTGGCGTCTGCCGACCATGTATGCCTCGATCCAGAAGAATGACTTCTCTCAGGATTATCCGATCATCCTCACTTCCGGCCGTCTGGTCGAATATGAGGGCGGCGGCGACGAGACACGGTCCAACCCGTGGCTGGCCGAGTTGCAGCAGGATATGTTCGTCGAAATCAACCCGCGCGATGCCAACAACATCGGCGTGCGGGACGGCGCACAGGTCTGGGTCGAAGGTCCGGAGGGTGGCAAGGTCAAGGTCATGGCAATGGTGACAGAGCGGGTGGCAGAAGGCGTGGCCTTCATGCCGTTCCACTTTGGGGGCCATTTCGAGGGCAAGGATCTGAGGGCGAATTACCCGGCTGGTTCCGACCCCTATGTCTTGGGCGAGAGCACGAACACCGCTCAGACCTATGGCTACGACTCGGTCACGCAGATGCAGGAGACCAAAGCGACTCTCTGCAAGATCATGCCAGCGTAAGGAGGAAAGAGAATGGCAAGAGCAAAGTTTCTCTGCGACGCCGAGCGCTGCATCGAATGCAACGCCTGTGTCACGGCCTGTAAGAACGAGCACGAGGTGCCGTGGGGGATCAACCGCCGCAAGGTGGTGACGATCAACGACGGCAGTCCGGGTGAACGCTCGATCTCGGTGGCCTGCATGCACTGTTCGGATGCGCCCTGTATGGCGGTCTGCCCGGTGGATTGCTTCTACCAGAACGAGGAGGGCATCGTGTTGCACTCCAAGGATCTGTGCATCGGTTGCGGCTATTGCTTCTATGCGTGCCCGTTCGGTGCGCCGCAATTCCCGCAGGCGGGCAATTTCGGCAGCCGGGGCAAGATGGACAAGTGCACCTTCTGTGCCGGTGGTCCCGAAGAGAACCACTCGGAGGCCGAGTTCCAGAAGTATGGGCGCAACCGGATCGCCGAGGGCAAGCTGCCCATCTGCGCCGAAATGTGCTCGACCAAGGCGCTGTTGGCAGGGGATGGTGACGTTGTGTCAGCCATCTACCGCGAGCGCGTCGTGGCCCGTGGTTTCGGCTCGGGCGCTTGGGGCTGGGGCTCTGCCTACGGCCAGCAGAGCGGCGGCTGATCGCGCTGATGCCGGTGCCGGAGGTCGCACAGACCTTCGGCATCGGCCCTAACGCAATCGGAAACTTCAAAAGTTTCCGTTCCGATTTCTTTTGAAGAACTCGGGCAAACCTGACTTAGATCGAGGACATCATGCGCGCATTTCTCAGCTTGGCTTTGTGTTTTCTGCTCGCACTGCCCGCCATGGCGCAGGACACGCCGACGACCTCTGCGCCCGACCGCTCTGCCACAGGCGGCGCGCAAACGCTGGAGGATATTCTGGCCCGGCAGCGTGGCGAAACGGTCGCCCCCAAGAGCGGCGATGCCGCCTCGGGCGGGGACGATGCTGCAGGCATGGCGGGACAATTGGGCACTCTGGGTGGGGCATCCGATGCCGAAGTGTGGCGCGCGCTGCGCTATGGGCTGGATGATGTGAAGGTCTCTACCGGGGGACCGGAGGCGCGCGTTCTCATTCAAGACGGCGGCATGACCTGGCTCGAATTCCGCAAGGGACCGCTGACCACATATGGCGCATGGCTGCTGGGGGGCACGTTGGCGCTCTTGGCGCTGTTTTACCTCATTCGAGGCAAGATCCGGATCGACGGGGCCAAGACAGGCCGCACCGTCACGCGATTTCAGGCGGTTGAGCGGTTTGGCCATTGGCTGATGGCGGGCTCGTTCGTGGTGCTGGCGATCACCGGGCTGGTGGTGCTCTTTGGCCGGATGGTGGTGATCCCGCTCTTGGGGCACGAGGCGTTCTCGACCATCGCGGTGGGGTCGAAATGGGTGCATAACAACATCTCTTGGGCCTTTATGCTCGGTCTCGTGATGGTGTTCTTCATGTGGGTGCTGCACAACATCCCCAACCGGACAGACCTGAAATGGCTGGCGGTGGGTGGCGGGATTTTCAGCAAGGGCGTGCATCCGCCTGCCAAGAAATTCAACGCCGGGCAAAAGATGATCTTTTGGGCGGTGATCGTGTTTGGCGCGTCGATTTCGGCCTCGGGGCTGTCGCTGCTCTTTCCGTTCGAATTGCCGATGTTCGCCAAGACCTTTGCCATCCTCAATCAGACCGGGTTGCCGCAGGCGGTGGGCTTTGGCGAATTGCCGGTGATGCTGGCCCCGCATGAGGAAATGCAACTGGCGACGCTCTGGCATTCGATCATGGCTTTTGTGCTGACCGCGATTATTCTGGCGCATATCTATATCGGCTCGGTCGGCATGGAAGGTGCGTTTGACGCCATGGGGTCTGGTGAGGTCGAAGAGCAATGGGCGCGCGAGCATCATGGTCTGTGGCTCAAGGAGTTGCAGGAGAAAGGCCACGCGCCTGATCATGGCAAGGCCGCGCATCCTGCGGAGTAACCAT
>NZ_JAGPVV010000119.1 GCF_018066915.1 Roseovarius sp.
GCAAGTTGCCGATCTGATCGACGCCCCTGTGCCGCCTGCCAAAGTGGCGGAGGGTCTGGGCACCACGGTCGCGCTCAACGATGCGCTTGCCCAAGGCGCGGACATGGCGTTCGAACGCCCCGCGATCAGCCAAGACGACCTGTTGTTCCTGCAATATACCGGCGGCACCACGGGGCTGTCCAAAGGCGCGATGCTGACCCACGGCAATCTGGCTTCGAACATGGTCGTCTATGACTGGCTCGCCGGTGAAATCACCAATGAGGGCGAAGAGATCATCGTCACGCCTGTGCCCATGTATCACATCCTCGCGCTGATGGTCTCGGTCCTGAGCTATACACGCTACGGCGCGCTCAATGTTCTGATCCCGAACCCGCGCGATATGGATATGTTCATCGGCACGATCAAACACTTCCGCTTCACCGCCTTTGTCGGCGTCAACACGCTCTATAATGGGCTGCTGCACACACCCGCCTTTGCCGATGTCGACTGCTCGGCGCTCAAGGTGTCGTGGGCAGGTGGTTCTGCCGTGCAGGAGATTGTGTCGAACAAGTGGAAAGAGCGCACCGGCATTCATATCAAGGAAGGGTACGGCCTGTCCGAGACTTCGCCAGTTGTGTCGATGAACCCTGTTTCATTTGAAGGGTTCAACGGAACAATCGGTGTTGTCATGCCCTCGACCGAAGTGAGCATTCGCGACAATGAGGGCCGCGAGGTGCCCCATGGCGAAGCAGGTGAGATTTGCATCAAGGGCCCGCAAGTCATGCAGGGCTATTGGAACCGCCCCGATGCCACGGCCGAGGTGATGACAGACGACGGTTTCTTCAAATCGGGTGATATTGGTCTGTTTACCGAAGATGGCCTGCTCAAGATCGTGGACCGAAAAAAGGATATGATCCTTGTGTCGGGTTTCAACGTATTCCCCAATGAGATCGAGGAAGTCGTGGCCGCCATGCCCGGCGTGATGGAAGCGGCCTGCGTCGGTGTCGCGGATGCCCGCAGCGGCGAGGCGGTGAAACTGTTCGTTGTGAAAACGGATAAGAGGATCACGGCAGACAGCGTCATCGCGCACTGCAAGGAGAACCTTACCGGCTATAAGGTGCCGCGCCATGTCGAATTCATAAGCGAGCTGCCGAAATCAACCGTTGGCAAAGTCCTGCGGCGCGAATTGCGCGATGCGGGAACCGCCTGATATGGGCGCGCCTCTCGAGACGGATTTGGGCAAGCTGGCAGAGGATTATGTCAGACTTGCCCTGCATCTGCACAATCACGACCCGAACCCTTATATCTTTATCGGGGACAAGGCGCAGCAAGCCGCGATCAAGGAAGACAAGCGCCCTTTGCCCGCGCTGGAAGGTGCCTTTGCGCGGCTGCGCGGGGGGCTTGAGGCGGCGGATGTGTCCGGTTCAAAGGACGACAGCTTCAGGCGCGCCCTGTTGGCTGACAGGGCTGATGCGCTGATTGCGCGTGCCGCCTTGTTGCAAGGGCATATGCCAGAGAGCTTCGAGGCCGAGGTTGAAGCCCTTTATTCCGTCAGCGTCCCCGAGCTGCCCGAAGAGCACTTTCGCGCGCTGGTGGTCGAGCTTGAGCAAATCATCCCCGGCAGCGGGCCGTTGCCAGAGCGGATGAGCGCGTTTCGGGATCGCTTTCTCGTGCCGCATGATCATGTCGAAAAGGTTGTTGCCGCGACGCTGAAGGAGGCGCGCAAACGCACCCGCGCGCATCTGGACCTGCCAGAGGACGAGGGCATCACCCTGCTTATGAACAACTTTGGCGCGTTTGGTGCCTTTGCGGAATACCTCGGCAAGGGGCGCACAAATGTGCATTTCAGCACAACCATGCCTTTCCACGTTGACCGCGCAATCGAGCTGGCAACGCATGAAGCTTACCCCGGCCATCACATTCAGGCGACCCTGCTGGAGGCCGAGATGCTGGACAAGCGCGGCTGGCGCGAATGGGAAATGCTGCCGCTATTCGGGGCGCATACCATCGTGGCCGAGGGTGCGGCCAACTACGGTGTCGGCCTCAGCTTCACCCGTGCGGAACGCATCGCCTATGACCGCGATGTGGTGCTGCCCATGGCGGGCCTCACCCATCTCACACCCGAGATCGAGACCTACCACCGCTATGTCGACTACGTGGAGCGGCTGAACTATGCCCGCAACGAGGCAGCGCGGCGCTTCCTGTATCAGGGCTGGAGCCGTGAGCGCGCCATCGACTGGCTGGTGGCGTATGGCCTCGAAACCCGCACCATCGCAGAGATGCGCCTGAACATCATCGAGGCGATCCGCAGCTATGTGATCACCTATAACTACGGGCTTGATTGGGTCACGGAGCACATCGAAGGAACAGATGCGCCTGATACGGCGCTGCGGTGGCAACGCCTGCGCGCGCTGTTCGAGAAGCCTGTGATGCCTCTGCGCGCACACTGGAACATGGCCCCACGCAGGCCATGACTTAGGATAAGGGGACGGAGATGACGAAACTCAAGGTATTCACGGCAAAGCGTATTCGCACCATGGACGCGGGGCGACCTTTGGCCAATGCGGTGGCGGTCAAGGACGGGCGTATCGTTTCGGTCGGAACGCTGGAGACAATGAAGCGCTGGCTGGAGCGGGAAGAGTACGAGATTGATACCAGCTTTGAGGATAAGGTGGTTTTCCCCGGCTTCATTGATCCGCATACGCATCTTCAGGCCTCGGGCGTATTGATGGGCATGACCTATATCGGGCCGCTCGACCAGAACGGCCCAAACGGATTTGACGAAGGTCTCGCCTCGCGCGAGGCGGTCTTTGACAAACTGCGCAAGGCGGTTGCCGAAGAC
>NZ_JAGPVV010000125.1 GCF_018066915.1 Roseovarius sp.
CGCGCCACGCTCGATAGCGGCTGCATGCAGCCGGTCGATGTTGAGCTCGTAGCGAATTTCCTCGAGCAGGCGCAACTCCCGCTCGTTCAGCGTGCCATCCGCCGCCGCCACATCACAGGCGAGAGCATAGGCCGTCTCAAAAAGACGCTCGGGCAGATTGGCGCGCACGAGGCCGAAGAGCGCATCAAGCCCCTCTTCCACCGTAAAGAGATCGAGCACGGTCTGCGACATCACCCGCAGCCGGTCCAGATCGTAATCGGCAAAGATCGGCAGGTTGTTTACCGTGCTCTCGATCTTGATGAGTTCAGCGGTGCGCATGTCCTCATCCGAGGCCGAGACGGCAATCATCACCGCCACAAGGCAATCCTGCGGTGTGAGCGGGTGGGGCATCGGGTCTGACATGTGCGGGCCTTTCGCGCGGGGCTATGTTGCGGTGCAGAATATTGACTGTCACGCCCCCCGGCAATAGGAAGCGCAGATGCCGCGCCGGGATTTCGGCGGGGCGCAACCTGGAGTGTGACCGATGTCCGAACTGCGCGACGCCGCGATGAATTCGAAAGCCTGGCCTTTTGAAGAGGCGCGCCGCGTGCTCAAACGCTATGAAAAGGCACCGCCAGAGAAGGGCTATGTGCTCTTTGAGACGGGCTATGGCCCCTCTGGCCTGCCGCATATCGGCACCTTTGGCGAGGTGCTGCGCACCACAATGATCCGCCGCGCTTTTGAGGTGATCAGCGATATTCCAACCCGGCTCATCTGCTTTTCCGACGATCTCGATGGCATGCGCAAGGTGCCGGGCAATGTGCCCGACCGCGAGATGCTGATGGAGCATCTGCAAAAGCCGCTGACCTCTGTGCCGGACCCCTTTGGCACGCATGAGAGCTTTGGCCACCACAACAACGCCATGCTGCGGCGGTTTCTCGACACCTTCGGGTTCGAGTATGAGTTTTATTCTGCCACCGAATTCTATCGGTCTGGCCAATTCGACGCCGTGCTCTTGCGCGCCGCCGAACGATATGACGCGATCATGAAGATCATGCTGCAATCGCTGCGCGAAGAGCGGCAGCAGACCTATTCGATCTTTCTGCCCATTCATCCCGAAACGGGCCGCGTGCTCTATGTGCCGATGAAAGAGGTGAACGCCAAGGATGGCACCATCACCTTTGACGACGAGACAGGGCGCGAATGGACCCTGCCTGTCACGGGCGGCAATGTGAAACTGCAATGGAAGCCCGATTTTGGTGCCCGTTGGGCGGCACTCGGCGTGGATTTCGAGATGTATGGCAAGGATCACTCGACCAACACGCCGATTTACGACGGCATCTGCCGCGCGCTGGGCGCGCCCGCGCCAGAGCATTTCACCTATGAACTCTTCCTCGACGAGAGCGGGCAGAAGATCTCGAAATCCTCGGGGAATGGCGTGTCGATTGATCAGTGGCTGACCTATGCCGCCACCGAGAGCCTGTCCTATTTCATGTATCAAAAACCCAAGACCGCCAAGCGGATGCATTTCGATGTGATCCCCAAGGCGGTGGACGAGTATCACCAGCAATTGCGCGCCTTCCCCGAACAGACGTTGGAGCAGCAACTGGCCAATCCGGTCTGGCATATCCACGGCGGCAATGTGCCCGAGAGCCGGATGGTCGTGCCCTTCTCGATGCTGCTCAACCTCGCCTCGGTCTCTGCTGCCAAGGACAAGGAAACGCTCTGGGGCTTTATCCGCCGCTATGCGCCGGACGCGCGCCCGGAAACCCATGCCGATCTTGATGCCGCCGCAGGCCATGCGGTGCGCTATTACGAGGATTTCGTGGCCCCCGAGAAGGTCTACCGCGCGCCCAGCGATCTGGAGCGCGAGGCGCTGATGGACCTGCGCGATCAACTGGCCGCTTATGACGGCCCGGCCGAGGATGAGGCGCTGCAATCCATTGTCTACGCGGTGGGGCGTGATCGGTTCGATCCGCTGCGCGACTGGTTCAAGGCGCTTTACGAGGTTCTGTTGGGGGCCTCGCAGGGGCCGCGCTTTGGCGGGTTCATCGCCCTCTATGGCGTGGCGGAAACTGTGGCGTTGATCGACAAGGGGCTGGCGGGCGAGTTGTCCTGATCAGGGCCGTTGCGCGGCCTCGGTGCTCTTGCTACCCTTGGCGAAAACAAAGGGGCGAGCGATGCGTATCTTGGCAATTCTGACCGCAGCAGGGGTTGCTGCCTGTGCAGCGACCCAATCCATGCCCGACGCGGGCGAGGGGGCGGCGATCTATGACGCCAACTGCGCCCAATGCCATGGGGCTTCGGGCAAGGGCGATGGGCCATGGTCAACGGACCTTACGCCGCGCCCGGCGGATTTGACGCAACTCTCGAGCGATGGCGTATTCCCGCGCGCGCGTGTCCTGTCGGTGATCGACGGTTATGACCGAACGGGCCTTCCGGGGCAGGAGATGCCGGAATTCGGCCTGCTGCTCGAGGGGGAAACCGTGCCGCTCGATGTCGGTGATGGTGTGCTCACGCCCACGCCGCGCCCGCTTGCAGCGCTGATGGCCTATCTCGAGTCCATCCAGACCAAATGAAAAGGGGCTGACCGAGCCCGGTCAGCCCCCTTCCGTTCTTCAGGAACCGTCAGGAATTCGGCAGGATCACGATCTCGACACGGCGGTTCTGTGCCTTGCCCTGACTTGTGAGGTTCGAGGCAACCGGCTGATCCTCGCCGCGGCCAAAGGCACGGATGCGGCCATAGGGCACGCCGCCGCTGGCCAGAACATCCGCGACCGCGTTTGCACGCCGTTCGGACAGGCCCTGATTGTATCCGGCATCGCCATCGCTGTCGGTATGGCCCACGACCTGAACGGTTGTGTTGGGGTAGGCCTGAAGGCTCTGCGAGACCTTGAAGAGGTCATCACGCAGGGCAGGGGCCACGGTGGCCCCGTCCACCGGGAAGAGGATGTCTTGCGGCATGGTCAGAATCAAGCGGTCGCCGGTATTGACGATCCGCACATCGCTGTCGAGTTGCGGGCGCAATTCCGCCTCTTGCCGGTCCAGCGCATTACCGATGGCGGCACCGCCCACGGC
>NZ_JAGPVV010000140.1 GCF_018066915.1 Roseovarius sp.
GCCCGAGCCGCTTTCGCCGACGACCCCCAACGTTTCGCCCATGCCTATGGAAAAGCTGACATCTTTGACGGCTGTCAGAACCGGGGCCTCACCGAAAAGCGTGGTGCGAGGCAGTTTGTAACGCCGCGTGACCTGTTCCACAGACAGGATCGGGTGGGCGATTTCTTGCGTTTGGTTCATCACTGGCCCCCGCTATCATCTGCGATGTGCCGGTGACAGGCTGCGGCACCCGTCGACGTGAGTATCAGGGCGGGTCGCTCTGTGGCGCAATGGGCCATTTCCACCGGGCACCGTCCGGCAAAGCGGCAGCCGCGTGGCAAGTCTTGTGGCGGCGGCACAGAGCCGGGAATAGTCGGCAACCTGCGCTTGCCCAAGGTCGACAGCGCGGGACGGGCCGCCAACAGCCCCTTGGTATAGGGATGGCGCGAGGCATGCATGATGGTGCGCGTCGAACCCGTCTCCATGATATCGCCACCATACATGACGATGATGCGCTCGGTGGTGCGCGAGACAGCGGCCAGGTCATGACTGATGAACAGCAGGGCCATGTCGCGTTCTCGCGACAGCCTGACCAGGAGATCCGTGATCCGTAATGCCACTTCGGCATCCAGCGCCGAGGTGGGTTCATCCGCGATCAGCAGCGCCGGATCGCAGGCCAGCGCCAGAGCGATCAGCACCCGTTGTCGTTGCCCGCCTGACAGTTGATGTGGGTATTGCGACAATCGGCGCTCCGGCTCGGTGATGCCCGTCTCCTCAAAAAGGGACAGAGCGCGGGCGCGCGCTTGTTCCCGCGTATAGCCCTGATGCCTCATCAGTGGTGCTGCGACCGTATCGCCGACCCGTCGCAGCGGGTTCAGCGCGCTCATCGGTTCTTGAAAGATCATAGATAGGCGGCGCGCGCGGAGGAGCCGCCAGTCGACCTCGGAAGCGCTCGTCATGTCGCGCCCCTCGACATTGATCACCCCGCCGACGGTCAACTGGTCCGACACCATGCCCATCATGGACAGCGCCAGCAGGGTCTTGCCCGACCCGGACTCACCCACGATCCCAACCCGTTCGCCCGCAGCGATTGAGAAATTGGTCTTGCGCAGGAGGGGGCCGGTTGGACCGTCGACATGAATATCAGTCAGATCAATCATGTGCTCGCCTTTGCCCCAGACGTGGATCGGACAGATCTCGTAGCCCGTCGCCCAGCAGGCCGAAACCAAGCACCGCGATAAAGATGCACAGGCCCGGCCAGATCGCCAGTTGCGGCGCAAGATACATCAGCGTTTGCGCCTCGGACAGCATCCGCCCCCAAGATGGGGCAGGAGGCTGCGCGCCAAGGCCCAGATAGGATAGCGCAGCCTCGGTAAGGATAGCGACTGCGAATTCTATGGTCGCCTGGACGATGACCGGGGCTGCGATATTGGGCAGGATATGATCGCGGCTGATGGCGAACCTATTCATCCCGGCCGCACGTGCCGCAAAGACGTAGTCGCGGTGCCAGACTTGCCGGGCCGAAGCGCGCGCCACGCGCGCGAATGTGGGGATGTTGATGAAAGCGATCGCCACGACCACAACCGTCAGCGAGGGGCCAAAGGCCGCCGCCAGCATGATTGCGAAGAGAAGTGTTGGAAAGGCAAAGCCAAGGTCTGACAAGCGCATGATCGCCTCCTCCGTCCAGCCGCCGCGCGCTGCTGCAACCAGGCCCAGTACGGTGCCTAGCAAGGCGCCGATGCTGACAGCCAATAGCGCAACCATCATGGAATTGCCTGCCGCCACCATGAGTTGCGAGACGAGATCCCTGCCCAGTTGATCGGTCCCGAGCCAATGTGTGGCCGAGGGGGGGGCAAATTTGTTGGGAATATCCATCGCGGCATAGGGATGCGGTGTCCAGATGACCGACAGTGACGCGGCTGAGATGACCAGCGTCACCAACGCGCCGCCTATCAAAAGATTCACGGGCAGCCGTCTCATGCCCGGCCCTCGCGCAGCCGCGGGTCAATCAGCACATAGGCGATGTCGACGATGAAGTTGGCCGTCACCACAAAGACCGAGAACAGCATCACAAGCGCTTGGACCGTGATCAGATCGCGGTTCCCGATGGACTGAAACAACAGACGCCCCAGACCGGGCAGATAAAAGACATTCTCTATCACGATCGTCCCCGTCACCAGCGAGGCGAATTGCAGCCCGACAATCGTGACGATCGGGATCAGGGCATTCGGCAGCACATGCCCCCAGAGGATGCGGCGCGGCGAAAAGCCGGTCGCCTGCGCGGTGCGGACGAAATCCTGCCGCATCACTTCTAACGCGGCCGAGCGCGTGACCCGTGCAAGCACTGCCGCCTGCACAAGCGCCAGGGCAACCGTTGGCAGCACCAGCGCGCGCAGCGTCTCCATAGGGTCATCCCATCCGGGAAAGCCACCGGGTGGCAGCCATTGCAGTTTCACCGCGAAGAGCAGCACCAGCAGCATCGACAGCCAGAAGGCCGGGATAGCGATACCCATCTGGCTGAACAGCATGATAGCCCAATCCCCGCTGCGCCCATGGCGCGCCGCCGCGGAGATGCCTAGAAAAAGAGCCGTCGCGATTGTGACGACCGTTCCCGCTATGGCCAGCGTAAAGGTAAGTGGCAACCGCTCGGCTACCAGTTCCGCGACCGGCACACCAAAGGAATAGCTGATACCGAAATCGCCCTGCACGGCCGCCATCGCCCATCGCAGATAACGCAGCACGACCGGATCGTTCAGACCCAGCCGCTCCCGCAGCGCGGCCCGGGCGTCTTCGGTCGAATCGATGCCAAGAATGGTCAGCGCCGGATCGCCCGGCAGGACATTCATGACCGCGAAAACGATGATCGAAACCACGAACAGCGTCAGTAGGAACCCTGCAACACGCTGGGCAAGAAAATAGGTCATTCAGGTTGGTCCGTCATGCCTCGGGCGGCAAGGGTGCCGCCCGCCGTAAGGATCATGCGCCGTATCTGACGCGTGTCTACGATGTCACTCGGCCCAGGAGAGCTTGGCGAAAGGTTCGAACAGAACCGGGGCCGATGTCCAGTAACCGCGCAGATCTTTGTCATAGACACCCAGTTGCGGAAGCTGGAACAGGAACCCGTGCACCGCTTCCTCGGCCAGCCAGGTCTGTGCTTCCTTCTCCATCGCCATGCGGGCGGCAGGATCGCTTTCGGTGCTGATCTGCTGCCAGAGCGCGTCGAACGTATCGTTCTGGAAGCCGTAGAAGTACTCTCTACCTTTCGCGAAATTGCCCAGGTCGTTCGGACTGGTATGAGCGATGATCGTCATGTCGTAGTTGAGCTTTTTGTAGACTTCATCCAGCCAGAACCCCCATTCAACATTCTCGACGCGTGCGTCGATGCCCGCCTCGGTCAGTTGTGCCTGAATGATTTCTGCCGAGCGTGTCGCATACGGGAAGGGAGGCACTCTCAG
>NZ_JAGPVV010000143.1 GCF_018066915.1 Roseovarius sp.
CCCGTGATGCAGATAAATGTCAAAATCCCAGCCGGATTTGCAGGCGTTCTTGCCCACCAGACCCGCCGCATAAGCCTCGTCAATCGCGGTCTGCAGCGCCTCTTTCTCGCGGATGTATTCCCCGCGGATGTAGATGTAACAGGCATGCGCGTTCATCGCGAAGCTGGCAATCAAACAGCCCTCGACCAGAGTGTGCGGATCATGGCGCATGATCTCGCGATCCTTGCAAGTGCCCGGTTCGGATTCATCGGCATTGACCACCAGATAGCTTGGCCGCCCGTCGCTTTCCTTGGGCATGAACGACCATTTCAGACCCGTGGGAAAGCCCGCACCGCCGCGCCCGCGCAGCCCGCTCGCCTTCATCTTGTTCACGATCCAGTCACGGCCGTTCTGCAATATCTTGGCCGTGCCATCCCAATGCCCACGCGCCAAGGCCCCCTTGAGGCTGCGATCATGCATCCCGTAGAGATTGGTAAAGATACGGTCCTGGTCCTTGAGCATTCCGCTACCCCTGATTGTCCCGGCGCATGCGCCAGATTTGATAAGTCACCACCAACGCCCAGAAAAAGGCGGCGATGGCGGCCAGATCGAACAGAAAGACGAACCGGATCGGCCATCCCATCTGCGCGCCCAGCCATTGCGCGGCCATCCAGATCAGCATGGTCGCCGCAATCACCACACCCACGGTGCGGCCCTTGCGTGCCATTTGCCGGTCTTTGTCTTGACTGCGCATCGCTTGCATCATTCCTCGTAAACGCCGCCCGATGCGACGCGTTTGGAAAACTCTGTCTCGCCACCAGCGGCGAGGGTCTTGGCCTGTTCGACCCAATTGTCGCGGCTCACCCGGCCCTTGAACCCCTTGAGGTTCTCATCGACCCAGGCCACCTCTGCCGCCGACCAGCCCGCGATCTGGTCAAAGTGGTAAAAGCCCAACGCATGACAGAGTTCCTCAAGCTTGGGGCCCACCCCCTTGATCTGCTTGAGGTCATCCGCCGCCCCACCGCGCGGGGCCGATAGTGCTGCGGGCTTCGTGCCCGCCGGTTCCATCTCGGTCTCCGCCACACTCACCGCCGCCGATTGTGCGGGCGTGGCCACCGCAGCGGCCACGGGTGCCGGTGCCGCTGCAGGCGCCTCTTCCTCAACATCCGGCGCCTTGTAGCCGGTGATCCCCGTCACGCCCCGCAACGTCGCCTCGACATCGCGCGCCTCGATCCCGCGATCGTCGGGGTTATACCCGGTGCAGACCAGACCCGTGATCACGAGGCCAAAGAACACCGCAAAGGCCACTCCCAACAGAAGCGCGGCAAAGAACCCCACCGCTCCGGCTGTGGACCAGACCACCAGAACCCCGGACAAGAGCGCAAGGCCCCAGCTTATGATCTGGCAAGTGCTCAGTTTCGACGTATCAGACATGACAGTAACCCCCTGTTGTGTTCAGACAGGCGTATTCAGTAAACGCCACCTTTCTTGGCACGGGCAGAGAACTCCGTCTCTTTGCCGTCCGCCAGCAACTTTGCCTGCTCAACCCAGTTGTCCCGGCTGACCCGTCCCTTGAATCCCTCAAGGTTCTGATCGACCCAACTGATCTCCTCCTCCGTCCATTTCGCCACCTGATCAAAGTGGTAAAAGCCCATGCTGTGCAAAAGCTGCTCCAGCTTGGGGCCGACACCCTTGATCATCTTGAGATCGTCCGCGCCCGTTTCACGCGGCGCGCTCAGCGTTTCAGGCTTCTTGCCCGGCGCAGGTGCGGCCTCAGCCGCCGCTTTCGCAGGCTTGGCGGGCTTTGCCGCCGGTTCCACATCCGGCTTCGCGGTCGATTTGGCTTGCGCCTCGGCCTTGGTGGCCCCGGTCGCATCCGCGGGCGTGCCGGGGGAAACCTTGGTCACAATAGCCACCGGCTCGGCGTTCTGCTTGACCGCCGAAGGGGCGGGCTTGTGCATCGCCCCCTTGTCGCGCCACGGCGTCAAGAGCGGCACCTCGGTGCCGTCAATCCGCTTGACCGTGTCGCCGATATCCACCGCCGCCTGTGCGCTGGCATTATACTGCGCGCGACCGCTGTCGAATTCCTTGAGGCTGGTCAGCCCCGATTTCGGCTCGGCGGCATAACGACCATTCTGCGGCCCCGGCACCGGCACCTTGCCTGCTGCCAATTCGTCGATGATCTCAGCGAACCGCGCGGCAGTCAGATCCTCGTAATAATCCTTGCCGATCTGCGCCATGGGAGCATTGGCGCAAGCGCCCAGACATTCGACCTCTTCCCAGGAAAACTTGCCATCCGCCGACAGATCAAACGCCTTGGGCGCAATCTTGTCCTTGCAGACCGCAATCAGATCCTCGGCCCCGCAGATCATGCAGGTCGTGGTGCCACAAATCTGGAAATGCGCCACGCTGCCCACCGGCTGCAACTGGAACATGAAGTAGAACGTCGCCACCTCCAGCGCTCGGATGTAATCCATCCCCAGCATGTCGGCCACATGCTCGATCGCCGGACGGCTCAGCCAGCCTTCCTGCTCCTGCGCCCGCCACAATAGCGGGATGATCGCGCTGGCCTGACGGCCCTCGGGATATTTGCTGATCTGCCCCTCGGCCCAGGCCTTATTGGCGGGGCTAAAGGCAAAGCTCTCGGGCTGTTGATGATAAAGGCGACGTAGCATTCTCAGGCACAGGCTCCTGTAGTCAGTTTCACGCCCCCATCAGGCAGCCGAACGGCTCCGCCCGAGGACAGTTTATAGGCGGTGATATCCAGCAATTGCTGCCGCTTGAGCCCGGTCTGGATTTCGGCGGCCAGATAGTCGGGCTCAGTCACAAGGCGGCATCCCAGCGACGCGGCGGCAGCATCATAGCGCGCGATGCCTTCCTGGCCCACACCTTCGGGCGGCAGGGCACAGCCTGCAAGAAAACCAAACGCGGCCAGTGCCGCAATCCGTGCGGTGATCATTGCGAACACACCTCTTCTGAAAGCGAGAGCGAGTCATCCTCGGTGTTCATCACCGCCTCGCCCTCTTGCAACATCTTGCCAATCACCGGGCGCAATTCCTTGGTGGTGAACCCGGCTGCCGGAAGCTGGCTATCGGCCTCGGCGCGGCTCAAACTGCACCCGGCTGTCTTCATATAGGCGATGAAATCGGCGCGCAGCTCCTCGGGTCCACGCTGCGGCGCGGTAATCTCGGGGTTGCTGGCCATCATGTCCGCCGACAGGCCCTTGAACTTGTCGCAGAGGCTCTGCTCCAGAAACACCGCCTTTTGATCCTCGGACACACGGATTTCTGCCATCCGCTCCATCTTGTCCATCAAGAGCCGCACTTCGGTCATCTCGACGCCCACACGCGGCAACAAGAGCTTGGCCTCGTCGATGGTCATCACGCAATTATTGTCGGCAATGGCCGCAAAGAACCGCTCGCGCCCCGAATAATCGAGCTTGCCGCCACAGACGCCGCCAAAGACCACAAGCTGCCCATCGAGGATGCGTGCGCGCTCTTCGCTCACAAGTTGCTCGGTGATGGCCTTGGTCTCGTCCTTGTCGGCGAAACCGGCCTCGGGCATCACCTTGTCCGCTTGATAGGGCGACATGCGACAGCCATGCTGCGCCATGACACCCACGAATTCCTCAATCCGCTCCGAGGACACAGCCTGCGCTTGGCCCATGACCGGCAGAACACAAAGCACCATTATACCCAAACTTCTCATGCGCCCTGTCCAATCGCCAAACTCGCCACCACAACCACGATCAGCGCGGCAACGCCTGCGCCGATATGCTTGGCCACCGCTTGCCCCGCTCGCGCGTAGATCCAGGCATCGTGAAACGCCATATAGGCAAACGCGGCAAAGAGCAGCGCGATCACCTTGAAATCCCCATAGACCGTCGCGCCAAGCGCAAGGACCAGCATCGCCACATAGCGATTGGCCATCACCTGCGGCAATTGCGCGGCGCGATGGGTCGTGGCCACCATGCCCGCCACCGGGTCGCGCAGAAAGAGGGCGGCCAACGCCCCCGTTACCAGCACCCCCGCGCCCGAAAGCGCTATGGCAAGGCTCGCCCAGCTCATTACCGGTCGATCTCCCCAAAGACGACATCCATCGTCCCGATGATCGCCGCCACATCGGCCAGTTGATGCCCCTTGGCGACATGATCCATCGCCTGCAAATGCAGGAACCCCGGCGCGCGCAGCTTGGCGCGATACGGCCGATTGGTGCCATCCGCCACAAGATACACGCCAAATTCGCCCTTGGGCGCCTCGACGGCGACATAGACTTCGCCCTCGGGCACGCGGAAGCCCTCGGTATAGAGCTTGAAGTGGTGAATGAGCGCCTCCATCGAGCGCTTCATTTCGCCGCGCTTGGGTGGGGTGATCTTGCCCCGCGCCAGAATATCGCCCTGCCCCTCGGGCGCCCGCAGCTTGGCAATCGCCTGATGGATGATCCGCAGAGATTGGCGCATTTCCTCCATCCGGCAGAGATAGCGATCATAGCAATCGCCATTCTTGCCAACGGGAACAAGGAAATCGAACTCGTCATAGCATTCATAGGGCTGCGCCCGGCGCAAATCCCACGCCATGCCAGAGCCGCGCACCATGACACCGCTAAAGCCCCAATCGAGCGCCTCTTGCTGGCTGACAACGCCAATATCGGCATTACGCTGCTTGAAGATGCGGTTTTCGGTCAAGAGCCCGTCAATGTCATCGAGCACACTGGGGAATTCATTGGCCCAGGTCTCGATATCGTCGATCAACTCGGGCGGCAGGTCCTGATGCACGCCACCGGGGCGGAAATAGGCCGAATGCAGGCGCGCACCGCTGGCGCGCTCATAGAACACCATCAGCTTTTCGCGCTCTTCAAAGCCCCAGAGCGGCGGCGTGAGCGCGCCCACGTCCATCGCCTGCGTGGTGACGTTCAAGAGATGGTTCAGAATACGGCCAATCTCGCAATAGAGCACCCGGATCAGGCTCGCACGGCGCGGCACCTCGACGCCGGTCAGCTTTTCGATGGCCAGACACCAGGCATGCTCCTGATTCATCGGTGCCACGTAATCCAGCCGGTCGAAATAGGGCAGGTTCTGCAGGTAGGTTCGGCTCTCCATCAGCTTTTCGGTGCCACGGTGCAGCAGGCCGATATGCGGATCACAGCGCTCCA
>NZ_JAGPVV010000162.1 GCF_018066915.1 Roseovarius sp.
AAGATCACCTATTACCCCGACCGCCCCGACGTGATGAGCATCTTCACCGTGCGCATCGAAGGCGACATGCCGGTCCTGCTCTCCAACGGCAATCCCACGGGCAGCGGCGCTGGCTGGGCCGAATGGCACGATCCTTGGCCGAAACCGGCCTATCTCTTTGCCCTCGTCGCAGGCGATCTGGTGGCGCATCCCGACACGTTCACCACCCGCTCTGGCCGCGAGGTCGCGCTCAATATCTGGGTGCGGCCGGGGGATGAGGACAAATGCGCCTTTGGCATGGAGGCGCTCAAGAAATCCATGGCCTGGGATGAAGAGGTCTACGGGCGCGAATATGACCTCGATCTCTTCAATATCGTCGCCGTGGACGATTTCAACATGGGCGCAATGGAAAACAAGGGCTTGAACATTTTCAACTCCTCTTGCGTCTTATCCACAGCAGAGACCGCCACAGATGCCAATTTCGAACGTATCGAGGCGATTGTCGCGCATGAGTATTTCCACAACTGGACCGGCAATCGCATCACCTGCCGCGACTGGTTCCAGCTCTGCCTCAAGGAGGGGCTGACGGTCTATCGCGACAGCCAGTTCACCTCTGATCTGCGCTCCGCCCCGGTCAAGCGCATCTCGGATGTGATAGCACTCCGCGCCCGGCAATTCCGCGAGGACAACGGCCCGCTGGCGCATCCTGTCCGCCCCGAGAGCTTTATTGAAATCAACAACTTCTACACCGCAACGGTCTATGAAAAGGGCGCCGAGCTGATCGGCATGCTCAAGCGTCTGGTGGGCGATGCCGCCTATCGCGAGGCGCTCGATCTCTACTTCACCCGCCACGATGGGCAGGCCTGCACCATCGAGGATTGGCTCAAGGTGTTCGAGGATGTCACAGGCCGCGACCTCAGCCAGTTCAAGCGCTGGTATTCCGAGGCAGGCACGCCACGCCTGCGCGTCACCGAAGAGTTCAACAATGGTCGCTACACGCTTCATTTCGAACAGAAAACCCCGCCCACACCGGGGCAAGAAGATAAACAACCGCGCGTCATCCCGATTGCCGTGGGCCTGCTCAGCCCCAATGGTGATGAGGTGCAGCCAACCCGCGTGCTGGAAATGACGCAAGCACAGCAAAGCTTCACCTTCGATGGATTAGCATCGCGCCCCATCCCCTCGATCCTGCGCGATTTTTCCGCCCCCGTGATCCTTGAACGCGAGAGCACCAATGCGGAGCGCGCCTTTCTTTTGGCGCATGACACCGACCCCTTCAACAAATGGGAGGCAGGGCGCGCGCTGGCCCGCGCCGGCCTCATCGCCATGATCACCGAGGGTGCCGCCCCCGATGCGGCCTATCTCGATGCGATTGCCCGCGTGGCGCGCGACGACACACTTGATCCCGCCTTTCGGGCGCTGGCGCTTGGCCTGCCCAGCGAGGATGATCTGGCACAGGCGCTCTTTGACGCCGGGCACACGCCCGATCCGCAAGCGATCTGGCAGGCGATCGAGACCCTGCGCGACGCGCGCGCGCAGGCGCTCGAGAGCATCGCGCAGGATCTCTACACCCGCCATCAGGTCACGGCCCCCTACCGCCCCGACCCCGATCAGGTGGGCGCGCGGGCGCTGGCCAACGCGGCGCTGGCGATGCTGACCCGCCGCGATGGCGGCGCACGCGCGCAGGCGCAATATGACGCCGCCGACAACATGACGCAGCAATTGGCGGCTTGGTCCTGCCTCTTGCAGGCGGGAACAGGCGAGGCTGCCACCGAGGCGTTTTATACCCAGTGGAAACACGACCGGCTGGTCATCGACAAATGGTTCAGCCTGCAAATCATGCAGGCCGCACCAGAGCGCGCGGCAGAGGTGGCCGAACGGCTCACGCACCACCCCGATTTCACCCTGCGCAATCCCAACCGCTTTCGCGCCACGCTGGGCGCACTCAGCGGTTCGCCCGCAGGCTTTCACCACGCCTCGGGGCGCGGCTATCGCCTGCTCGCGGATATGCTGATCCGGCTCGATCCGCTCAATCCGCAGACCACGGCGCGGATGTGCTCGGCGTTTGAAACATGGCGCCGCTACGATCCGGTGCGCCAAGGCATGATCGCAGCAGAGCTGGACCGCATCCTCGCCACCCCAAACCTCAGCCGCGACACGACCGAAATGGTCGGGCGCATTCGAGGGGTCTGAGAGGGGCCATTGACCCTGAACACCCCCCGCGCGGAACAAGGCGCGGGGGTCATCTGACCTCGCCGCCCCTCCTCTCACTCCACCGCCCGCGCCACCCTCACAGGTCGCGCCCGCGGGCGTATCGACGACAGCGGCTTGCAATAGCTCTGCGCCCGCGTCCAACGCTGCATGTCCTCGCGCTTGGCGACATTGCTCAGCGGCCCCCAATCAGACGCCACTCCGCGCCGCCCTTCGGCAACCACCCCGTCACGCGGCACGGTATGGGCCATGATCCGGATCGCACAGGACAGATTGTCCGGCCCGTGGCGCAACGCCTCGCCGGTGCCGGCCCGGCATTTATACGTCCGCGCCGTCGCAGGCCCGATCTGCAACAGCCCATGCCACTGGCCGCCACCGCCCACAGCCGCGGGGTTATAGGTGCTTTCATGTTTGGCCAGCGCCGACAAAAACCCCACCCAAAACGCCCGGCGTCTTGGTTCATCGCCCCCGGCATAGCCCGGACACCAGGTGGCGATATCGCGCGGCACGCTCTGCACAAGCGGTGCCCCATGCGCCTTGAGCGCCGAGAGCGCGCTGCGCGTCCAGAGCGCGGCCTCCCTGCGCTGCTCCCACCGCGTGCGCGGAATATTGCCGTCTCGCGCCGGGGGACTCAGGGTCAAATCCGCCTTCCCCTCCTCCTGCGCCTGCACGGGAAGAGAGAAAAACACAAGGAAAACAAGGCACAAAAATCCTCTCATCCGGCAATTCTGGCGCAAAGCGGATCACTTGGCAACGCTGCCGTGCTGGCCCGCATATTCCCTGTCTTCACCCAAGCATCGCCCTCTTTTGGTCGAAATCCGGCGGCACTTTGGGGGGCATCAAGACTGTCGGAGTTGCCATGCCGTTTGATCCGCTCGCCAGACCAGAACCAACCCAGCCCGGCCCGCGCAAGCGTCCGGCGCAGGCGACACGCCTCTGGCCCGATCTCTTGGGCCTCTTGCGGCGCAAACCCGAGACCGATCTCGACAGCCTGTCCAAGCGCATCCTGCTCCCCTCCCTGCCCGTCACGGACGAGGAAATGGCCCGCGCCATGCATCAGGACCGGGGCCAGAAACTCGCGCGTCAGGATATGTGGCCGGAACTGGCGCAGGTGATCGAATACACCGATGCCGCGCGGCTGCGCACGCCGGGGGGCGAGAATGCGACCACGCTTCTGGCCGTCGGTGCGCGCGCTGATGTCGTGGCCGCCGCCGAAGACGCGCTCCATGACGGGGTAGACCCAGACCCCTCCGGCATCGACGCACTGGAAGAGATGCAGGCCGAAAATGCTGACAGCTACCCCTGCGCGCTGATCGTGGCGCTGGCCCATATCGACATCGGTTGGGCCTGGCGCGCCACCGCCACCGACCGCACCCGCGCAGCGCATGAATTGCGCTTTCTCGAACATTTCAAACGCGCCGAGGACATGCTTGTGCCCTTCGACGGGGTCGATCTCGATGCGCCCTCGCTGGCGGCAGCGCAATGCGCTCTGCTCGCGGCACGGCGACAGCCCCGGATGCGCGTGGCCGACGATTACGAACGCCTGATCGACCTTGATCCCGACAGCCCCCGCCACATGCGCGCGCTTGGCGAGGCGCTCTTGCCCGCGCGCTATGGCAGCTACGAGATGCTCGATCTCGAGGCGCGCCGCACCGCCGCGCGCACTGGCGAAATCTGGGGCGCGGGGGCCTATTCTTGGGTCTATTTCGACGCGCTCGCCCTTGATCCCGGCGCGATGACCCACCTCGACTCCGAGTTTTTCGTGGACGGCCTGCGCGATATCGTGGCCCGCCGCCGCGATCAGCATGTGATCAATCAGCTTTCGGCCTTTTGCGGCATCGTCATGGCCCCCAAGACCGGCAAACAGCGCCTCTCAGGTGCGACAGAGGCCGCGCGCCGCCGGATTCACGACTGTCTGGATTGGCTCCTCGAGAACCACTTGCAGGAACTGCACCCGCTCATCTGGTCGCAAACCCTGCTCAGCCCCGGTCTTACGCCCTCGCTGCCCTCGCGCCGCGCGCTGGTGGCCAAGGGGCGTCAAACCGCGCTGCGCGTCATCGCCCAACGCTTTGCCGAGGATATCGCGGATGGCAGCTCCATCGCCTTTTCCAGCTCTGGCATGTATCGCCTGCCCGCGCTGTGACCCCGCTCAGAAATGCGCCTTTGGTTCATCCGGCTTACCCGCCGCGATGGCCAGAACCCCGGCCAGCCCGGTAAAGCCCAGCGGGAACATGGTAAAGACGTTGAAGCCAAAGGCGTAATACATCAGCCCCGCCGCGATCAGCAGCAGCACCCCACCCCAGAGCGCACGCACCTTGGCCATCGCCCCCCCGGCAATCGCCAAGAGCGGTGCGAGAAAGCTCGCGGTGCGGATCAGCCCCGGATCATTCACCTGCGTGAGCAGCCCGTCCACCTCGCCAACCCGGTTGATCACCTCGGTATAGCCATAGCTGAAGAACCCGACCAGCACCGCCAGACAGCCGCCGATCACCCCTAACACCATTGCCGCGCTGCGCATTTTCCCGCCTCCTGAACTTCTGCCCGATATGGGGCCTTATGCCCGCTTATCCAAGCAGCGCGTCTTGTGTGTCCTTGCCCCATCCCAGATAGAGCGTGCCGCCCGCATCAATCAGCGGGCGTTTCATCAGCGTCGGATGCTCTGCCAAGAGGGTCAGCGGATCGCGGGCACGTTCGTCGTCACTCAGCCCGCGCCATGTGGTCGATTGCCGATTCACCAAAGCCTCGCCAAAGTGTGCCCATGCCGCCTGTGCCAAATCCTTGGGCAGCCCCTCGGCCCGAACATCGTGAAACTGGGCATTGCCCAACGCTTTCAACGCCTTGCGGCAGGTGTCACAGCTTTTCAAACCATAGAGGATCATGGCGCACTCCTTCATTTTTGCGTGTTTATCGGGCAAAAACCCGCGCGTCACGGAGTTTCGCTTGATTTTTACAATGGCAATGCAATCATTACAGCCGTCACGATGGGCATTCAGATTCCGCCTTTGCAACGCTTGGCCGGTCCCTGAGGGCTCGGCACGACATGGCCCGGCATATTCCCGGGGAAGCGACGCAAAAGGAGAAGCGGCATGCCGACCGGCACCGTGAAATGGTTTAATACCACAAAAGGTTATGGATTTATCGCTCCTGACGGCGGCGGCAAGGATGTGTTCGTGCACATCTCGGCGGTCGAACGCTCGGGGCTCACAGGGCTCGCCGACAATCAAAAGGTCGGGTTCGAGCTGCAGGAAGGGCGCGACGGCCGTCAAATGGCCTCGGATCTGCGTTTGCTCTGACGCGTCAGCTTCGGCGTTAGCCCCGTGGCGCGGATGGCCACAGGCTGAACCAAGATCACAATCAACCCTAAAACAGGGCGCCACGCGCGCCCTGTTTCAGAGATTTTCGCCTCAGTAACAGCCCTTCGCGCCCTCGGGGCAATTGAGATGCGAAGTGGCGGTATAGGTCTGGTGCCGCACCTTGGCGACCGGATGGCGCATTACCTGCTGATAGCTCTGCGTCTGGTTCGGCTGACCACAGCAGATCACCCCGTTGAGCGTGACCGGCTGCAATCCGGCTGGGCAATAATTGGCTTGGCTTTCATAGGCATAGACCTTGGCACTCTGCGCCATGGCGGGTGCAGCAAGACAGGCGAGAGCAAGGGCAGAAATCACGGCGGATGCACGCAGGGGCATGGGAAACCTCTTGGAAAAACAGTGAATACACACCAGCGATGGTATGGGATAACCGCGCTCTGTCAATTTCTTTCCCGGCGACGCCCCAGCAAATCCACCGGATTTGCCGCTATTGCACCGCTTTGGGTTCCCCGGCACCGGGGCCTGTCTGTCGGAAGGTCACGACAAAATGCCCCAGATCCCCCTCGACATGCACCACCTGACGCGGCAGACGGATCACCGGCGCGGCCGTAGCATAGCCCGCCTTCCAGACCCGCTCGGTCAGCACACAGCCCGCCTCTTGGCCCCCATAGTCGCGCGCGGGCGGCACCTCGCGCATGAACACCAGCCCACGCGCCAGCGCGGCCCCATCGAGAAAGACCGCGCCCGTGCCCATCACATCCACCGCCTTGCCCTTGGTCAAAACCGATTGTTGATGGCTCTGCGCCCAGACCCCGCAGAGCAGCACGCGGCCCTGCGCCTCACGAATATCCGCCGCCACCGTCAGCCCGCCGCCGGAATCATAGCGGCCCCCCGAGAGCACCGGATCAGAGCCCAGCCGTGCCACCATCTGCGGCCCGAACGCCGTGCAGCCAGCCAGCACCAGCACCGCCAGCATCATCCCCTTGCGTGTCATCTCCGGCCCTCCGATCACAGTCTCCTACCGTTCAGCATAGCGCCCCTGCCCGCGATTGCCAGTCAAGCGCTCAGGCCTGCGCCGCCACCGCACCCGTTTCCTTGAGCATTTCGGGATACCACCGCTCCAGCGTCGGCAGGAACGCCGCGCGCAACCGCGCCACCTGCGCCGGGGTCAGATCCTCGCGCCAGACCCCCGCCTGCCCCTTGGCAAAGAACGCGGTCATACCCTTGGGCTTTTCGGCAAAGCCCAGCGTCTCTTCCTGCCGCTTCATCGCCTCGAAACTCGTGGCCTTGATCGCCCGCGCCAGCTTGGGCCCGTCCACCTTGACCTTGAGGAATTTCTCCAGCAATCCGCGCATGGTGCGTCCGGGATTGTGCAGCATGTCCTCATAGCGCACCACATGGATGGGCAGGCCCGGCGCATGGGTCCAGACGCGGATATGATCATCCCAACGACCCAGCAGGTCGATGATGCCGCTCGGTGTGCCGGTGATCGTGTCGGGGTTGCACATCCGCTCGATCGCAAGGTCCAGATCGCAATTCTGATGCCGGGCAAAGGACGGGGCCAGATCGAACGGATTGCGGATGATATAGATCGCGGCGGCGGTCAATTCGGGCGGGATCACATCCTGATCGAAAATCCGCACCGTCTGGCAATGAGTCTTGACGAAATGATGGTCCGGCTTCGAGGCGGCAATCAGGCGCAGCGCACGGCCCCGCACCCGCATCCAATCCTCTACCCCCTGCCCGCGAAACGGCGCACCATTGGCCGCATCAAAGAAATCCTGCCGCGTGTCCCCGGTGGTGAACTGCCGCAAATTATTGATATCCGGGGCTTTTCCCACAGGCATAAAGTAATGCGCCAAGAGGCTGCGCATCCATGTGTTGCCCGATTTGGGATAGCTCGCCAGCCAGATGATCCGCCGCAGATCGCTCATTCCAGATACCCGTATCGCTTCATGGTCTCGCCCATCTTGGCGCGGATCATCTCCGCCAGCGCCGGGTCGAGATCGGTTTTCCACTGATCCTTTTGGCCCTTGCCAAAGAATTTCTCGCTCTGTTCAGGACGCTCGATGAACCCCTGTTCCTCTTCCTGCCGCGACAACTCATCAAAGCTGCAAAACCGGATCGCGCGTTGCAGCCGCTCCTTGTCCACAGGCACGCCAACCAAATCCAGCACCTTGGCGAAATGTGTCTCGGGATCGTCGAGCAGGTCCTCATAGCGCAGGATCAATCGCTTCCACGGCGCATAGGCCATCCAGCTCTTGACGTGCATGTCCCACGAACTGAGGTATTGCGCCACCGATGTCTCTGTAGGCAGGTTGCCATTGTCGGGATGGCAAATCTTGTTCGCCGCATCTTCCTGCGTAATGCCGTAATGGCGCGCATAGGACAGCACCATATCGAGCGGATTGCGGATGATATAAATGGCAGAGCGCGTGTAGCGGTCGGGAATCAATTCGATCTTTTCGGGGGCCACGCGCGCGTTGTGGGTCTTGACGAAATTGACATCGGCATTGTTGGCCACGATCCCGCGCAGCACACCGTCGCGCAGACGCAGGCTCAGCGACAGGTTCTGCGGATCAATCTCCCGCCCCGCGACGCGGTTGTACATCTTGACCACGGCATCGCCCACGGCAAAACGGTGCGCTTGGTTGATCGGCACCGGCTCTTGGGCGTTCATCAGGTAATTGGCAAGGAAAAGCCGCGTCCACGTATTCCCGGACTTCGGATAAGAGGCCAGCCAGATGATGCTTCGCTTCATGCCCCGCGGGCCTCCACAGTTTGCTCACATGGGCGGAACACATAGAAAAGGCGGGGGGAAATGTCACCCCCCGCCCCTTGTCTTTTGACCGGTCGATTAGAACGACAGGTTGATCGAGGTGCCGATGAGCGTGCCTTCGGTCTCGGTGTTGGCGTTTGCACCAAAGGTGCCGCCGAGGTTCGCGTTCACAGAACCTTCGATGTAGGCTGCGTACACGGCCCAGGTCACGCCAGCGCCGAGCGAACGGCTGCCGACCAGCTGGTAGGCTTCGTATTCAGCTTCGTCGCCCGAACCGGCGCCGACGCCTTCATAGGTACCCTGGTAGGTGTCGAAACCAACCGACCACGGACCTGCGATGTCATAGGTCACACCGAGGCTCCAGCCTTCGGAGTCGAATGCACGCAGACCGCCGTTGTCGTTCTCGCCATAGCCGCCGCCGATGGTCCAGCCGCTGAAGCCAATGCTTGCGCCAACGTTCCAGACTTCCGGATCGCTGGTGCCAGCAATACCGGTGTTGTTCTCGGCAGTGCCCCAACGTGCGGACAGGTCGAGATCAATGCCATTGAACGACTGGCTGTAGCCGAGGCCGATGTCGAAAATGTCGGTCACGCCGGCATTGCGGTTCACACCAAAGTTGTTACCAGCGTTTGCGCCGGTACCAGCAACGTTCGACGCAGCAGCGTAGGACACGCCGAGGGTCAGACCGTTGAAGGACGGGGTGTAATAGGTGATGCGCGGCACGTCGTTGTTGCCGAGAACTTCAGCATAGGACGAAATGCCCGAATCGCGGAACAGCCAAGGCAGGTTGCCGCCAGCAGCGACCGAGATCGGAACGAAGCCCGAGATCGACGGAGAGTTGATGCCGATGCCGCCTTTGACCTGCGGAGCCGCCACAGTCATCTTGTAGCCAGCCGAGTTCTCGTTGCCGAGTTCGATCTTGCCGAGCGTGTCGCCCTTGATGAACATGTAGGTTTCGTCGATGCCGGTGGCGCCGCCGCCGTTGTTGGTGCCTTCCATCTGCACGTCAACACCGAAGGTCAGGCCGTTGTCGAGCGTAACCGAGGGCTTGAAGTGGATTTCGGTGTTCGCGAAAACGTCGACACCGTCAAAGTCTGCGCCAGCATGGGCAGGGGTGTTCGAGTCAACGGTCACATAACCAACGTGCGAGTTGTAGAACCCGCCCCATGTCATGTCCCATTCTTGTGCCGATGCCGGTGCGGCAAATGCCACGCCAAGAGCAATCGCGCTGGTGCTCAGAAGTTGCTTTTTCAAGGGTGTCCCTCCTCAGAAGCAGGTTAATCAGATCCGCCGCACCAGTCATTGGAAACGGCTTGTGCTATGAAATGCGCCATTCCCCCCCAAACTGTCAACGCAACCCCCCTGCTCTGCCCTCATCCCGCCGCGATTGTGACGCAGAAACCACACCCATTCCCGATAGCCCTTTTAAACAAGGCGCTTCGCTCAGCCCTGTTCTTCGCCCAGCACTTTTTTTGCCGCCCGGAAACATTCCAGCGCCTGCGGGACCCCGCAATAAATTCCGACAACATGGATAATCGCGCGGATTTCCTCGGGCGTGACCCCGTTGTTGATGGCCCCCCGACAGTGCAATTCCCATTCATGCATCTTGCCCAGCGCCCCCAGCATGGCCAGATTCATCATGCTGCGGGTCTTGGGCGGAATCACCTCATCGCCCCAGCCAAACCCCCAGCACCACGCCGTCATCGCCTCTTGAAACGGGCGGGTAAACTCATCCGCGGCCTCAAGACTGCGCTCCACATAGGCGGCCCCCAGCGTCGCCTTGCGCTGCTCCAACCCCTTGAGAAAGAGATCCTCGTCGAATGTGCTCATCATCTGGTCCTTTTCGATGCTTGCGGTGCCGCATCATCGCAGGACTGCGCGCGGGGACAAGCGCCAGACATGCAAAACGCGCGGGGTTTGATCCCCGCGCGCTCCGTTAGGTCTTGACCGATGGATCAGAAGGTCAGGTTGATCGAGGTGCCGATCAGCGTGCCTTCGACTTCGGTGTTGGCCGTGCCCGGTGCAAAGGTGCCGCCAGCGTTGCCGTTGACAGAGCCTTCGGCATAGACAGCATAGATCGCCCAGCTTACGCCTTCGCCCAGCTCACGGTTGCCGATGATCTGATAGGCTTCGAACTCGGCCTTGTCGCCAGAGGCAGCACCTGTGCCGCTGTATTCACCCTGATAGGTGTCGATCCCGAATTTCCACGGACCTTCGAGATCATAGGTGATGCCCAGCGCCCAGCCTTCTTCATCCGGCAAGAGACCGCCGTTGTCGTTCTCGGAATAAGAACCACCAAAGGCAAAGCCGTTGTAGCCAAAGCTTGCGCCCAGACCCCAGGTTTCGGGATCATCGGTGCCTGCAAGGCCGGTGTTGTTCTCGGCTGTGCCCCAGCGTGCTGCGGCATCCACATCGAAACCGCCGAACGAGCCGCTATAGGCCACAGCGATGTCGAAAATGTCCGTCACGCCCGCATTGCGGTTCACACCAAAGTTGTTGCCCGCGTTGGCACCGGTGCCGATGATGTTATCCGACGCAGCATAGGAGATACCCAGCGTCAGACCGTTGAAGGACGGGGTATAGTAGCTGATCCGCGCCACGTCGTTGTTGCCCAGAACCTCGGTGTAGGCCGAGATGGCCGACTGACGGAAGTTCCACGGCAGGTTGCCGCCCGCGCTCACCGAAATCGGAATGAAACCCGAAATCGAGGGCGAGTTGATCCAGATGCTGCCGTCGATCTGCGGTGCCGACACCATCATCTTGTAGCCAGCCGAGTTCTCGTTGCCGAGGTCGATCTTGCCCAGCGTGTCGCTGGAAATGGTCATGTAGGTTTCGTCGATGCCGGTCGCACCGCCACCGTTGTTGGTGCTTTCCATCTGGACGTTGACGCCAAAGGTCATGCCGTTGTCCAACGTCACCGACGGGGTGAACTCGATTTCGGCTTCGGTGTAGACATCGACGCCGTCGAAATCAGCGCCGGTATGCGCGACAGTGTTGGAATCGACCGTGGCATAGGCCACGTGGCTCGAGTGGTAACCACCCCATTTCATGTCCCATTCCTGGGCAGAAGCGGGTGTGACCATGACGACGCCGAGGGCGATCGCGCTGGTGCTTGTGAGTAGGTGTTTCAAGGAAGTCCCTCCAGAAATAGTCTGTTATGCGCCGATACGACTTGCTGCACTCGGCTGATGGCGACAATGACGCTCACGAACGGTTCACAGTCAAAGCACCGTTTTGTGAGTGTCACAAATTCGTTGCCTCTGATGCAGGACCGACACAGTGTTTACATCCTTCCGATTGAATCGCTCGCAAAAGAGGCAAACCATGTCTGAGCCCCCTAGCGACCGGCCCCCGCCTGCCAATCTTCCACCCGGTCCACGACCTGCCGATACCAGAGATTCGCAGCCCGCAAAAAATGCGGCCGCTCGCCCGGATGCAGCCAGCTTCGGCTGAGCGGCGTGGCACTATAGGCCGTGGCCGCTCGCGCATCCCCAATCGCCTGATAGCCCGCCTTTGATCCCAGCCACGGCGCCATCACCGTGCCCGAGCCAGAGAATCCCATTGCGTAATGCACCCCCTCGTCATGCCCCACATGCGGCATGTGCGAAAAGCTGTAGCCGGTGAAGCCCTGCCACGAATGGCTGAGCTTGACGCCCGCCAGATCCGGCCAAATCCCCACCATGACCTTATAGAGCTGCGCCGCAGCCGCCTCCGGCCCCATCTCCGCCATCGACGCCCGCCCACCAAAGAGAACCCGACGGCCATCCGGCGAAATGCGGAAATAGCTGTGCCGCGCCCGTGTCTCGACCATCATCCGCCGCCCCGGCGCGATATGACCGATCAGGTTCGACGGCAACTCCTCGGTCGCGATGATATAGGACGGCAGCGGAAAGACGCGCGCCATGTGCCAGCGAAACGGGCGGCTGGTATAGCCGTTCGTGGTCAGTACCACCTTGGCCGCGCGAATCACGCCCTTGGCGGTCTGCACCCGGTATCCCGCACCCTCTGCCTCGCGCGCTGTCACCGCCGCATGTGACACCACCGGCACGCCCCGCCCGCGTACCGCGCGCAAGAGCCCCTGATGAAACTTGGCCGGATGAATCGCACCATGCTCCGGAAAGAGAAGCCCGCCGTGATATTTCTCGGTCGTGATCTCCTGCCCCAGATCAGCGCGCTCGATGAGGCGCACCTTCACCTCTGATTTCTCGGTCACCACCCGTGCCATCCGGCGCTGATTGGCGAAATGCGCGGGCGTGTAGGCCAGTTGCACCCGCCCCGTATTCTGGAAGTCGCACTCAATCCCCTCGCGCGCGATCAGGTCCTTGGCCCAGTCGAGCGCCGGCTTCGCCTCGCCAAAGAGCGCATCCGCGGCCTTGGCCCCGAACTTTGCCTCCAACTCGGCCCAGCCCAGACGCGGGTGCGCCCCGAACATGCCGCCATTGCGGGTCGAGGCCCCATGCCCCGGCTCTGCCGCATCGACCACGACCACCCGCGCGCCGCCCTCATGCGCCGCGAGCGCCGCCGACAACCCCGCATAACCCGCCCCGATCACCAGCACATCACAGGTGTCGGGCAGGTCCTCGCCCGCCTCGGGCGCGCTCAGCGCCGACCACCAGTAAGGGGTGCCAAGATCGGCCTCCCGTGCCCATTCGATCCGCATGACACTCTCCCGATCTCGCACCGTCATGGCGCGGCTGTGGACCTTACAAAATCCGCTTCATTTCGTAAGAAGTGTAAGATCAAAATCGCAGCGAAAGACAAGACATCCCGCCATCGAGCTTGGCACATTCGATATTGTCGATCTGCACGACCTCATAGCCATGCCCCACCAGCATCTCTGCCGTGCG
>NZ_JAGPVV010000198.1 GCF_018066915.1 Roseovarius sp.
CAATTGATGTTGGGGGCGTAATGAGATTTTCACGACTTGCCATTCTGGCTTCGACTGTCCTCTTGCTTGGCACGGTCGATGTGTCCGCGCAGAGCCTGCGCGCACCCTCGGAACCGGCTGAATTTCCGCCCAGCAGCTATCAGGGGCGGCAATATGTCGATAGCGTCGGCTGCGTCTTTGTGCGGGCGGGCGTTGCGGGCAATGTCACTTGGGTGCCGCGCATGACGCGGGGCCGCGACCATCTCTGCGGCTTCCAACCCAGCCTCGCCCCAAGCGTTCAGGCCGCCGCCCCAGCAGCCGCTCAACCCGTGGCACAGGCCGCCCCCAGACCGACACCGCCGGTCCGCACTGCACCAGCCCCCCGCGTCGCCACAGCGCCCGCGCCTGCCCCGCGCGTGATCCGGCAACCGGCACCGGTCGCCGCCCCCGTGGCCACGGCCCAGCCGCAGCGTCGCACCGCCCCTGTCCAGATCGCCGCTGGCGCGCCGCTCAGCGCCCTGCGCCCCGAGGCCGATCCGCGCCCCGTGGCCTTGCGACCTGCCGCGCCCACAGCCGCACCCGCCCCCTCGGCCCGTGCCATCCGCCTGACACAGCCTGACCCGGCACAGAGCGCCTGCGCCAATCTCTCGCCCGTGTCCGCCGCCTATACCGTCCAACACAACGGCTCGCCGGTGCGCTGCGGCCCGCAACGATCGGCGCATGTGACCTATGCCAGCGGCAGCAACAGCCGCGCGCTGGCCCCCCGTCCCGGCACCCCGGCCACGCCCGAAACCGTGCCGCCCTATACCCGCATCGCCCCGGCCCGCGTCTATGCCAGCCAACAGGCCAGCCTCGCCGGGGTCTCTGTCCCCCAAGGCATGCAGCCGGTGTGGGAGGATGACCGCCTCAACCCCTACCGCGCGCATCAGACCTTCGAAGGGCGCGACCAGATGCTGCTGATGTGGACCAACACCGTGCCGCAGCGCCTCATTGACCGGCGCACCGGGGCCGATGTGATCCATCAATTCCCCGGCCTGCAACCGCCCTACACCAGTTTTGAGGCGCAGCGCGCCGCGGGCGTCACCGTCGCCACCCAAGGGCGCTATGTCCCGGCCCCGATGACCTCCCGGAAACTGGCGCAGGCCAATACGCAACGCGCCACGGTCTCGACCCGCTCAACGCCCGCGACAACACCCCAGAGCACGCCGAGCCACCGCTACGCGCAGGCCGGTCTCTTTGCCGATCCCGCACAGGCACAGGCCGCCGCCCAGCGCATCGCCGCCGCCGGGCTTCCGGCGCGGCGCGGCACCGTCACCCGCGACGGGCGCGCGCTCACCCTCGTGTTGGCCGGTCCCTTTGGCTCGCAATCGCAGCTCAACGCCGGGGCCGACCGCCTGCGCGCCATGGGCTTTGCCAACGTCAGCTTGCGCAAGTAAATTCTGGGCGGCGGTTTATCCCCGCCGCCCGATCAGCCGCGCCATATCCAGCATGCGGCAGGAAAATCCCCACTCGTTGTCATACCAGCCAAAGACCCGTAGCAAACCGCCGACCGAAACCGAGGTCTGCGGCCCCGCCACGATCAGGCTCTCGGGCCGCGCGCGCAGGTCCGACGACACCAGCGGTGCCTCGGTCCAGCCCAGCCAGCCATACCGCCCCGCCGCCTCTTGCAGATGGGTATTGACCCCCTCCACCGTCACATCCGCGCGTAATTGCACCACCAGATCAATGCAGGACACGCTCGCCACCGGCACCCGGATGGCCCGCGCCTCGATCCGCCCCTTGAGACCGGGCAATACCAACCCCGTCTGATGCTGCGCACTCGTCGTGGTGGGCACCATCGACAGGGCGGCGGCACGGCTGCGCTCGGGCGCATCGCGCGGCTTGTCCACCGTGGGCTGACTGCCGGTATAGCAATGCACCGTCGTCATCTGCCCGCTGACAATGCCATAAGCCTCGTCCAAAATCCGCGCCAACGGGGCCAGCGCATTGGTGGTGCAGGACGCATTGGAAATGATCCGGTGATCGCCCAGATCGCCCTCATTGGCCCCGATCACCACCGTCACATCCGCCTCCGCCGACGGACCAGAGACCAGAACCGCCCGCGCCCCCGCCTGCAAGCCCCGCTCGGCCACGGCGCGCGTGCCACCCATGCCGGTGCATTCCAGCACAAGATCGACGCCACTCAAATCCAGCGTGCTCAGATCGCGTGCCGCGTGAAACGGAATCTCCTGCCCATCCACCACCAGAACACCGGGCCGGGTCGTAACCACGCCGGGCCAGGGACCAAACACGCTGTCATATTGAAAGAGATAGGCACAGGTCTCGAGCGGCTCGATATCGTTGATACAAACCAGATCAAACGCCGCCCCCTCGCGCATCAGGATACGCAGGATGGTGCGGCCAATCCGGCCAAATCCGTTGATGGCAATACGAATGCGGTCCTCAGACATGGTGCCCTCCCAGCAGACAGGTCAACACCCCTGACATTGCTGCGCCGCTTTGGGAAAGACCAGCCCCGAAACATAATTTGATCAAATTATATGCCCGCGCCCGCCTCTCACCGTTCCGCCAATACTCCGGGGGTCCGGGGGCAGCGCCCCCGCTTCACAGCGCCATATGCCGATTGACATCCTTGTAGAGCAGATAGCGAAACGGCCCCGGCCCTCCCGCATAACAGGCCTGCGGACAAAAGGCGCGCAGCCACATGTAATCGCCCGCTTCAACCTCGACCCAATCCCGGTTAAGCCGGTAAACCGCCTTGCCCTCCAGCACATAGAGCCCATGCTCCATCACATGCGTCTCCATAAACGGGATCACGCCACCGGGCTGCAAGGTCACGATGGTCACATGCATGTCATGCCGCATATCGCTCGGATCGACAAAGCGCGTCGTGGCCCAGACCCCGCCGCAATCGGGCATCGGCGTCGGCGCAACCTCCCGCTCGTTGGTGACAAAGGCCTCAGGCGGCGCAATGCCCTCGACCGCCTCATAGGCCTTGCGAATCCAGTGAAACACCGCAGGCCCCGCGCCCAGCCCCTCCAACTGCCAGTCACACCCCGGCGGCAGATAGGCATAGCCGCCCGGTCCCATGTCATAGACCGCGCCGCCAATCGTCAGCCGCACCGCCCCTTGGATGACAAAAAGCACGCCTTGCGCCTCCGCATCGGGCTCGGGCCGCGTGCTGCCACCCCCCGGTGCCACCTCCATGATATAATGCGAGAATGTCTCGGCAAAGCCGGTCATCGGCCGCGCGATCACCCACAGGCGGGTTTTCTCCCAATGCGGCAAATAGCTTGTCACGATGTCGCGCATCACCCCGCGCGGGATCACCGCATAGGCCTCGGTAAAGACCGCCCTGTCGCTCAAGAGCTGGCTCTGCGGCGGCAATCCGCCCTCAGGTCTTGCATAGCTGCGCGGATCGGTCATGGCTGGGGTTCCTCTTGGATCAGGGGCATTGCCCCGCCATCAAACCCCGCCCCGTGCCCCCTGCCAAGGGGCAATCGCGCGCGTCAGGCCTGAACCCAAGGTCCGGGCGGCACCACCCCATCCTGCACAGGCACCGGCGCCCCCATCCGCGCCATGGCCAGAACCAGCCCCCGCGCCTCGACCAGCGGCAGCACGTCATAACGCGGCCCCGCACGCTCTCGCGCATAATCCAGCAGGTCACAGGACGCAGGACATAGGGCCATCAGCCCGTTTTCGGCAAAGATCACCTGTTCGCTCTCGAAATGCAGCACGACCACCTCCGCCGCAGGACCGGGCGGCACGCGCGCGACACCTGGCGCGGCCTCCAGCGCCAGACCGGGCAAAAGTGCAAAGGGATCGCCCCAGAGTGTCTCGGCCAGATCGCTTTCGATCATCACCACCTGATGCGGCATGATCCGCAGCGGTGCCCGGTTGCCCATCACCCCGCGCCCGACATCCAGCGGCCAGAACCGTTGCGGACAGGCGCTCTCGCCGGTCCAGACCGGATGCCGCGTGACCCCGCAGAGCGGTTGCACACCTGCGTCAAAGGTCACGACCCGGTCGCCCGCGCAGAGCGCCTGAACCGGACGCCAGCCATGGCCGGTGGCCACCCGCGTCCCGCTCAGCAGACCGCTTTGCACGCTCAGAGGCTCCGCCTCTTGCGGTCGCTCCGCGCCACGTTCCCTGATGCCAAACCAACCCAGCATTCCTGCTCCGGTCCCTTTCCCTGCAACCATTCCTGTCCCGCCAACAGGTCCACACTCCGATAACCGGACTAAGTCATGGTTAACATGACCCGTTTTTGCTCGGTTTCAGGCGGAAACAAGGCACCGTTGCGGCGGGGTGAACAACCGAGGCAAAGCCGCGCGATTGGCATGAGGGGCGTGCGCAATCGCACAAAATCGTCAGCCGCCGTCAGAACCGATAGCCGAATCGCGCGATATCCTCGGCGGCGCAATCGGCCACGATCTGCGCCGCGCGGGCATCGTAATACTCGGCATAGGCCCCGCGCTCCGACCGATTGGCCGGGGCCACCTCCAGCACGAATCCCAGATGCGCCCAGAGCGGGGCTGCATCCGCCTCCAGATGCTCAAGCCGGATAAAGAGCCGACAGTATTCGCGCCCATCCGCCGCCGTCATATAGTGCCGCGCGGGGGTGGCGCGCAGCGCGGTCTGCGTCTCGGGTGCGGCCAGAAACTCAGGAAACCCCCGGTCCTTGGCCAAATGCACCGCCGGATGATCGAACTCCTGCCCCCGCAGCCAGTGATAATAACTCACCATCCGGTCCCAGGGGTTGCGCACCAGCGTAAAGGTAAAGGCCGCCGCCACCGTCTCGGCGCTCACCAGCCCGTCGATATCGGCCAGCGTGGAATGTTTCCAGAGCCGCCCGCGCGCTTGTACGCCCTTCAACCGCGCCCGCCTGCGCCGCGCCTTGGGCGTGTCCCCGATCAGTATATCCTCGGCCTGCGCCCGCCCCTCCAGCGCCAGCGCCATCGCGGTGCCGCCAGTCTTGGGGATATGCACAAAGATATAATTGCGTCCGGGCGAAATGATCATGCCCGCATCCTAGCCGCTGCACGGGCGCGCGAAAGCCCCTTTCGCGCCGCCTCACCGCATCGCGTCAACCAGCACATGCGCCTCATGCGACCGCAAACCAGAGCGCGCGCTCGGCCCATAGCCCGCAGCCCCCGGCGCGAAAATCTCCGGGAAGAGACCCCGCAATTCCGCCTCTGTCTCGGCATCGAAACTGCCCCGCGTCATCGGACCGGGATGATAGCTCTCACTCCAGAGACCATTGCCGCGCACGATTTCATGCTGGTCAAACAAGAGATGCACATAGACCACCGGCGCCCCGTCACAGCGCCGCGTGATAGAGCGGTCATTGACCAACGCCGCCGCCTTGACCAGCACCTGATGCGTGCCAAACAGCAATTCCGCATGCGGCGAGGCCAGAAGGATGCGGTGATTGGCCGAGAGTTCCAGCGTCGCATGCCGCCCCAGCGCATCCGCCGCGAGCACAACAGGCGCATCCGCACCCTGCGCCCGCCGCTGGCTCCGTCCGATCCAGCGCAGCGCCTGCGGTCCATGATCCAGCGTCAGCACCAGATCACCGGGGCGCAATGTCTCGATCGCCACCGGCCCGTCGGGCGTGTCGATCTGCGTGCCTTCGGTAAAACAAGGGGCCACCGTGTTGATCGTGATGAACCCGACATCGGTATTGCCCGCCGCATCCGCCACCTCATAGGACAGCACGTTTGACGTGCCGACCGGCTGACCGGAACTGACCAGAACAAAGCCCGTGGCGGTCATCTGGATGGTCTCACCGCTGGCGAGGAGGATCGTATCCCCCACCACCACCGGCTGCCCGTTGATCTGGGTAATGGTCAGCGTCCCGCCCGCCGTGCTCGTGTCATTCGCCAGAATATCGGCTTCGACCGGCGCAAACCGCGTCACGTCGATCACATCGTCCCCCGCGATCAGCGCGGTCTGGATCGAATTCCCGGCGATCAGCAGGTTGCTGTCCAGCGCCCCATCGCCCCCATCGGCAATGCCGATCTTGATGGTGTTGACCTCACCGGCCACCACCGGCGCCTTGAGCGTGAGGGTGACGGTAAACCCGTCCATCTCGGTGTTGTAGGTGTCGGCGGTCGCGGCGTTGTCCATATAGAGGTTGGCATTGGACACATCGTTGATGTTGTTGATCGTGATGTCGCCCGTGCCCACCGTCAATTCGGCCTGCACCCCGTTGACCCAAACACCCACCGAGTCGTTGAACCCGGCGTTGACATACTCCAGATATTCCTCGGACGAGAACACGATCTGCATCGTCAACGTGCTGCCCTCGGGGATGAACGACGCCTCGAAAATCGCCGCGTCAAACGTCGCTTGCCCGGAAATCGTCGTCAGATCGGCATCCCCCGCCAAGGCATGATCGGTCGAGGTCTCGGCCAAGAGGTTCGGATCACCCAAGAGGTTCAGCAAACCGGGATCGTTCGTGACATCCACCGCATTGCCCGTGGACAGGATCACGCCCGTGTCCGACGGCGTGAGGTCCGGCGCGACCGTGTCGCCATTGCTGTAAATCCCCGAGGCGCTCGCCGCCCCCGTATAGCTGGCGGAAACGATCGTGATGCCATGGCCGAACATGGCAAGCGCCATGTCATAGGCACTGGCAGAGGTGTCAATCGGCAGCTCCGAGGCTGTGGCCATGGCAAATCTCTCTTCAACAAACCAGAGACTGCCCCCAATTCCCCAAATCCGCGTTATCGCCGGGGGTCTCGTGTTTCACGCGACACCCATGGAAATTCACAAGTGGAATTTACCAGTGGAATTTAACGGTCCTGCCTCCGGCGGAAGACTTGCAAGGCGCGTGCCAACTGCCATATCTGCGCCAGAACCACGGAGGTGAGACAATGGGCTATCTGCGCACGGGTATTCTGATGGCGGCGATGACCGCGCTCTTTCTGGGCATCGGCGCGCTTTTGGGTGGCATGGGCGGGGCGATGATCGCCTTGGTGTTTGCCCTTGCCATGAACGCCTTTGCCTGGTGGAATTCCGACCGCATGGTGCTGCGCATGCACAACGCCCGCCCCGCCTCGGGGCCAGAAGGCGCGGCGCTCACCCAGATGGTGCATGACATGGCCGACGCCGCCGGCATGCCGCGCCCGGCGGTCTATATCCTCGACAATGATCAGCCCAACGCTTTTGCCACCGGGCGCAACCCGGCCAATTCCGCCGTCGCCGCCACCACCGGCCTCCTGCGCAACCTCAGCCGCGAGGAAATCGCCGCCGTCATGGCGCATGAGCTGGCCCATATCCGCAACCACGACACCACCATCATGACCGTGACCGCGACCTTCGCAGGCGCAATCTCCATGCTCGCCAATTTCGCCATGTTCTTTGGCGGCAACCGCAACAACGGCATGGGATTGATCGGCACGCTGGCGCTGATGATCCTCGCCCCTATGGCCGCAGGTCTCGTGCAAATGGCCATCAGCCGCAGCCGCGAATACGAGGCCGACCGCGTCGGGGCCGAGATCTGCGGCAACCCGCTCTGGCTCGCCTCCGCGCTCGAGAGGATCTCGGGGCTGGCTCAGCGCATCGACAACGACACCGCCGAGCGTAACCCCGCCACGGCGCATATGTTCATCATCAACCCGCTCCACGCCCATGCCCATGACCGGCTCTTCTCCACCCACCCCAACCCCGCCAACCGCATCCGCGCCCTGCGCGAGATGGCCGGCGCGCGGAAGGGGCGTGGGCCTTGGGCGTGAGGGGGCTGCGCCGCCGCGCGGTGCCCGTCCGCCGGGTGGGCGCTGAACCCGTGCAGTCTGGCAATTAATCCCAGCCAAACACCTCCGCGCTGGCAGCATGTTGCAACGCTGCAAAGGCGCCCGCCCGAGGGGGCGGTCGGGCGCCGCGCGGCGGCACCTACGGTGCCTTGATTCCGCGCATAGAAAATGACAGCGTTGAGCGTAACCCCGCCACGGCACGTATGTTCATCATAAACCCGCTGCACGCGCCCATGCCCGGCTCTTCTCCATTAACTTTTGCGA
>NZ_JAGPVV010000170.1 GCF_018066915.1 Roseovarius sp.
TCAAGGATTTGGGCTATGACTTGGCTGATAATCAGCTCAACGATGTGTTCGTCCGGTTCAAGGAACTCGCCGACCGCAAAAAGGAAATCTACGACGACGATCTTATTGCGCTTGTCAACGCAGGTGTGGATTCCGAGAACAATCGTTTACAGATCAAACACTTGCGCGTGATCTGCGGCACCGAAGGCCCGCAACAGGCGACGCTCACGATGGAAATCGACGGGCGCGAGGTCTCGACCGAGGCCACCGGCGACGGCCCCGTCGATGCCACGTTCAACGCGGTCAAGGCGCTCTTTCCGCATGAGGCGCGGTTGCAGCTCTATCAGGTGCATGCCGTGACCGAAGGCACCGATGCACAGGCCACCGTGTCCGTGCGCATGGAAGAGGCGGGGCGCATCGTGATGGGACAATCGGCGGATACCGATACGGTCGTGGCCTCGGCCAAGGCCTATGTCCACGCCCTCAACCGCCTGCTCGTGCGCCGCGAGAAAACCGGCAGCGACGCCCGCGAGGTCAGCTACAAGGACGTGTCATAAGGCATATCTGAGCGAGAAAGCGGAAAGCCCGGATGAGAGGATCATCCGGGCTTTTTTGTCGTTGCTCTGGTGTCATGCGGCTTTCGTTGACCGCGCCGCGCGGATGGCTCAAGCGCCCCCTACTGCGCCCAGTCCCAAGGCCGCACGAATTGGCCCAGCACATGCCCCACGGCCTCGCCCTCGGCACTGGCCGAGCCCGATACCTTCGCCACCAGCCCGCGTTTCTTGTCATCGACCACCGATGTCACCCGCGCGGCAACCCCGGCATCGGCCAATGCCGCGTTGTAAATCCGCGTGATCGCCAGCTTGCGCAGGTCGGGCTTGAACACCTTGCCCACCGCCGTTTTCGGCAGTTCCGGCAAGACTTCGACATGTTTTGGCACCGCCGCGCGCTCATGCACATGCAGCTTGCAATGCTCGAGCAGTTCCTCGCCCGTCACCGTGGCCCCGGCCACCAGTTCCACATAGGCGCAGGGGATTTCTCCCGCATGCGCATCCGGCTGCCCGATGGCACCCGCCATCGCTACCGCCTTATGCACCATCAGCGCCTCTTCGATCTCGGCGGGGTCGATATTATGGCCGCCCCGGATGATCAGATCCTTGGCGCGGCCCGTGATCCAGAGATAGCCATCCGCATCAATCCGCCCCAGGTCGCCCGTGCGCAGATACTCCCCATGGTAGAAAAGATCGCGATTCTTGTCGCCCTCGGTATAGGTATGGCCCGCAAAGACACCCGGATTCGAGATGCAGATCTCGCCCACCTCATCCACCGCGCAATCCATCGGCCCATCGGGCGTGCCCTTGATGATCCGCACATCCGTGTAGGGGAACGGCACACCGACCGAACCCACTTTCTTTTCCCCTTCGGGTGGGTTGGCCGAGACAAGGCAGGTCGCCTCGGTCAGGCCATAGCCCTCGATCACCGCGATGCCAGTGGCCGATTCGAACCGGTTGAAAAGCTCCAGAGGCATCGGGGCCGAGCCGGAAAACGCGTTCTTGACCGTGGACAGGTCCGCATCCACCTTGCGCTGCATCAGCGCGGAAACGGCCGTGGGCACGGTGATGATGAAACTGATTTTCCAGCGCTCGCACAGCTTCCAGAAATTGTCGAACACGCCTTCGCCGCGATAGCCCGCAGGCGTCGGAAACACCACATGCGCGCCCGATTTGATCATCGCCATCAGGATCACATGGCAGGCAAAGACGTGAAACAGCGGCAGCGGGCACATCACATTGTCCTGCTCGGTAAAGAGCAGGGTGTGACCGATCCAGCCGTTATAGATCATGCCGGAATATTTGTGCTGCGCGACTTTGGGCATGCCGGTGGTGCCGCCGGTATGGAAATAGGCCGCCACCCGGTCGCCGGTGCTGTCTGCAAAGCTGAGGCTCTTGGGCTGGCGCGCGATGGCCTTGTTGAAATCCATGCAATCGGCATGGTGCTGCACCGGGTTCTTGGGGCGCACAAGGGGTACGATCCAGCTTTTCGGCGGCGTGAGATAGCGGTTGAGGTCAATCTCGATCACCGTATGCACGCTTGGCGCATGGCGCACCGCCTCGGCGGTCTTTTGCGCGATGTCGGTCTTGGGGAATGCCTTGAGCGTGACCACCACCTTGGCGCCGGTTTCGCGCAGAATGGCGCTGATCTGCTCTGGTTCCAGCAGCGGATTGATCGGGTTGACGATGCCCGCGATCATGCCGCCGATGGTCGCCACAGCGGTTTCCAGACAATTGGGCAGCACCAGCGCCACAACATCGCCCTCGCCCAGCTTGAGGCTGCGAAAGAGGTTGGCCGCCTGACAGCACTGATCGTGAAACTGCTGCCATGTCAGGGTTTGCGCCTTGTCGGTCGCGCCAGAGAAAAGCTGATAGCTGATCGCGGGCCGGTTCGGAAATTTGCCCGCAACCTCGTTCAACATCTGATAGATGGTCTGAGGGCGCTCGCGCGCCGCCCAAGGCATCTCATTCTGAATATCAAGCGCATCCTGCCGCGTCTTGAACGCCAT
>NZ_JAGPVV010000178.1 GCF_018066915.1 Roseovarius sp.
TAATGGGTCTGGCCCCAAAATCGGGGATGACCAAATGTAAATACAATTTAACGTGAGCGCGCAACACATCTTATATCCCTGCGGCCCTACGCGGCAGCGTGGGATTGCCCAGAACCGCCGCTGTACCCCACAGGTCGAGGAAGGCAGAAAAATCCGCCTCGCATCCCGATTTAGGCGCGCTGCGCCGCCTCGGACTTGAGGTCCATATCCAACTTGACGCTTTGGGTTTTGCCCTCCTTGCTCTCACCGAAATAGATCGTCTGATGCGGAAAGGGGATTTCGATGTTGCGGGCGTCAAAGACCTTCTTCAGCACGCCATTATAGGCCCGCCCGATCCCCCATTGCCGACCCGGCACGCATTTGATCCGGGCGCGCAGCATCACGGCGCTGTCGCCAAAGCTGTTGACGCCGAACCATTCCAGATCGTCGAGAATACCGTTGGCCTGATCGGGATCACCCCTGAGTTCGGCAAAGGCATCAAGCATCGCCTGTTTCACCTCGTCGACATTCTCGCGGTAAGCAACGCCCATGTCGCAGACGAAATAGCCGTAATCGCGCACATAGTTCGAGACCATGTCGACCGAGGAAAACGGGATGATGTGATAGACACCCTGCACGTCGCGCAGGCTGACAGAGCGGATCGTCAGACGCTCGACCGTGCCGGTGACACCGCCCACCGTGACCACATCGCCCACGTTCATCGCATTCTCGAACTGGATGAAAATGCCGGTGATGATGTCCTGCACCATCTTTTGTGCGCCAAAACCGATGGCGAGGCCCAGCACCCCGGCCGAGGCCAGAAGCGGCGCGATGTCGAGCCCGATTTCGGCCAGCACGAACATCAGGGTCACAACGACAAGCGCAATCGTCGCGGCATTGCGCAAAAGCGTGAGCAGCGTCTGTTCACGCGCGGTGGCCACCTTGCCAAATTCGGGATTGAGCCGGTAATCCACCCAGGATGTCAGCGCAAGCCAGAGACCGAAGGCCACCAGCAGCACCAGCGACACCGACAGGATCATGCCCGTCAGGCGCAGGCCGAACTGGCTGACCATCCAGCCGCGCAGGTCGACGAGGCCGATGGCGTTGAAGGCCAGCAGCACGACCGCCGCAAAGATCACGCCGCGCAGCACAAAGAGAACCTTGGGCACAAAGGCGTTGAGCCGCCCCTGCAGGAGCGGCACCCGCGCCGACATGCCGGGCGGCAGAGCCACACCGCGCGCCATCATGCGGCTGAGAAATGTCGCGACCGAAAACCCGAGGAGCCCCACAACGAGCACCTGACCAGAGGCGAGAAAGGTCTGGAATACCGCATTTCCGGGGCGGACCAACACGACCACGAACATCGCCAGAAGATAGGCCAAAGCGGGCCAGTGCCAGTGGCGGGCAAGATAGGCGAGCGCCCCCTTGGGCGGCGCGGCACCTTCGCTCTGCGCGCCCAGCAACCAGTCGGACACGGCGCGGCGATTGCGCAGCACCAGCCCGATGGCAAGGATCAGAACCGCCATAGCGATCAGCGCCGAAGCCGCCCGCCCGGCGGCAAAGGACACATTGCTGTTGAGGATCGGCACCACCAGCAATTGCCCGTAGCCCACGACCCCGACAATGAGGTTGATCCGCGTCGCCAAATAGGCCGCCGCCCGGTCAGGGATCGGCAGCGGGCGCAGCGCAGTGGCCGACGGCGAGAGCACCAGCCGGACCGCAACCTTGGCCATTTCCACCAGCAGGAAGGCGTTGAGATAGAGAGTCTGACGGATTCCGATCTGGCCAAACTCGCCCAAGGCCAGAATGGCAAGGGCATAGCCCGCCGCCCAGGCGATGAGCACGATCATCGCATCCGTGACGGCGGAGGCGAGAAAGAGCAGGATGGTCCGAGCCAGCCCACCGTCGCGGGCCGACCTGCTCATGCGGGCATAGAGCGTCTTGCCAAAGCCACGCAGGACCAGAAAGGCCGCGACCGTTCCTGCGATCACCAGCGCAAGCTCGGCCAATGCGTCCATCAGGACGGCCGCCTCCCCCCCGCTCAGCCCATCAAGCACGGCAGGCGCGCGGGCGATCTGACGGGCAAGACCCGCCGTCCAATCGGCAAAATCCTCGGCAGCGGCCTGGGTGATCAGGGCGACCCTGCGTCCAAACGAGAGATCCTCGGGTGGCGGCTCGGTGGGGGCCACGCTCTCGACCTCTTCGGGCAGTCCGGCGGCGCGGAGCCTCTCGACAAGCTCGGTGCGCGCGGCATCATCCTCAATCACGTCGATCAGCAGATCGACACTGGAGCGCGCATTCGGATCGGTCGCAGCCTGCCCCGGCTCTTGTGCTGTGGCGGCGGTGACGGTCAGAAAAATGGCGGCAAGGGTATGCGCGAGAAATCGTATCATGACAAAGGCTCTCCATGTCCCGTTGTATTTTTGGGCACATGGAAGCGCCCGTGAGGGCGCGCCGCGATCGTTGCACAGCACACCGCGCCAAATGGCGTCAGGGGCGTAAAACCTATTGGAATCTGTGCTGGGGTCAAGCTTTGGGTGGGGTGACGCCGCGCAAAGAGCCGGTGCGCGCCTCTCAGGCGACCATCTGTTCGGCCTTCTTGAGGTCGACCGAGACAAGCTGGCTCACGCCTTGTTCGGCCATGGTCACGCCAAAGAGGCGGTCCATCCTGCTCATGGTCACGGCATGGTGCGTGATGATGAGAAAGCGGGTTTCCGTGCGGCGGCACATCTCGTCCAAGAGATCGCAAAAGCGGGTGACATTGGCATCGTCAAGCGGGGCATCCACTTCGTCCAGCACACAAATCGGGGCGGGATTGGCAAGGAA
>NZ_JAGPVV010000187.1 GCF_018066915.1 Roseovarius sp.
GATTTGGACAGGACTGGAGAGACCGGCGCGACACAGGACGCGCAGGGGGTGGAGCTGAGCCTACGCCGTGACGCAGACCTTATGGATGTCGGGATACCTGGTGAGGCGTCAGTGCAGGGTCATGCTGGCGGGCTCGATGTCGAAGTAGGTGATAAAGCCGCAGATGAGCTGGCTCTCATATTCTTCGATATCGGAAAGACGCCAACGGGTAGTCGTTCCGCCCAGCTTGACCGGGGCCGGGAACTCGCCGTTCCGCTTCCAGCGCCAAATCGTGTCCTTCGAGACGCTGAAGCGCTTTGCGACTTGCTCGACGGACAAATAGAGATTAGTAGTATTTAATGGCACTCGGGGTCTCCTTGAGTTGCGCACACGACTTCTTACCCCGTCGGCTGTTTTCTAGGCTCCCGACGAAGGTTGGATGTGTGCAGGTTGTGGTATTTCCTCTTATAGCAAGATTTTCATCGGATTGCCGTAGGATTCTGCGTTGAGTGCGAATTTTCCTATGTCGGTGTGTCCGCCTGAGCGCGGATTACGCCGACCCTCGCTCGGAAATCGTCATGCACTGATAGACCGAAACACCAGCAACAGATGCAGGCTGTTGCATCGAATGGCATGCAATGGCGCAAATGTTGGTGGCATTTATGGTGGCAGGAATTGCGCGCCAAAATTAAATCACCACTAAAACAAAGGCTTAAATGAAAATATGGCGGAAGCTCAGGGATTCGAACCCTGGGTACCTCTCGGTACGCTGGTTTTCAAGACCAGTGCAATCGACCACTCTGCCAAGCTTCCGTGCCGTGCGTGGGGCGTCTATCGGGTTGTTCCGACGTCGCAACCGCTTGTGGTTCGACCGTGCCTACAGAGGTCCGGGCGATTCTGAAAGGGGGGGATGCCGGGGAAAATCGCGCATCGCCCGCCTGCGCACTTTTCACGCGGGGGGCAAGGCGCTAGAGTGCGGGCGCGCGACAGGACCGGGACGATAACAGGCAAGACCGGACCACCGGCAAACGACGCCGACCGCTTGCGCATACGGGCATGGGGCAAAGGGCAAGGGGCAAGAGATGACAGTTGCGGAACAGGGCAAGGGCGGACAGGTGCGGCTGACGCGGCTCGTCCTCGTCGGTGCGGCGATGGTGGTGCTGGCGGGATGCGAGGAGGGTGCGCCATCCTGGCTCAAACCTGACAGCGCCCGGCAATCCTCGGCAGAGGGGGCCGCGCCCGCGCGCACCTCGGTCAAGCTGGTGGAGCGTGACGTCGAGGCGCCCGATGTGTTCCAAGTCACCGACATGGGGCTCTGGGATGGGCGGCCATCGCTCGGCGGGGTCTGGGTGGCCCATCCTGATGTCAAGGAACCCGAGCGGGTGATCATCCGCAGCACGGCGGATTCGAAATTCGTGATCGGCGCGCTTTTCCGGCGCGCGCGTGACATTCCCGGCCCGGCGTTGCAGGTGTCTTCGGACGCCGCCGCCGCCCTTGGCATGCTGGCCGGGGCCCCGGTCCAGCTCAATGTAACCGCGCTTCGCCGGGAAGAGGCCAAGGAAGAAACTCCGGAGCCCGAAGCAGCCCCGGATGCGGCCGTGACCCTTGCTGCCCCGGCAGACATCGAGGCGACGGCACTCGAGCCTGTGGCCGGGGCCGCAGCGGCGATAGACGCGGCTGAGGCGGCTGAGGCTGCGGCACCCGCGCCTCAAACCACGGCTGCGGCGGCACCGAACCCAACGCCTGCCGCGGCACCCACACCGGCACCTGCCCGGACATCGAGCCTCGACAAGCCCTTTATCCAGATCGGGATTTTCAGCGTCGAGGAGAACGCCCGCAACACCGCGACCGCAATGCGACAGGCCGGGATGGTGCCCACGGTGCTGGAGCAAAACAGTCAGGGCAAGGCCTTTTGGCGGGTGATCGTGGGGCCCGCGACCAATGCCTCGGAGCGGGCCGCCCTGCTCAAGAAGATCCAAGGCATCGGTTTTGAAGACGCCTATGCCGTAACCAACTGAGATCAGGAGGGTCTGATGCGCCTTATCCGCCACATTGCCGCCGCCACGCTCTGCCTTGGGGTGGCACTTCCTGCGCAGGCCTTTGAGACCAGTGCCAAGGCCGCCTATGTCATGGACGTAACCACCGGCACGGTGCTGCTCGACAAGAACGCCGATACGCCCATGCCGCCTGCGTCGATGTCGAAGCTGATGACGCTTTACGTGGCCTTCGAGGCGGTGCGCAGCGGGAGGTTGACGCTGGATGAACGTCTGCCCGTGTCCGAGCACGCCATGAGCTATGGTGGCTCGACCATGTTTCTGGACACCACCGACCGGGTGCGGGTCGAGGATCTGTTGCGCGGGATCATCGTTCTGTCCGGGAATGACGCCTGCGCCGTGATCGCCGAGGCGCTGAGCCCCGACGGGACCGAGGCGGGGTTTGCCCGATTCATGACGCAGCGCGCGCAGCAATTGGGCATGACCAATTCCATGTTCCGCAACGCCAGCGGCTGGCCCGCCGAGGGCCATGTCATGAGCATGCGTGATCTGGCCCTGCTCGCACGGCACATCATCGAGGATTTCCCCGAGTTCTACCCGATGTTTGCCGAGACCGAATTTCGTTTTGACGGCCGCGCGCCCAGCAACATCAGCAATCGCAACCCGCTGCTCGGGCTGGGGATCGGGGCGGATGGCCTCAAGACCGGTCATACCGAACAGGCGGGCTTTGGCCTGACCGGATCGGCCAAACAGGGCGACCGGCGCGTCGTCTTCGTGATCTCGGGACTGGCCACCGCTGAGGACCGCGCGCGCGAATCCGAGTCGATCGTGAACTGGGCCTTTCGGCAATTCGCGCAGAAATCCGTGCTCACAGCGGGCGAGGAAGTGGCGCGTGCCGAGGTCTGGATGGGCGAGGCGACAAGCGTGGGCCTGACCGTGGCCGAGGATGTCTCGACCCTGTTGCCGGTGCTCGATGGCGGCGAGTTGAAGGGCGAGGTGGTCTATACCGGGCCAGTGCGTGCGCCCGTGGCCAAGGGCGATGTGCTGGCGGAACTGGTCTTTGCGCCCGAGGGCCTGCCTAAAACGCGCGTGCCGCTGGTCGCCGCCGAAGATGTGGCACAGGGCGGGTTCATGACCCGGATGCGCACGGTCTCGGGTTTGCTTCTGGCGCGGTTGCAACAGGGCCCCGAGGGGGCGCTTTGAGCGGGCAGGGGCTGTTTCTCAGTTTCGAAGGGATCGACGGGTCGGGCAAATCCACGCAGGCGCGGCGGCTGGCCGAGGCGTTGCGCGCCATGGGCCGCGACGTCGTGCTGACGCGCGAACCGGGCGGCAGTCCGGGGGCCGAGGAAATCCGGCGTCTGGTGCTCGAAGGCGACAAGGACCGCTGGTCCGCCGAAACGGAAATCCTGCTCTTTACCGCCGCGCGGCGCGACCATCTGGAGCGGGTGATTGCACCCGCTCTGGCGCGTGGCGCGGTGGTGATCTGCGACCGCTTTGCCGATAGCACGCGGATGTATCAGGGTCTAGGGCGGAGCGATCTGCGCGGGCTGGTGGATCAGTTGCATGCCCTGATGATCGGGCGGGAGCCGGATCTGACGCTGCTGATTGATATCGACCCTGGCGTGGGTCTGGGCCGGGCGCTGTCGCGTGGCGGGGCCGAGGCGCGGTTCGAGTCGTTCGGCGAGGGGATGCAGGCGCGGATGCGCACCGGGTTTCTGGCCCTCGCGCAGGAATTCGCCCCGAGGTTTGCGGTGATCGACGGCGCGCGCGATTTGGACGCGGTGGCCGAGGATGTAGCCCGCGTGGTGCAGGCGCATCTACCATGAGCGAAGATGGCCTCTTGCCGGAACCGGACCGCGTCGAGGGGGCGCCGCACCCGCGTGAGACGGCGCAGCTTTTTGGCCAAGGCACCGCAGAGGCAGAGTTTCTCGATGCGTTCAACACCGGGCGGCTGCATCACGGGTGGCTGATCACCGGGCCACGTGGTGTGGGCAAGGCGACGCTGGCGTGGCGGATCGCGCGGTTTTTGCTGGCCACACCGCTGGTTCAGGAGGAAGGGCTATTTGGCGCACCGCCGCCACCCGCAACGCTGGACATCGCCCCGGATCATCCGGTGTCTCGGCGTTTGCTTGCGCTGTCTGATCCGGGGCTGTTTTTGCTGCGGCGCGGACCGACCGACAAGGGCGACAGGCTGGCCGCCGAAATCCGTGTCTCCGAGGTGCGGCGTTTGGGCAATTTCTTTGCCCTCTCGGCTGCCGATGGTGGGCGGCGGGTGGTGATCGTCGATGCGGCGGATGATCTCAACACCCAAGCGGCCAATGCCATCCTCAAGATGCTGGAAGAGCCACCCGCGCGCACGGTGATGTTGCTCGTATCGCATCAGCCCTCTGGTCTCTTGCCGACCATCCGCTCGCGCTGTCGCACGCTGCGGCTGGCCCCTCTGGGACCGCAAGAGATTTCGCGGGCGCTGGAGCAGGCGGGCATCGCACCCGAAGGCGATCCGGCGGCACTGGCGGAATTGTCGGGCGGCTCGGTCGGGGCTGCGGTGCGGCTGCTCAATCTGGGGGGCCTCAAACTCTACGCCGAGCTTGTGGGCTTGCTGGAGAGCCTGCCGCGCCTTGACCGCCCCCGTGCCCTGCGACTGGCCGAGGCGGCGGCGACGCGGGGGGCAGAAGAGCGGCTTGATCTGCTGTTTTCTTTGACAGACCTTTTGCTGGCGCGTCTGGCGCGGGCTGGGGCCACCGGCCACGCACCACGCGCCGAGGCGGCAGCCGGAGAGGCGGCGCTTTTGGCACGGCTGGCGCCCGATGCCCGCAAGGGGCGCGATTGGGCGGACTGTGCCGAGGCGATTGGCGCGCGCGCGCGTCATGGGCGGGCGGTCAACCTTGACCCTGCCAGCCTGGTCCTAGATACGGTGTTCAGGATTCAGCAAACCGCCGGGGCCTGAGCCCCCGCCCGAGGACAGGCATGAGCACCGACATTCGCATCACCGACAGCCATTGCCACCTCGACTTTCCCGATTTCGACGAGGAGCGGGATGCGGTGATTGCCCGCGCCGTGGCGGCAGGCGTTCACCGAATGGTGACAATCTGCACCCGTCTGGAGCAGGAACCGCGCGTGCGTGCGATTGCCGAGGCCCATGAAGCGGTTTTCTATGCGGCGGGAATTCACCCGATGCGCGCGGCAGAGAGCCCGTTGGTGACAGTCGATGAGCTGGTGAAATTTGCCGAACACCCCAAGTTTGTCGGCATCGGCGAGACCGGCCTTGATTATCACTACACCGCCGAGAGCGCCGAGGTGCAAAAAACCAGCCTGCGCGTGCATATCGAGGCGGCGCGACGCACGGGCCTTCCGCTCATCATCCATGCCCGCGATGCGGATGACGACATGGCCCGTATCCTGAGCGAGGAATATCGCAACGGGGCCTATACCTGCGTCATGCATTGCTTTTCCTCCAGTGCCGCATTGGCCCACGCCGCGCTTGATCTGGGGTTTTACCTGTCGATGTCAGGCATCGCCGCGTTCCCCAAGAGCCAGGAGTTGCGCGATATTTTCGCGAGCGCCCCGGTAGACCGAATTCTCTTGGAAACCGACGCGCCCTATCTGGCACCGCCCCCCTATCGCGGTCGCCGCAACGAGCCTGGCTATACGCTGCACACGGGCCAGAAGGGGGCGGAGGTCTTTGGCATGGACTGGGCCGCCTTTGCCGCGCAGACCGAAGCCAATTTCGAGCGGCTCTTTACCAAGGCGGTGCTGTGATGGCCGAGGTGCGCTTTACCATTCTGGGCTGTGGATCGTCCGGCGGCGTGCCGCGCTTGGGCGGGCATTGGGGCGAGTGTGACCCCACCAACCCACGCAACACCCGCCGCCGTTGTTCGCTGCTGATCGAGCGGGAGAGCGAAGGTGGCATCACCCGCGTGTTGATCGACAGCTCGCCCGACTTGCGCGCGCAACTGCTCGACGCAGGGATCGGCGCGCTTGATGCGGTGGTCTATACCCACGCCCACGCGGATCATGTGCATGGCATCGACGACCTGCGAATGATCGTTTTCAACATGCGCCAGCGTTTGCCTGTTTGGGCTGATGGTGACACGCAAAACGCGCTCTATGCGCGCTTTGGTTATGCGTTTGTCCAACCCGAAGACAGCCCCTATCCCCCAATTCTCGACATGCACACGATTGACGGCCCGTTCGAGATCGAGGGTGCGGGCGGGGCGATCCGGCTGATCCCGTTTCAGGTCAATCATGGCTCGATTGACGCTCTTGGCTTTCGCGTGGGGGATCTGGCCTATCTGCCCGATGTGGCCGCCATCCCCGAGGATGTTTGGCCGGTGTTGAGCGGGCTTGATTGCTGGATTCTGGATGCGCTGCGCCGCACGCCCCATCCTACACATGCCCATCTTGCGCTGTCGCTCGAGTGGATCGCCCGCGCCGCCCCGCGCCGGGCGGTGCTGACCAATATGCATATCGACCTTGATTATCAGACCGTGGAAGAGGAAACGCCTGCGCATGTGACCCCCGCCTACGACGGGATGATCCTGCGTTATACGGTCTGAGCGCGATGCAGGCGCTGTTTGAAATCATCCTGCCGGTCTTTCTGGTGATCGGCTTTGGCTATCTCGCGGTCTGGCGACGCTGGTTCAGTCAGGCGGGTGTGGATGGCCTGATGAGTTTCACCCAGAAATTCGCCATTCCCTGTTTGCTCTTCACCGCCATATCGCGGCTTGATCTGGGGCAAAGTTTCGATTGGCGGCTGTTGCTCAGTTTCTATGTGGGCGCCAGTTCCGGCTTTGCGCTCGGGCTTTTTGGAGCGCGGCTGATCTTTGGCCGGACATGGGAGGACGCGGTTGCCATCGGCTTTTGCTGCCTCTTTTCCAACTCGCTCTTGTTGGGTCTGCCGATCATGGAGCGCGCTTATGGCACCGATGCTTTGGCCGCGAATTTCGCCATTATCGCGGTGCATTCGCCATTCTGCTACGGTCTTGGCATCACCGTGATGGAAATCGTCAAGGCGCGGGGCACGGCGGGGCCGCAGGTCGTGGTCAAGGTGCTCAAGGCGATGTTTTCCAACACGCTTATCATGGGGGTTGCAGCGGGGTTCGTTGTCAACCTGTCGGGGCTTGTGCTGCCCGCGCCGGTTGAGGACGGTCTTGATCTCATGGCGCGCGCGGCGCTGCCGGCGGCGCTCTTTGGTTTGGGCGGCGTGCTGGTGCAATACCGCCCCGAAGGTGATCTGCGCGTCATCCTCTATGTCTGCCTGATTTCGCTGGTGGCGCATCCGGCGATCACCTTTGGCCTTGGTCTCGGGATCGGGCTACCGGTTGAGGGCGTGCGCTCTGCGGTGGTGACGGCGGCGATGGCACCGGGGGTCAATGCCTATGTCTTTGCCAATATCTATGGCCATGCCAAGCGGGTTGCGGCGTCGAGCGTGCTCTTGTCCACGGGGCTCACGATTGTCACAGCTTGGGTCTGGTTGCAGATCTTGCCCTGAGCCAAGGCACTTGGAGCGGCTTCAACGCATCCAGAAGCCGTTACGTTTGATCGTGTTGCGGATCACCTGTTCGCGGCGGGGCAGGTCGTTCTGGTCAAAAAGCGCCCTCACCTTTGCGCCACGCCCCTGATAGATCATCCGCTTGGCGGGATCGTAATTCTTGAGCACGCGCTTGATCTTGTTCGGGGCCGTCACTTCTTGCAGAACCTCGACCACGTGATCGGCCTCGCGCGCGTAGAGCAGCGGCAAGAGCCGGTAATGACAACTGATCGCGCCATCCAATAGGCCGGGTGGCAGCGTGTCACGTCCGCCGCCAAGCGAATGGATCACCAAGGGCAGCGCCACCTGATCGAGCCATGGGTCAAGCGATTGGCAGATCAATTCGCGCGGGGCGTCATCGCGGATGCTGAGCGCGTAGTCGAGAAAGCGTTGACCAAAGACATGCGGGCATTGGTAGAAAAAGAACCCTGCGTTGAAATAGAGATAGTGCTGCCAGTAGCCATCGGGTTGGCTGGGGTCGAGCGAGGTTTCGAAATCAAGGCCGAACCGATCATAGAGCGATTTCCAAATCTGGGTATAGCTGGGACCATAAAGCTCGATCTGCGGCCAGGTGCCTTCGCGGCGCAAGGATGCCGTGGGGCGGCTGAAATCGAAAGGCACCGTTTCGAGATCGCCACAGATCAGCGTATCGGTGTCGAAAAACACAAAGGGCTCTCCCTTGGGCAGGGCAAAGAGCGCCTCGATCTTGTTGCCATAGGGATAGGCCGCGCCGAAATGGCGGCTCTCGAAAGGGAGGAATTCCGCGCCCAGATCAGCCAAGAGCGCGCGGCTGTCCTCATCCTTGATGCGCGGATCATCCCGCCAAAGTGGCCCCGGCTGCGGCTCTGCCACAAAGAGACGCCCCGCAAAGCCGGGAGAGGTGGCGCGCAGCGAAGCGGCAAAGAGAATGGCCTCGAATTGCAAACGGCCAGCCTGACCGACGATCAGGATATTATAGCTCTGGGGCGCCTGTTTCTTGGGGGCCATTCTTGTGGTGATCCTGCCTGACTGCCGCCGTCACTATGGGGTTTTCCATGGCGCAGATAAAGCGGTTATCGCAGGGCGCCGCCGCGCGCGGATCAAAAGCGAAGGGTCAAACCCGCAAGTGGGCCCGAAAATGTCGCGTCGAACTTGCGGCCACTCTTGCTGTAATCCACGTAAAGATGCCGGTAACCCGCCGAGAGCCAAAGCCGATCATTGGCCTGCCAGTTGAGCGTGCCAACAAGCTGCGAGGTCATGTCAGAACCCCCGCCAAAGCCGCCGACATCGGCATAACCGATAAAGGACCACCGGTCCGAGAGGCGAATATTGGTGCGCGCGGCGAGGATCGGATCGGTGAAACTCACGTCGATGCCGCCAGCAAGGCCCGGCACCGGCGTTGTCGCGCGCCCCTCGACCCGCCAATGGCGCAGACCGGCCATGATATCGACCGTCGCATCCGGTGTTGTCAGCGCCCGGTAGCCTGCGGTGAGCGTGAGCGATGTCTGTTCGATCCGTCCGCGCGCAGGCAGGCCGGGGGCAGGGGGTGGTAGCGGCACGGTTCCGCGCCGGGAACTGGCCGAGTGCGAGATGTCCCCCATCACGACGAACCGCTGGTAGCGGGCATACCCCGTTAGGAAAAGCGCCCGGTCAAGGTCTTCGAGAACGTCCGACAGCCCCTCGTCGAACCGCAATGACGGGCCGCCTGCGCGCGGCGTGATCGTGCCGCCGATCCCCGTTCCCCACGCGTAGGGCGTGATCTGGGCGCTCCAGTCCTGTGCATGCGCAGGGGCATCGAGGCTCAGGATCGTGCAGACGGCCAGCAGAGTGTTTCTCATTAGAGCATGTCCTTCACGACCGTCCCGCCCTTGAGGATCATGGCAAGGCTCTGCTCGGGCTGATCCAACCAGTCAAGCGCTGCCTCGGGATCACCCTCGACCACCAAAAGATCGGCCATTGCCCCCTCGGCAATCACGCCCAAGCGGCCCTCATAGCCCACGCGGTCCCCGGACATGGCCAGCAAATCGCCCGCCGCCCCCGTCGCCATGCGCAACGCCTCGAGCGGGGGCATGAAACGGGTCAGCTTGGCGAGTTGCCGCCCCTGACTGCTGGCTCCGGTGGGGTTCATCAGGATGTCGGTGCCAAAGGCCATATTGACCCCCTCGGCGCGGCCCATTTCAAACGCTTGCACGGTGCCTGCGGACACCTCTTCCTGCTTGGCGCGTTGCACGGGATCGGTGCGGGGATTGGCATCCTCATCCATCAAAAAGGGCTGGATCGACCACCACGCGCCTGCATCGCGCATCATCCGCACGGTTTCCAGGTCCGCCAATTGCCCGTGCTCGATTGATTTCACCCCGGCACGCAGCGCGCGCTGGATGCCTTTGGGCGTGTAGACATGAGCACAGACATAGGTGCCCCAATCCGTCGCAGCCTCGACGGCGGCGCGCATTTCATCTTCGGTATATTGCAGGCTCTCGAGTGGATCATAGAGCGAGGTGACACCACCCCCTGCCATGATCTTGATCTGGCTCGCGCCCTTCATCAACTGCTCGCGGGTGCGGCGCAGAACCTCGGCGCGCCCGTCGGCAATGGCCACCACGCCGACCCGCTCGCTATAGCTCAAATCGCCATCGACGCGGGGCAACTCCGAGGTCATGCGAAAATCGCCATGCCCCGAGGTCTGAGACAGCATGGCACCCGAGGCAAGGATGCGCGGACCGGGCAGGACACCCCTGTCTATCGCCAGCTTGAGGCCAAAGGCGGGCCCCCCTGTATCGCGCACCGTCGTGAACCCGCGCAAGAGCGTGGCCCCTGCCTCGCGCCCCGCCATCAGATGCACAAAGCCGATATCGGCGGTCATCGCCTGAAGTTGCGTCACGCTGACAAGCGTGCTGTGCCAATGCGCGTCGATCAGGCCCGGAATGACCGCGCGCCCGCCGCAGTCGATGCGCTCGGCCTCGGCTGGCCCTTGTCCTGTCGGGGGCAGGGCGGTGATCCGCGCGCCCTCGATCAGAATGTCGCGCCCTTGGATCAGTGCAGGGCTGTGACCGTCAAAATACCGCAGATTGCTGAGGAGGAGCGGGCGTCCGGGCGTTTGAGCCCGCGCGCGGTGCGGCGTGAGGCCAAACCCTGCGAAGAGACCTAGGACAGCCGCCGTTCCGCCCAGCATGGCGCGCCGATTCAAATCCGCCTCGATCCGGGCAAAAGCCGCCTGTGTGCTCGGGGCACCGCAAAGGCAGCAATCAACCGCGGATTGGGTCTCGCCAAGAGCATGGCTGCAAATCTGGCACATGGGTTTCGCCTCTTGGCCGGTTATCTGGATGCAAGGCATGGATCGCCCCGCCCGACATAAGGTAGGGATCAGCGCGCCTGCGTCAACTAAAAGCGCCGCCAATGGGTGCGGTCCCATGGGGCGGACCGAGTGAGCCATTGTTTGAGTCATTGAAATCATGGGGGAAAGTGGTGGGCGACCCAGGAATCGAACCTGGCGTGCGTCTCCGCGAGGGAGTTACAGTCCCCTGCCACACCTTGCGGCCTGTCGCCCACTTTCCCAGCACTTGCGCGCCGGACGTGGGGGGCTGATTACTAGTGGCCGCCTGCTGCGTCAACCGGAAAATCGCTTGCATGGCGTGCCTGCCCGTCGCATTGTCGCGGGCCGGAAAAGAGGGGCCTGACAGCCATGAAAAAACCCCGTTGGGTGATCGACAAAGAGCAGGCCAAGCGCGCGGCGGCCTCTGAAACCGTATGGCTTTTTGGCCTGCATGCGGTGCGCGACGCGCTGGAAAATCCCGCCCGCGAAAAGCTGCGCCTGATCGTGACTAAGAATGCCGCCGACAAGCTGGAGGCGGCGATTGCGGCCAGTGGGATCACCCCCGAAGAGGTGGACCCGCGCAAATTCAATGCGCCGCTTGATCCCGGTTCGGTGCATCAGGGGGCCGCTCTCGAGGTCAAGCCGCTGGATTGGGGGCCAATGGGCGAGGTCTGTCTGGGCGATGGCCGCACAGCACCGCGCGTGGTGCTGTTGGACCGGGTGACAGACCCGCATAACGTGGGCGCAATCCTGCGCTCTGCCGAGGTATTCGGCGCGCGGGCGGTCATCGCCCCCCGCCACCACGCCGCCCCCGAGACCGGCGCATTGGCCAAGACCGCCAGTGGCGCGCTGGAACGGCAGCCCTATCTGCGGGTGCGCAATCTGGCCGATGCGATCATCGAGTTGCAGGCGATGGGCTATCTGGTGCTGGGGCTGGCAGGTGAGGCGGAGATGAGCATCGAGGCCGCGATGGAGGGCAAGCGTGACCGGCCTGTTGCCCTTGTGCTCGGGGCCGAAGGACCGGGGCTGCGCGAACGCACGCGCGAGGTCTGCGATGCGTTGGTGCGGATCGAGTTCGCCAATGATTTCGGCTCGCTCAACGTGTCCAACGCGGCGGCGGTGGCCCTCTACGCCGCACGCGCCTGAGGGCGGGCGGCGGCATCCTCAAAGGCGGGGATGAACCGCCCCTTGATCATCCAACTGAGACCAAAGGCGCAGAGGCCGAGGGCTTCAAACAGGAACGTCAGGCGCAGGCTGTCCCAGAACGCTTCGATGCTCTGCGCAAGAGCAAGCGGCAGGATCATCTCGAGCAGCGCCGCCTTGACCGCAAGCACGCCCACCACGGCAAAGATGATCCGTCCAAGCGTGCGATACCACTGATTGCGCCGGTCCTTGCGGTTGCCCGCGAGGCGCGCTGCGGTGGTGTTGTCGCGGGTGAAGACATAGGTCGAGAAATACCCCAGCACGAGAAACATTACCCCTGCCGCGCCAAAGTGCATCATGTGAAGGGCTGTGGGCACATCTGGGCCGATGGGGGCGAAACTGGCCCAAAAGTCATAGCTGATCGTGCCCTCGACCGTGCCGCCCGGCGGGTGAAACCCCTCTGAGCCGCTTGTATCGGTCAGGAACACGCGCGCCACTTGGCCTGTATATGCACAGCCCGAGCCGGTGGTGGGCACAAAGGCGACGATCACGGCAGCCACTCCCGCGAGCTTGAGCAGCGCCACATCATACCAGTGCCAGCCCAAGCAGCCCTCGCGCCCCGGCGCGCGAAAGCTGTAAAAGAACATCAGCAAGAGACCGATAAAGCTGAGGGCGCCGACAAGGATATCCCCGCCGATCCGGCTAAAATAGTAATGGCTGATCGAGGCGTTGAAGCAGGTGTTGGTCAGCATCGACACCAGCCCGAGCGACACCGGCAGACCAAGCGCCACATAGCCAACGCCCAGATTGAGGCGACGCAGGTCGATGTCGAACGGCAGATCGCGCAGGTCGGGGGCGGGCTGATTGGTATCGGTCATCGGGCATGTCCTTGCTCAGGCAGGCACGGCAAGAGTAGCGCAGCTTTGCCGCAACCCGAAACGCTTTTACGCCTCAGGCGGCGTCCTCTTCGTCTTCCGCGTCCGGTGCGGTCCAGCGATTGACGTAATCGGACTGATAGACTTTGTCCGCCGATTTGGTCGAGCGTTTGGGCTTGCGCACGGCATAGTCAAGGATGATGCCCCCCTCGGCCAAGGACCCCGACAGGCGCGGGCGCTTGCCGGTCACGTTGGGATTGGTCGTCGTCACCACCTTGCGGGCATGGGCGGGCTTGATCGGTTGCAGCGCACAGTGCAGCACTTCATATCCCAGCGTCGCCTCCCAAAAGCCATACACCATCTCGGGGTTGATCTGGTAAAACGAGTGGTTGACCCAATTGTTGCACGGGCTGTGCCCGATCAGAACACCGCCGGGTTTCAGCATCTTGTGGATGTTGCGATAGGCTGTGGGCAAATCAAAGATATGCTCACAGGTGCCGCCATCATAGATCACGTCGAACTTGCGCTCGAGTTTCTTGGGCAGATCGGCGCTCAGGTCCTGAATGATGCTGGCCTTTTCGAAATCTGACACATCCATCGAGTCAACCGAGGTAAAGCCGAGCTTCTCAAAGAATGGTTCCGAATAGGTCTCGCCCTCGGGGATGAGATCAGCCTCGCTGACGCCCGGCATGTGATCGGCCAGCACCTGCGCAAAGACCCGCGACGATGCACCCCGCCGCGACCCGATCCAGCGTTGCCGCCCCAGCATGAGGAAGCTGCCGCTCAGGTCGTGGCCCTTGACCGTTTCGATCAGCCGGGCGGCGAGGGTATCGGCAAGGGCCATGCATTTTATCTCCGGTGATCCGGCCTCTGAAGCCGGGAGTTTTCTAGCCGCTCGAGCGCGCCCTAGCCGCACCTTGCGGCTTTTACCTGTGCGGATCAAGGCCCTCAGCCATTATCAGAGCGCCGTCCCGATCCGGACAGCCGGGCTTGACCCTCGGGCTTGGCTCTACTAATTAGCCACCGTGCGCGGGCGTTGTGTAATGGTAAGACCCTTGCCTTCCAAGCAAGAGACGCGGGTTCGATTCCCGCCGCCCGCTCCAGACAATTCCAATCCAATTCCCCCTGCGGCTGATCTGTCCCCTTGACCCCGGCGTGATCGCCCGCCAAGAACCTTGGCCAACGGATGAGGAATTAAGACCTATGGTGCGCAGGGCCGAAAACGGGGCTGATCTGCTGGATCGCGAGAAATCGAAACGTGTCGGTGCATTGGCCGAGTTGTGGCCCTTTCTGCGCCCCTATCGTCGATTGTTGAGCGCGGCGATTCTGGCGCTTGTCATCACCGCCACCGTGGCGCTGATGCTGCCGCTCGCGGTGCGCCGAGTGGTGGACAATTTCAGCGCCGAGAATGGCACCATCCTCGATCAGTATTTCGCAGCGGCGGTGATTATCGCGGCGCTGCTGGCGGTGGGCACCGGCTTGCGGTATCTGCTTGTCACACGGTTGGGCGAGCGGGTTGTCGCAGACATTCGCAAGGCGGTGTTCGACCGGGTGATCGGCATGAGCCCGGCTTTTTTCGAGAGGCTGATGACCGGCGAGGTTCTCAGCCGGATCACCACAGATACCACGCTCATTCTCTCGGTCATCGGGTCATCGGTCTCGATCGCGCTACGCAATCTGCTGATCCTGATTGGCGGCATGGGGCTTATGATGCTGACGTCGGCCAAGCTGACGGGGCTCGTTCTCTTGATCGTGCCTCTGGTGATCGTGCC
>NZ_JAGPVV010000190.1 GCF_018066915.1 Roseovarius sp.
GTGTCATAAAGCAACCCAACGATGGGAAGGCGCGAATGAAGCCATTTCTCGCCGCCCGTCTTGGGCTCGTAGTGATCGTGCGGAATTCCGGACATTTGCGCGTTTCCTTATCCCAGTTGGATCGTGGTTTCGTCGAGGAATTGGGCCACCGGCACCGGAAGGTTCTCCGGGGCGGGCCCTTTGCGGATACGGCCCGCGCTGTCATAGTGCGACCCGTGACAAGGGCAGAACCAACCACCGAAATCACCGGCACCATCACCGATAGGAACGCATCCGAGATGGGTGCATACGCCCATTTCGACCAGCCATTCCCCCGCTTCATCGAGCGTGCGGTTCTCGTCCGTTGCGGGTGCGGTCTCTTCGATATTTGCATTGCGTGCCAGACCGTCAGGCAGCGTGGCGACATCAACGCTGCGCGCCGCCTCGATATCTTTCGCAGTCCGGCGACGGATGAACACCGGCTTGCCCAGCCATTTCACCGTCAATTGCGTCCCCGGTTCAATCCCGGACACATCCACACGGATCGAGGACAGCGCCTGCACATCCGCCGAGGGGTTCATCTGGTTGATCAGCGGCCAGATGGCTGCACCTGCGGTGACGGCACCCGCGCCAGCGGTCGCATAATAGAGGAAATCCCTCCGGGTGCCTTCGTGATCTTCTGCGTGGGACACGAGAAATACTCCCTATATATCAGTGCCGCAATCGGCCTCATACGATGATAGGCCTCGGGATTCCCAAAGCCAGCATGTGCGGCTATTTAGCGGGGCTTTGGGGGGCCGTCCAGCCTGCATTACCCCAAGATTTGGTGAGAGCGCGCATCTGTCGCGCTTGACGGGTCTTGTTCACGAAATCGGGCGGTGCCCTGCGCACGCCCTCTCGCGATGCCACCCCTTACGCCGGGGCAGTTTTAACCATGCTCTCGCGCGCGCTCATCTTGGCATACCACGCCTCCAGCGCCGGATGCCCATCCCGCCAACCGCGCACGTCATGGCGAAAATCGAGATAGCCCAGCGCACAACCCAGCGCGATATGGCTCATGTCGAGCGGCCCCGCGAGATGGCTCATCCAGCGCCCTTCCACGGCATCAAGCGCCCGCGCCGCCTTGGCCCATTGCCCCTCGACCCACGGCGCATAGCGCATGTCTTCAGGCCGGAACCGTGCTTCATAGGTCATCGCCAGCGCGGCCTCCATGATGCCTTCGGCAATCGCCTCCAGCGTCAGCACCTCCCAGAGCCGCGCCTCGGGATAAAACCGCCCGCCCGCCTGCTGATCCAGATAGCGGGTGATCACCCGGCTGTCGTGAATCGCCGGACCGTCGAGCCGCACCAAGGCGGGGATCTTGCCCAGCGGATTGGCCGCCGCCGCCTGCGGATCGGTCTCCAGCGGCGTGGTGGTCACATCGACCACCTCGACCTGATCGGCCAGACCGCTTTCCAGCAAGAGCACACGCACCTTGCGGACAAAGGGGGACAAAGGCGAGGAAATGAGTTTCATGGCGCGCTCCGCTTTCTGTTCGGCGCGACCCTAGGCCCAGCCCCCGGCGCTGTAAAGCCGCTCACGCAGGCGGCGCGCGCATCCATTCGGCCAAGAGGTCAGTTTCTTGCCCCTGCCCGGCCGGGCCCAGATAATCGGCGGCACGCAGGCGCACCTCCTCGGGCTTGTTCTGCCCCAGCTTCCACGTGCCCGCGATCTCATCCACCCGCATCGCGCAAGGCACGATCTGCCGCATCATCCGCTCGAGCACTTCGGGCGTCATCTTCTCGGCCCGCCATTCCGGCTTGGGTGCAAGCCGCGCCTCGAACTCCGCCGATTGGCGGTCCAAGAGATCGCGCATCCCCTCTTGCGGCTGCAACGTGACCTCTCCCACCAGATGCACGGCGACATAGTTCCACGTGGGCACCTGATCCTCGACCCCATACCAGTCGGGCGAGACATAGGAGTGCGGCCCCTCTATCGCCAACCGCGCCCGCACCGGCCCAGTCAAGAGCCGCGCAATGGGGTTGGACCGCACAAGGTGAAACTCGGCCTGCGTGCCATCCGCGTTCAAGAGAAACGGAATATGGCTCATCAGCGGCCCCTCGGGGCTGCACACCGCCAAAATCCCGAACCCCCGAGCACGGGCGAATTCCACATTGCGCGCGGCCGGTGCCTGACGAAAGGCGGGATTGGGATGCATGGCCCTATTCCCCGCGCCGGGGGCAGAGAACATCCTCGACCGCCTTTGCCACCCGCAACAATCGCTCTTCGCCATAGGGCTGACCGCAGAGCATCAGCCCGCAGCTCGGCACCCCCGTAGGCAGCGTCACGGCACAAAGCCCCAAGAGATTGCCCACCCGCGTATTGCGCAAGGTCAGCAGGTTCTCGGTCACGTAATACTCCGGGTCCGCCAAGAGCCGCGCCTGATCGGGCGGCAGATTGGGCGCTGAGGGCATGAGCACCGCGTCATAGCCCGCAACCCGCGCATTCCACGCGGCGCGCAACGCCTCAAGCTTGCGCCAGCCCGCCACATAATCCGCAGCACTGATGGCCTTGCCACTTCGAAACCGCTCCAGAATCGGCGCAAACATCTTGTCCGGGGCCGCCTCGATCACCTCGCGCCAGAGCCCATAGGCCTCGCCCGTAAAGAGCACCGGCGAGAGCGGCAGCGCCTCGGCCACCTCAGACGCCTCGATCTCGTCGATCACAGCACCTGCATCCCGCAGCGCGTCGAGCGCTAGCGCATGCGCGCGCGCAGGCTCGGGCCGGATAGCCTCCATCACCGACGTCCGCAGCACCGCAAACCGCAGCCCCGCCAAGGTCGCCCCGCGCAAATCCGCCGCCTTGCCCCCTTCAATCGCCGCCAGCATCAGCGCGCAATCCTCGACCGACCGCGCCAGCGGCCCCACCGTGTCGAACCGCAGGCAGAGCGGCACCACCCCGTGCAACGAAACCCGCCCCGAAGTGGTCTTGAGCCCGACCAGATCATTCCACGCCGACGGGATTCGCACCGACCCGCCCGTGTCCGACCCGATCCCGCAGGCGGCCAGATCAAAGGCCACGCTCGCCGCCGCCCCCGAGGATGATCCGCCGGGCACAGCACCTGCGTTGTTCACACACGGCGGCGTCGCCGTCACCGGGTTGAGGCCCAGACCGGAAAACGCCAATTCGCTCATATGCGTCTTGCCAAGGCACACCAGCCCCGCCGCCGTGCCATTGCGCAGCACTTCGGCATCGCGATCCGGCACCCGGCCCCGGAGCAGCGCCGAACCCGCCTCGGTTGCCACACCCGCACTGTCAAAGAGGTCTTTCCAACTGACCGGCACCCCGTCGAGCAGCCCCAGACGCTGCCCTGCCTTGGCCCGCGCCGCCGCTGCTGCCGCCTCGGCCCGCGCGCGGCTTTCAGTCACGGCACTGTAAATGCGGTCGCGCAGCGGATGGGCGGTGATCGCCGCCAGATAGGTCTCACATAGCGCCTCGGGGTCGATCTCGCCGCGCCCAATGCCGCGCCCCAGATCGCCCGCCGTCATCTTGAGCCAGTCCTGCATCCCGTCCCCCTTTCGCTTCAAAAACCATTGCTAGCGGCAGAGCGGCGCATGGACAATCCCGCGCGCACGCACATATTGGGCACATGACACATGACAGCGACCTTCTCATCGTCGGTGGTGGCCTCAACGGTCCCGCGCTCGCCCTTGCCGCCGCACAGGCGGGGCTTTCCAGCACGGTGATCGACGCCCTGCCCGAACCCACCCGCAAGAACGCGGCCTTTGACGGGCGCGCCTATGCCTTGGCGCTCGCCTCGGTGCGGCTCTTGCAAAATCTTGGGATCTGGCACCGCGTGGCCGAAAACGCCCAGCCGATGCTGGAAATCAAGGTCTCGGATGGGCGCGCGGGCGAAGGGCCATCGCCCTTTTTCCTGCATTTCGACCATGCCGAAATCGAAGAAGGCCCGATGGGCCATATGCTAGAGGATCGCTACCTCCGCCGCGCCCTGATCGAGGCGATGGCAGAGCAGCCCCTGATCACCCAAGTTTCCAACGACACGGTGATGGCGCAAGAGAGCGACGCCACCGGCGTCACCGTCACGCTCGCCTCGGGCAAAACCCTCACCGGGCGACTTCTCATCGGGGCCGATGGGCGCGCCTCGGGCACTGCCGCGCGCGCGGGCATCCGGCGCACCGGCTGGGGCTATGGCCAGACCGCACTCGTCGCCGCTATCGAGCATGAGTTGCCGCATCACGGCATCGCGCATCAGTTCTTCATGCCCCCCGGCCCGCTTGCCATCCTGCCCTTGCCCGGCAATGTCAGCTCGATTGTCTGGTCTGAAACAGACGCCACCGCCGCGCGCTTCGCCGCGCTTCCCGATGCCGACTTCATGGAGGTGCTGCGGCCAAGGTTCGGCGATTTTCTGGGCGCGATCAAACTGCGCGGCGCGCGCTATACCTACCCGCTCAGCCTGACGGTGGCCAACAGCTTTGTCGCCGACCGCCTCGCCCTGATCGGCGACGCCGCCCACGGCATGCACCCGATTGCCGGACAGGGGCTGAACGCGGGCTTGCGCGATGTCGCCGCCTTGGCGCAGGTGATGACCGAGGCCGCGCGCCGGGGCGAGGATATCGCAGCACCCGATGTGCTCGCCCGGTATCAGCAATGGCGGAGGTTCGACACCGCGACGCTCGCCTTGGCCACCGACCTCACCAACCGGCTTTTCTCCAATGACAACCCGCTCCTGCGCGCCGCCCGCGACCTCGGCATGGGCGCACTCGGCCACATGCCCCGCCTGCGCCGGGGGTTCATCCGCGAGGCGGCGGGGCTGACAGGGGATTTGCCGGAGTTGATGAAAGGGTAAAACACCGCGCGGAATCAAGCCCGAAGGGCGCCGCGCGGGGGCACTTGGGGCAAAAGTCGTCGTAAACTAACCCCTACCCCCTCTCCAAAAACCGGATCATCGTGTCGCTATAGCGCCGCTCTTCGAGCAGGCGCAGACCCTCGGGCGGGGTGATTGCTGCACTTTCCTCCCAGACGATCAGCGCCTCGTCAGAAATCCAGCCCCCCGCCAGCGCCGTCGCCAGCGCCTCCTCGCCCAGCCCCTTGCCATAGGGCGGATCGAGAAAGACCAGATCATGCGCAGCACCCGGATTGGCCCCCGGTCGCCGCGCATCCAACGCAAACACGCGGCACGCCGCCTCTGCCCGGCAGAGCGCAATGTTCTGCCGCAAAAGCGACAGCGCCTTGCGCCCGCTCTCGATGAAACTCACGGCCTCTGCCCCACGCGACAGCGCCTCAAGCCCGAGCGCGCCAGTGCCGGCGAAAAGATCGAGCACCCGCGCGCCTGTCACGGGATCGCCATAGCCCCCGGCCAGCACGTTAAAGAGCGCCTCGCGCACCCGGTCTGACGTGGGCCGCAAATGCGCCGCCACATCGCCCTTGCCGACACTGGCCAGCGCCCGCCCGCGATGCGCCCCAGCGATGATCCTCACCCGAGCAACACCTTGAGATCAGCCGCCGCATCCGCCACCACCGCCGGATCAGCGGATTTCCCGGCATCAATCAACCGCTTGCCGACCATATAGGCGCGTGGATCGTTCATCGCGTCCACCGCCAGCAACGCATCGCCCCGGTAATACCAGAACGACACCGAAGCCGCCCCGTCGCGCGTCACGATCCGGTCATAGCCAGTGCTCAGCCCCGCAATCTGCAACTTCACATCATATTGATCCGACCAGAACCACGGCTTTGGCACATAATCCACGCCGCGCCCCAGGATATTGCCCGCCACACAGTCGGCCATGTCGATGGCATTGGGCACGCTTTCCAGCCGCAAACGCCCGCCCTCATGGGGAAAAGACGCGCAATCCCCCGCAGCCCAAATCGCGGGATCAGAGCTGCGCCCCTGCGCATCGACCGCGATGCCATTGTCAATCGCCAACCCCGCCGCCTCGGCGAGTGCGGTATCCGGCACGATCCCCACGCCGACAATCACCATATCCACGGCCAACTCTGTCCCGTCCGACAGCCGCGCGCCGCTGACCTGACCATCCCCCAACAAACGCTCCAAGCCCACGCCCTCGCGAATATCAACGCCGTGCCGCCCATGCAGCGCGCGGAAATAATCCGAGGTCTCGGGTGCCGCCACCCGCTGCAGGATGCGCGGCGCCATCTCGACCAGCACCACCTGCATCCCCCGGCTTGCCGCCACCGCCGCCGCCTCGAGCCCGATATAACCGCCGCCCACGATCAGCACGCGCGCGCCCGGCACGAAGCCCGGTGCCATCGCATCCACATCCGCCAGCGTGCGCACCACATGCACACCGCCCAAATCCCCCCCAATCGCCGCAGGCAGGTGGCGGGGGCGCGATCCCGTGGCCAGCACCAGATGCTCATAGCTGAGCCGCTCCGCGCCCATCACCACCGCCCGCGCCGCGCGGTCAATGCCGGTCACGCGCACACCCAACCGCAGATCAATGCCCGCCTCGGCATAATAGCTCTCAGGCCGCAGATAGAGCCGCTCCAGCGCCATCTCGCCCAGCAGGTATTTCTTGGACAGGGGCGGGCGCTGATAGGGCGGCACCGGCTCTTCGCCGATCAGCGTGATGGGGCCTTGATAGCCCTCGCTCCGCAGTTTCGCCACCAGCGAGGCCCCCGCCTGCCCTGCTCCGATCACCACGACACCCGACATCCCGCTCTCTCCTTCTTTGGCATGGTCACTTGCCTATCACCGGCCTATATCTACTTCCATCCCGAAACCCTCGACAGACAAGGAACGACCATGACCCTTTCTTCCGGCGACAAACTCCCCGATGCCACCCTGCTGAAACTGGGTGCGAAAGGCCCCGAAGCGGTCGATCTCAAGAGCCTGACTGCGGGCCGCAAAGTGGTGATTTTCGCCGTGCCCGGCGCTTATACGCCCACCTGTTCCTCGGCGCATGTCCCCAGCTTTATCCGCACCAAGGCGCAATTCGACGCGGCGGGCGTCGACGAAATCATCTGCGTCTCGGTCAACGACCCCTTCGTGATGAAGGCCTGGGGCGAGGCCACCGGGGCCACAGAGGCCGGAATCACCATGCTGGCCGACGCCGAGAGCGCCTTTACCAAGGCCATCGGCCTTGATTTCGACGCGCCGCCCGCGGGCCTCCTTGCGCGCTCCAAGCGCTATGCGATGGCGGTCGAGGATGGCACCGTCACCGTGCTGCATGTCGAGGAAAGCCCCGGCACCTGCGAAGCGACAGCCGGCGAATCGCTGCTCGCGGCAGTGTAAAGCGGATCAAGGGTGCGAGGGGCCAGCCCCTCGCGCTCCCCGGAGTATTTGAGCCATAAAGAAATAGCTCACGCAACCGGCGGCGTCAGGATATGGCGCAAGAGCGCCACGGGATGCGCCCGCAGACTGAGGCGCAGCGCGGTATAATCCTCGACCACCTCCTCGCCCAGCGTCATCGCGGGCAGATGCGCCGCAGGCTCGACAATGCCCTCGCCGTCAATATCACGCGCAAAGAGCGGCAAGGGCCGCTCGGCTCCGATTGCCCGCGCCTGCCAGAGCGCCTCGCGCCGCGTAAGACCGAGGGCCGCAAAAACATCCGCCTCGGCCAGACGGGCCAGCGCCGCCGGGGCCACCCCCGCCCGCCGCCAGACATCTTCGGGGCCCACATAGCCATTGCCCCGCGCCGCCGCGATCCAGTCGGCCTCGTCCTGCGCCACGCCCTTGATCTGGCGAAACCCAAGGCGCAGCGCCAGCCGCCCCCGGCTGTCCGGCTCGATGGTATTGTCCCAATACGAGGCATTGATGCAGACCGGGCGCAGCGTCACGCCATGTTCGCGCGCATCCCGCACGATCTGCGCCGGGGCATAGAACCCCATCGGCTGCGAATTCAGCAACGCACAGGCAAAGATCGCCGGGTGATGGCACTTGAGCCAAGCACTCGCATAGACCAGATGCGCGAAACTGGCGGCATGGCTTTCGGGAAAGCCATAGCTGCCAAAACCCTCGATCTGGCTGAAACAGCGCTCGGCAAAGTCATCGTCATAGCCATTGGCGCGCATGCCCTTCAGAAATCGCGTGCGAAACTCAGCGATATTGCCATGTTTCTTGAAGGTGGCCAGTGACCGGCGCAAACGGTCCGCCTCTTCGGGCGTGAACCCCGCGCCGATGATGGCGATCTGCATCGCCTGTTCCTGAAAGAGCGGCACGCCCAGCGTCTTGCCCAGCACCCGGCCCAACTCATCCGAGGGAAAGCTCACCGCCTCTTCGCCATTCCGACGCCGGATGAAGGGATGCACCATATCGCCCTGAATGGGACCGGGGCGAATGATCGCCACCTGAATCACCAGATCGTAAAAACAGCGTGGGCGCATGCGCGGCAGGAAATTCATCTGCGCCCGGCTCTCGACCTGAAAGACCCCCAGACTGTCGGCCCGGCTCAGCATCTCGTAGACTTGGGCGTCCTCGGGCGGCAGCGTGGCAAGGCTATAGGCCTGCCCGCGATGCTGCACCAAGAGATCAAAGGCCTTTCGGATACAGGTCAGCATCCCCAGCGCCAGCACATCGACCTTGAGAATCCCCAGCGTGTCGATGTCATCCTTGTCCCAGCAGATGACCGTGCGCCCCTCCATGCTGGCATTCTCGATGGGCACCAATTCATCCAGCCGCCCCTCGGTGATGACAAACCCGCCGACATGCTGGCTCAGATGCCGGGGAAAACCGATGATCTCGCGGATCAGCGCCAGCGTCCGCGCCAGACGCGGATCACGCGGATCAAGCCCGATCTCGGCCAGGCGCGCAGGCTCCAGCGCGCCCTCACCACCATGCCCCCAGATCTGCGAGGTCATGGCCCCCAGCAAATCCTCTGATAGCCCCATGGCGCGGCCCACCTCACGGATCGCACGCTTGGTGCGGTAATGGATCACCGTGGCGCAGAGGCCGGCGCGATGCCGCCCATAGCGCTCATAGATCCACTGGATCACCTCCTCGCGGCGCTCATGCTCGAAATCCACGTCGATATCGGGCGGCTCATCGCGCGCCTCGGAGACAAAGCGCTCGAACACCATCGTGCCGATCTCGGGGCTGACCGAGGTCACGCCAAGGCAATAGCACACCACCGAATTGGCCGCCGATCCGCGCCCCTGACACAGGATACCCCGCGACCGGGCAAAGGCCACAACGTCATGCACGGTCAGGAAATAAGGCTCGTAGCGCAGCTTGGCGATCAGCGCCAATTCATGCTCCATCATGGCGCGCACCCGCGCCGATGCCCCCCCCGGATAGCGCCAGTCCAGCCCCGCCTCGGCCAGCCGCCGCAGCCTCTGGGTTGGGGTCTCATTCTCGGCAACCTCGCTGGGGTATTCATAGCGCAATTCATCCAGCGAAAATCTCAGCCGCGCGGCAAGGCTCGCGGCGCGACTGACCGCGCCTTCATGCCCCGCGAAAAGGCGGCGCATTTCCTCTTCCGAGCGCAGGCGCTGCTCGGCATTGCGCAGCGCATGGCGGCCCAGCCGGTCCACCGTCACCCCCAACCGGATCGCGCTCAGCACATCTGCCAGACGGCGGCGGTGCCCGCGGTGCAGGATCGGCGCAGCCGCCGCCACCGTCGGCAGGCCGAGCCGCGCCGCCAGCCCCTCTAGCCGCGCGAACCGCGCCGGATCGCGCCCGTCAT
>NZ_JAGPVV010000200.1 GCF_018066915.1 Roseovarius sp.
GGTTCAGAATTTGTCTTGGATCGAATTTCTGGCGCAGTCCCGCCTGCAACGCCGCCACCGGGGCAGAGAGCGGATGAAACGCGCCTTGGCTGCGGTCACCACGGATCAACGTGGCATGGCCGCCGCGCGCCGCCACCGCACCGCGTATCTTGGCGGCACTCAGCCCCGTTCCCTCAGCCGCCAAAAGCCAGATCAGCCCTCCACCCCAGTCATAAAACGCCTGCGCGCCCGGCAGATCGGCCACGACCCCCGGCGCATCGGTGGGCTTGACCGACACCCGCCAGACATCGCCCGCCCGCTCCTGAAACGGGCCAACATCGCGGATATGCGCCCAAGCGGCATCGGTCTTGTCCGTATCCGCCTCAAAAATCCAAGGGCCATATTCGGCCAAGAGCCGTGTCAGCGCCTCGGCGCGGTAGGCGACCGAATTCTCAAACCCTTCCAGCCGGATCATCGTCACCGGCACCCCCGTCGGCCCCGCTTGCAGATGGGCCGCCCCCGACACCTCATAGGGCGAGGCGAGCGCCCGGCAGAGCGCGGTCACGGCGGCCGCATCGCTCAGCCCCTCGATCCGCAGCATCCCCATGCTGCGCGGGCGCGGCAGAACCTTGAGCGCCACTTCGGTCAGAACCCCCAGCGTGCCGTAACTGCCCGCCATCAGCTTGACCAGATCATAGCCGGTGACGTTCTTCATCACCCGTCCGCCATTCTTGACGATCTGCCCACGCCCATCGACAAACCGCACGCCCAGCAGGAAATCGCGGCAGGCCCCGGCCTGAATCCGGCGCGGTCCGCTGATATTGGCGGCGACGACACCGCCAATCGTGGGCGTGCCTTGGGTGCCCAGCAATCCCCGGTGATCCATCGGCTCAAAGGCCAGCCGCTGCCCCTCTGCCGCGAGCGCTGTCTCGATGTCCGCAAGCGGGGTGCCCGCTTGCGCCACCAGCGTCAGCGCGCCGGGCTCATAGAGCGTGATCCCACGCATCGCGGCGGTGCTCAGCCGCGCGCCATTCGAGGGCGCGCCAATGGGGCGCGTGCCACCCCCCTCGATGCGCAAGGGGCCTTCGGCACCCCGGATGATCTCGGCAAGCTCTGCCTCGGTGTTGGGTGTCATGCTGCTTCTTCTTGGTCAAAATACTCATGTGTCCGGGGGCAAGGCCCCCGGTCGGATCGCTCAGGCCGCGCGCCGCGCGTCTGAGGACGCCAGCGGAAAGACCTTGGCCGGGTTGAGCAGCCATTTGGGATCAAACACATCCTTGATCGCCATCTGCGCCTCTAGATCTTCGGGCGCATATTGATGCGTCATCAGATCACGCTTTTCGATCCCCACCCCATGCTCGCCGGTCAGGCATCCGCCGACCTCGACACAAAGCTTGAGGATTTCGGAACCCAGATCTTCGCACAGTTCGAGATCGCCGGGCTTGTTGGCATCAAACAGGATCAGCGGATGCATATTGCCGTCGCCCGCGTGAAACACATTGGCGACATCCAGGCCAAACTGCTTGGACAGCTCGCCAATCCGCTTGAGAACATGCGGCAGTTGACTGACCGGGATGGTGCCATCCAGACACATGTAATCGTTGATCTGCCCCATCGCGCCAAAGGCCGATTTGCGCCCCAGCCAGATCGCGGCGCTTTCCTCGGGCGAGCGGCTCTGACGGAATTCCACCGGATCATGCCGCCGCGCAATCTCTTCGATCAGGCCCAATTGCTCGTCGATCTCGGCATCCGAACCCTCGACCTCGACAATCAGCAGCGCCTCGCACATCGGATAGCCTGCCTTGGCGAAATCCTCGGTCGCCTCGATGCATGGGCGGTCCATGAACTCGATCGCCACCGGCAGCACGCCCGCCTTGATGATGTCGCTCACGCAAGCCCCCGCCACCTCGTTCGAATCGAACCCGATCAGCACGGGACGCGCGCCCTCAGGCTTGCGCAGGATACGCAGCGTGGCCTCGGTCACGACGCCCAATTGCCCCTCGGACCCACAGACGACGCCCAATAGGTCAAGCCCTTCGGCCTCGAGATGCGCGCCGCCCAGTTCCAGCACGGTGCCATCCATCAGCACCATGGTCACACCCATCAGGTTGTTGGTGGTGACGCCGTATTTGAGACAATGCGCCCCGCCCGAATTCATCGCGATATTGCCGGCAATGGCACAGGCAAGCTGACTGGAGGGATCGGGCGCGTAGAAAAACCCATGTTCTTCAACCGCGCCGGTCACGCTCAGATTGGTGCGCCCGGTCTGCACCCGAATGAACCGGTTGTCGTAATCGGTCTCCAACACTGCATTCAGCCGCGCCACCCCAAGGATCACGCAATCCGCTGTGGGCAAGGCCCCGCCTGCCAGCGACGTGCCCGAACCGCGCGGCACCACCGGCACGCCCATCTCGTGACAAATGCGCAGCGCTTCGGCGACCTCTTTGGTTGATCCCGGCAGGATCGCCACCAGGGGCGCGCATTTATAGGCAGTCAGCGCGTCACATTCATAGGCGCGCGTTTCGGCCGGATCGGAAATCACCGCATCAGCGGGCAGAACTTCGCGCAGACGCTCCACCAATTCAGCCTTGCGCGCCAGAATCTCTGGCCGGGGGACGGGCATTTCCATAATAACTCCTCCTGATTGGTAATAAAATATAACCAATTTTTGCATCTGGCAAGTCAAACCTCACAAGGATAGCTTGCGCGCATGATTTGGATGGATCAACTGGCACATTTCAGCATGCTTGATGCCCTCGCCTTGGGCGGATTGGTGCTGGCTTGGCTGGGGCTTGGCCTCTTGATCGAGAATCCCCCCCGCGCGCGGCCCTCTGTCACCCTTCTGATGGCGCAGTATCGCCGCGAATGGATGGTGCAGATGGTCGCCCGCGACGCGCGTATCTTTGACGCGCAGCTCTTGGGCAGCCTGCGGCAGGGCACCGCCTTTTTCGCCTCGGCCACGCTTATCGCCATCGGTGGCGCGCTCGCCATGCTGGGCGATCTGGAGCGGGTGATGGGCATCGCCGACGATCTGACCCCCGATACCGTGCCGGTCATCGTCTGGGAGGTGAAAATCCTCTTGATCCTCGTCTTTCTCACCAATGCGTTTCTCAAGTTTGTCTGGTCCAATCGCCTCTTTGGCTATTGCGCCGTGATCATGGCCGCCGTGCCCAATGACCCGAGCGATGCCGCCGCCCTGCCGCGCGCCCGCAAGGCGGCAGAAATCAACATCACCGCCGCGCGCGGCTTTAACCGGGGTCTGCGGGCAATCTATTTCGCGCTCACGGCGGCGGCATGGCTTTTGGGACCAGAGGCGCTGATCGGGGCCACGGGCATCACCGCCTTGATGCTTTTGCGCCGCGAATTCGCCTCGCAATCGCGCGCGGTGCTGCTGCAACCGGATCGCCCCAAGCAGAACACACAGACGTGAGTGCTTTTTGCACAAGACTGGTTTAAACTCGGCACATGAGATTTTTGTGCCTTGTCCTCGCCCTTGTCGCCAGCCCCGCCGCAGCGGATCAGCCCGAAATCCTCGGCGTGCAATTCGACAAGGCCGCAGGCGCGTGGACTGTCGCCGTCACCATCCTGCATCCCGATACCGGCTGGGATCACTATGTCGACGGATGGGAGGTTCTGGATGCCAAGGGCAATCGGCTGGGCTATCGCCTGCTGCATCACCCGCATGTCGAGGAACAGCCCTTTACGCGGTCGCTCAACGCCCTGATCCTGCCAGACGGCACGCAAGAGGTGTTCGTGCGCGCGCATTGTTCGGTGGACGGCTGGAGCACTGTCCCCTTTCGGGTCGACGTGAGGCCCTGAACGGATATCCTATCTCCGCCCCTCGCGCAGCCACCCCCCAAGGATCAACCCCGACACCAAGAGCAGCACAAGCCAGGGCGGCAGGATCGCCATCTGGCGCAGGCTTTGGGTCTCGTAGGCCCCGCGCGGTGTGATCCCGATCCAGCCGCGCCCGGCGGCGGGGCGTCCTTCGCGCACTGCACGGATTGCAGGCACGCCGTTCTCCAACGCCCAGACACCCCCGTTGGTCGCGTCAATCGACGGTTGCAGCACCTCGGCACTGGCAATCGTGCGCTCGAATTCAACCGGTGCCGCCGGTCCCAGACCGATAACCGCGCTCTGATCCCCATTCTCCAGGCGATAGAGACCAATTTCCGGCCCATCAAACAGCGTCTCGAACCGGCCCGGTGACACCTCTTCAAGCGGCCGCTCTATCACCTCGCCCGATGGCGTGGTGATCGTCACTGTGCCAACATCCTCGGTCAGAGAGCGGCGGATCACACGCATCTGCTGTCCTGTGGCTTCGGCCCAGAGCGCCTCTTCCTCCAACTCGGGTTCCTTCATCATCCAATGCGCCAGACGCCGCAAGAGTTCGAGCTGCGGCCCGCCGCCCTCGAATCCGCGCCCCCAGAGCCAAGCATGATCCGAGGCCAAGAGCGCCACGCGCCCCTCGCCCACCCGGTCAAGCAGCAGCAAAGGCCGGTCATCGGCCCCGGACATCACAACATCGCCCGCCGTTTGCGTGACCTCGACCTGCCTGAGCCAGCGGCCCCAATCCCCCTCAAACTCCCGGTCAAGCCCTGCCGTCACCGGATGCCGCTCGCCCAGATCCGTGACCTTGGGCAGATAGCCTTCCTCGACCACACGCGCGGTGGGACGCGCCGGGATAATCGCTTCGAACGGACCGCGATAAATGCTCTCTGGCCCGGCGAAATCCGGCCCCGCCGCAAACAGAACTGCCCCGCCATTCTCGACATATTGGCGGATATTCTCGAGATAGACATTGGGCAGGATACCCCGCCGCCGATACCGGTCAAAGATGATCAGATCGAAATCATCCACCTTTTCCAGAAACAGCTCGCGCGTGGGAAAGGCGATCAGCGACAATTCCCGCACCGGCACACCGTCCTGTTTTTCCGGCGGGCGCAGAATGGTGAAATGCACAAGATCAACCGCACTGTCGGATTTCAGCAGATTGCGCCATGTCCGCGTGCCGGGATGCGGCTGACCAGAGACCAAAAGCACGCTCAGCCGGTCCCGCACACCGTTGATCTGCACCAGCGCCGTGTTGTTGCGATCCGTCAACTCGCCCGGCGCAGCAGGGGTGGTGAATTGCAGCACGTTGCGCCCGCCATGCGGCAAGACCAGAGGCAGGGTGATTTCCTCACCCAAAGGCACCTCAAAGCGACGCGACTCGGCACCATCCACGGAAATATCAAGCGGCACGGTGGTCACGCCTGCAGGGGCGGCGCCCTCATCCGTGACGGTCAGGGTCATTTGCACCTCTTCGCCCAGAATGGCAAAGGCAGGCGCATTGTCGATCCGCAAACGCCGGTCCCAATCGCCCTCGCGCCCCGTGTGCAAGAGATGCAGCGGCGCGGGAATGTCCGGTGCCCGCTCGACATCGTGAATACGCCCATCCGAGAGCAGGATGACCCCGGCAATGCGGCCCAGCGGTTCCTCGGCCATCGCCTGTGCCAGCGCGGTCATCGCCTGGGTGCCGCCATTCTCGGGCGCATCCGGCACCCGCACGCGGCGCACCTCGGTATTGGGGCGCGCCTCCAGACGCGCGGTCAGAATATCAGCCGCCTCCGCCGTGCGCGTGGCGCGATCCGCCAATCCCTGACTGGCGCTTTCATCCTCGACGATCAGAACGATATCGCTGAGGGCGGTGCGTTCCTCTTGCTGATAGGCCGGACCCATCAGCGCCCCAAGGATCACCAGCCCGGCAAGTGCCCGGAGCGGCCAGCCCGCCAGCCCCCGCCAGAGCGCCAGCGCCAAACCCGCCAGCACCAGCGCCCCAAGTGCTGCAATCAGCCAGACCGGCAAAAGAGGATCAAACACCACGCTTCCGGTCATTGGCCCAACCTGTCGAGAAGTGCGGGCACATGCACCTGATCGGATTTGTAATTGCCGGTCAGCACATGCATCACCAGATTGACCCCAAAGCGATAGGCCAGTTCCCTTTGCCGCTCTCCGGCATAGCCGCGCCCCACAGGAAACATCGGATCGCCCCGCTCGTTTACTGCCCAGGCCGCCGCCCAGTCATTGCCACCGATCACCACCGGCGTCACCCCGTCGTTGAGATTGCGAAACGGCATGCCCTCGATCTGTTCGGCATCGGGCGGGGCCGCCTCGACCCAGACCGCCCGGCCCGAATGACGCCCCGGAAAATCGGTCAAGAGATAAAAGGTCCGCGTAAGCACATGATCCTCGGGCAGGGGTTCGAGCGGCGGAATATCCAGCGGCGCCGCGATCCGTTGCAACCGCGCGCCATTTGGCGTCGCCGCACCGAACCCGGCAACATCGGCATCGCGCGTGTCAAAGAGAATGAGACCGCCGTTGCGCAAATAGTCGTTGAGCTTGACATAGGCCTCTGCCGAGGGCGTCGGCTGATCGGCACTGATCGGCCAGTAGAGGATCGGGAAAAACGTCAGATCGTCGCGCTCGAGATCGACGGCAATCGGCTCTGCCGGCTCGACCGAAGTGCGGAAATTGAGCACTTGACCCAAGCCGCGCAGCCCGGCGCGCGCCGTATCATCGAGCCGCGCATCCCCGGTCACGACATGGGCCAGCGCCAATTCTTCGGTCGCCAAGAGCGCGCGCGCATCGTCCTGCGCCCGCGCCTCGGGGGCCAGTCCAAGGCTGAGCGCAAGGGCCAGCATCGCCACCGCCCGCGCAGGCCAGAGCCGCCCCGAGAGCGCCAGAGAGGCGAGAATATCGGCGGTCAGCAGCATCAGGGCGGCGGCCAGCAACCAGCCGCCCAGCGGCGTCTCGGGCGCACGCTCCAGCCCCTCGACCGCCACCCGTGCAGGCCACACCACCGGGCTGAGCGTCGTGTCGGCCGCGATCACGTTGCGCGCCAAGCTGCGCTCCGGCCCCTCATAAAGACCGGGCCAGAGATCGGGGCCAAGCGGCGCTGACAAGAGCCGCTCGCCCGCCACACCGGGGCGCGTGTCCGCCTCATCAAGCCTGCCGAACCCATCCAGCACTGCCAGCGGTTGCCACGTGGTTCCCGCCAGTTCGCCCGCATCGGGCGGTGCCATGGCGGACGACACAGCCAGACGTTCCAGCATCTGCACGAACAGCCCCGAGAGCGGCAGGCTCGACCATTCGGCATTGGCGGTGACATGAAAGAGCACCACCTGCCCCGCCCCGATCCGCTTGCGCGTGACCAGCGGCGTGCCATCGCTCAACTGTGCAATCACCCGGTCGGCCAGCGTCGGATCAGGCTGCGCCATCACCTGCGCGCTGACGGTCACATCGCCCGGAATGGCCAGCCCCTGAAACGGGCTGCCCTCAATGAATGGGGCCAGCGTCTTGGGCTCGCCCCAGCTCATCGCACCGCCCACCGTGCGCCCGCCCGCGCGCAGGCGCACCGGCATCAGCGGGTCTTCCTCGCTGCGCGAGACATCGCTCGCCGCCACGCGCGGCCCGGCAAAGCGCAAGAGCATCCCGCCCTTGTCGGCCCAGTCCAGCAACGCCGCCTGTTCCGCGCCCGAGAGCGTCGCCACATCGGCCAGCACGATCACATCGGGATTGGCCGGCAGCACATCCATCAGCCCCCCTTCCAAGAGGTCCGCGGTGGGGCTCAACGCCTGTTCGAGATAATGCAGCGGGGATAGCAGTTCGAGACCTTCACGATCGTCGCGCCCCGCGATCAGCGCCACTTCACGCCGTTTCAGCCCATCATCGGTGAGGCTGACGGCCCCCGCCTGCGCCTCGCCCGCAATCTCGAACCGCGTGACACGGGCGCGCAACTCAGGTGGCAGCGACAGTGCACCGCGCGCCTCAACAACACCCTCGTCAAAGGTCATCGGCAGGGTGGCCAGCACCCGCGACACCCCGGCAGGATCAAGCCCGTGGGCGTTGACCGCAATCTCGCGCACCGGCCCCGGCACAGCGCGCAACGCGCGCAATTGGATTTGCCCGTCTTCCAGCGTCGGCGGGGTCAGCGCCAGCACCGGACGCGGGCTTTCATGCACGGTGACAGGCCCGCGCGCCTCGAGCGCTTCAAGAAGCGGTGCGCGCCCCTCTCCGGCCAGTCCGTCCGAAAACCAGCGCGTCTCGAATTGGCTCTCGCCCAACAGGTCCACGGCGCGCGCCATCCCCTCTGGCGTCACAGGCCAAGGGGCGGGGATCAGCCCCGGCACCCGTGCGCGCAGGCTGTCCGCCGCCTGAAACACCGGCGCTTGCGGATCGCTGAGTTGCATCAGCGCCGCAGGCCGCCCATCGCGCCCCGCCTCGGCCAGCATCGCGTCGATCACCGCCGTTTGCGCGGCCCAGTCGCGGGCACTGGCCCAACTGCCATCCATGAGGATCAAGAGCGGCCCCGTGGCCCGCGCTGCCCCCTCGTCGCGGGGATTGAGCACCGGCCCAGCAAGACCCACGATCACCGCCGCCACCGCCAGCATCCGGAGCAGCAAGAGCCACCAAGGGGTGCGGTCGCTGACGTGATCTTCGTCCCGCAGGCCCAAGAGCAGCGCCACGGCGGGAAAGCGCCGCCGGATCGGCGCGGGCGGCACGGCGCGCAAGATGATCCAGAGGATCGGCAAGGCGACCAGCCCCCAAAGAAGCCATGGCACGGCAAATCCGATAGGGCCCAAGATCATGCGCCCGGCCCCCCGGCCATTGCCCCATGCAGCCACAAGAGCGCCGATTGCGCACTCTCGCCGGTATGATGACAGCCATAGCGCCAGCCGGTTGCATGACAGAGCGCGCCGAGCGCGTCCTTGCGTTCGGCCAGACGCTCCAGATAGCGCGCGCGCAGATCACCGGCCTTCAGGGTCTCATGCGCAAGGGTGCCGCCCACGCTCTCGAAAATGGTGCGACCTGTGTAGGGAAAGGCCTCTTCGGCGGGGTCGAGCACCTGATAGAGCAACCCACGCACGCCCCGATCCGCCGCTGCCGTCAGCGCGTCGCGCAGAGGCACCAGATCGCCCATGAAATCCGAAATCAACAGCGCGCGGCCATGCGGGATCAGGCCCGACATGTCGGGGCTGGCGTAATCCTCGGCACTCTCGCGCATCAGCGCTTCGGCCAGTCGCGCCACCTGCACCTCGCCGCGCCGGGGCGGCAGGGAACCGCCCGTGAGCCCCACCCGCTCGCCGCCGCGCACGAGCAAAATCGCCACCGCAAGCGCCAAAAGCCGCGCGCGATCCGCCTTGTCGGGCAGGCTCTTGTCGCTGGCAAATCGCATGGAGGCGGCGGGATCGACCCAGAGCATCACGCTCTGCGCGATCTGCCATTCCCGCTGCCGCACGAATTGCACGTCCGAGCGCCCAGAGCGGCGCCAGTCGATCATCCGGCGGCTGTCACCGGGTTGCACCGGGCGATATTGCCAGAAATCATCTCCCGCCCCCGCCCGCCGCCGCCCATGCTCGCCCAAGAGCACCGTGCGCGCGAGCAGTTCCGCCTGCGCCAAGAGAGGCGGCAGGCGGCTCGCTTCGGCCTCGGCGCGCGGGCGCAGGGGATTGAGGGCGAGATCGGCCATCTCAGGCGGCGGCCTGCACGCGGGTCACATCCTCGACCGTGCGGGCAATCAACGCGGCCAGGCTCTCGCCCCGCGCGCGCGCCGCGAAATTGAGCGCCATCCGGTGCCCCAGAACCGGCTGCGCCATGGCCGCCACGTCGCTGGCATCTGGCGCAAGCCGCCCTTGCAACATCGCCCGCGCCCGCACCGTGAGCATTAGCGCCTGCGCCGCCCGCGGCCCCGGCCCCCAAGCCACACTCGAACGCACCGTATCGGCGGCGCTTGCATCCTCGGGGCGACAGGCGCGCACGAGGTCCAGAATCGTCTCCATCACCTTTTCGCCCACCGGCATCCGCCGCAGCATCCGTTGCGCGGCAATCAACTCGGACGGGGTAAAGACGCCATGCGCCACCTCTTCCGTGGCCCCCGTGGTCGCCAAGAGGATGGCCCGCTCGGTGTCGCGGTCCGGATAGGGCACCTCGATCTGCACCAAGAAGCGGTCCAACTGCGCCTCGGGCAGCGGATAGGTGCCCTCTTGCTCAATCGGGTTCTGTGTCGCCAGCACATGGAACGGCGTGCCCAGCGGGCGGCTGACACCGGCCACCGTCACCGTGCGTTCCTGCATCGCCTGCAACAGCGCGGATTGGGTCCGCGGGCTGGCGCGGTTGATCTCGTCGGCCATCAAAAGCTGACAGAACACCGGCCCCTCGATGAACTTGAACGCGCGTTTGCCATCTTCGGCGGTTTCCAGCACTTCGCTGCCCAGAATGTCGGCGGGCATCAGGTCTGGCGTGAATTGCACCCGGTTGGTGTGCAGCCCCATGACCGTGCCCAAGGTCTCGACCAGCCGCGTCTTGCCCAGACCGGGCAGACCGATCAGAAGGCCGTGACCCCCACACAAAAGCGCCGACAAGGACAGGTCGACAACCCGCTCCTGCCCGATGAACCGCCGGGTGATCGAAGCCCGCGCTTGGGCCAATTTCCCCTCGAGCGCCTCGAGACCGGCCAAGAGATCAGTGTCATCGGTCATGGCAAAACTCCCGTCAGACCTATATCGTTACATAGGAGTGTATAGCTTGGGACAGAAATGGCAAAAGCAATGAGCAAAGATTCCGTCACAAGCCCGTCAGCCGAGGGAATCGCTGCCTCTGCGCGTGCGGTGCGGGCCAAGGGCAAGGGGCTGCCGCCCGTGCATTTGTGGAATCCGCCGTTTTGCGGCGATCTGGACATGCGGATCGCGCGCGATGGCACGTGGTTCTATCTTGGCACCCCCATCGGGCGGCCCGAACTGGTGCGGCTTTTCTCCACCATCCTGCGCCGCGATGGCGACGCTTATTTTTTGGTCACACCGGTTGAGAAGGTGGGGATCACCGTCGATGACGCGCCTTTCGTGGCCGTGGATTTCGAATCCGAAGGCACCGGCGCGGCGCAAACCCTGCGGTTTGAAACGAACGTAGGCGATCACGTGACCGCCGGCCCCGATCACCCCATCCGCGTCACCCGCGATCCCGAAACCGGAGAGCCGTCACCCTATGTGCTGGTGCGCGCCAATCTCGAGGCACTGATCGACCGCAAGAGCTTTTATCGCCTTGTCGACATCGGCGACCGGCACGAGGGCTGGTTCGGCCTCTGGTCCGGTGGTCAGTTCTTTCCGGTCATCCCAGAGGCGGACTTGCCCTAATCCCGGCTGCGCAGCGGTGAACGCTGAATGACAAACACCGTCAAGAGCGGCAGGCCGACAGTGATCACCGTGACGGTAATCAAGAGCAGGCCCAAGGCACTGTAATCCGCAGGTGTGGTAATCTGGCCGGTCGCAGCATCCCGCACCTCGCGCGTGACGATGAAGATCTCGTTGAGATATTTGGTCAGCAGCGAACTCGCCGAGAGCGCCAGATTGGTAAACGACGCCATCACGGCAAAGAACGTGGCCTTGAGATTGTCCGGCGCATTGCGCGCGATCCAGGCCAGCATCGGGATCATGGCAACCTGGCCCAGCGGCGATTCAATGGCCGTATCCAGAATGGCGATGAACCGGGCATCGACAATGCCGCCGGTCAGCGCCGCCGTGATCTCCTGCACCCCATAATAGAGCCCGATGTTGGGCAGCGACAGAACTCCCCCGATCAGCGTGAGCAGCACCACGATATAGACAATGCTGCGATCCGCCATCAGCGGGCGCAGGATCACCATCCCCGCCAGCGTCAGAACCGAGGTGATGAGCGAGAGCACCGACAGAAACTGTTGATCGAACGCCAAGAGGTCGATGGAAAACCACGTATAGCCATCACCCGGGCGGGGCGTGGCGCGAAACATGAAGATGATCACCGCCGTGCCCACCAGCGTGCGCGCCTGCGCCACCGGCAACACCGCCACAAGCTGCCGCATGAGCAAGAGCACGATCACCATGGACCCGGCAAAGATGATCTCTTGGCCGAAAGGAATGTCGCTCAGACCAATGCTCAGCGACAGCGCCACAAACCCGGCACCACCGATGAAATACCACGGGTTCGCCCGCGTCTTTTCTCCCGGCCGCTCAAAGAGCGTGTCCGCCTCCGCCTCGCTCAGCCCGGTGTGGCGCAGCCGCTTGTGCAGGCGGTGTTTCTGCCACGCCGCCAAGAGCACACCCGACACCGACACCAACGGAATCGACAGCGCCGCAAGGTAAATGAGCGCATAGGTCGCGCGCTTGGCCTCCGGGCCCAGCGCCTCGATCCCCTCGAACATGTAGATATTGAGCGCCGCCACCGCGAGCGTGCCGGAAATCAGCGCAAAACGCCCCAGCGTCTGCATGGTGGTATGCAGCGCCCGCGCCGTGTCCAGATCAATCGCCTGCCCGTCCGCGTCAAATCGCGGCACCGCCTCGACCGACATGGCATCGGCCACCGCGTCCTGAATGACCAGCCCGCAAGGGGCCAGAATGTAAGAGGTGACATACCACGCGCCCATCGGCATGATCGCCACCATCGCCTCGGTCCGGGTGAGCAGCAGATACATGATCAGCACCGACAGCCCGATCAGCCCGGCCCCGACATAGACCAACAACCATTTCCACCGCCAGATGATGTCCACCAGATGCCCCAACGGCATCTTGAGCGCCCAAGGCAGCCCCGCCCAAAAGGCAAGCCCCGCCAGATAGGCCGCCGAAAGATCGAGATATTCCTTCACGAAAAACGTGCCGACAATCATCGTCAGCCCGGAAAACCCGGCGGCGAAATAGATCATCAGAGGCGGCAGAAAGGTCCAGCGCATCTGCCGCCCAAGATCAAGGACAACGGCATCGACCCATGCCATGAGGCGTGCTGTCAGGGTCATGCGCGCCCGCTCCCCGTGGCGGGACCGGGCCAATAGGCAACCGTTGCACCTAGCGCCGCAACCGTGATGTCGAGCATCTCAAGCGGCAGGATCACCAGCATCTTGGGGGCTGTCACCGCCAGATGCACCGGCCCAACTGCTGCGTTCGACGTGCCGATGCGCCCATCCGGCGCAAGGTTGAGGCCACCGATCGGCCATTGCAGCCCCTGCGACACTCCCTCGACCGCGCCCATTGGAAAGAGCGAAACGCGGGTGCCCTCTGGCAGCGGCAGGTTGAGCGAAGGCGGGCAGAGAAACATCAGGTCTCGCGCGCCCAAGAGAATACAGCGTTGCCAGGGATGGCGCGCCAGCGCGGTGCAGGCCGCCAGTTGATGATCCATCCGGTCGCCACAAAACCCCAGCCCAAGAATGAGCGGGGCGGAAATCGCCCTCAGGCATTTTTCGAAATCCGTGGTCTCCTGATCCGGGTCCGGAAACTGCGCCGCCTCGGGGATTGCGGCGCGGGCCGATTGCGAAATACTGTCGAAATCGCCGATCACCGCCTTTGGCATGACCCCATGCTCCAGCGCGCTATCGGCGCCACTGTCCGCGGCGATCACGACCCCGGCGTGTCTCAGGCCAAGGTTAACCTGCCCCTCGGGGAAAGATGCCCCGCCAATCAGGATCACAGGTTCTATTTCGCGAACAATCATCAACTTTACCTGTTATCGTTGCGTTAACGTACCTGATGTCACATTCTGAACACGAAATGATACGGTAAAAATCCAAGAATCGGACCGCTTTCGTCTATGGCGTCATGGTAAACCCTGTCTTTGCAGGCAAGCAAAGCGAGCACATATTATGGTTGGTTCAAATAAGATACTGACGGTCTCCTACGGCACATTTTCGTGCACGTTAGAGGGATTTGACGATTCCTTTGATACGATGAAGGCGATTGCGGAGTATTTTCGCGATCTGGCGGCGGATGACCGGTATTTCGGAGCAGAGCCACCCACCCCCGATGCCGAAATGCTGGCGCGAATCGCCGAGCGGGAAATCGCCCGGCGCGTTGAGGCACATGAAGAACGCGGCAAGATCGTGTTGCGCGCCGCAAGCGATCAGCCGGTCCTGCGCGCGCCCCTGGTGGCCCCGGCCCCAGCGCCTCAGGCCGCACCAGAGCCGGAAGCGCCCGAAGTCGCCCCCGAGATGACCCAAACCGCCCCCGCGCCACAGCCCGTGGCCGCCGCCGAACCAGAGGCCGCACCCGAGGCGGTGGACACCGACGAAGCCGCCCAAGAGCTTGCCAGCCTGCCCGAAGAGCCCGTTGCAGAGCCTGTCGCAGAGATGCCCGAGCCCGTCGCAAGCGAGGCCCCCGAACAGCCCGAGGGGCTGGAGCAAGAGCTGCGCATCGCGCCCGCCGCAGCGGCTCCCGATAGCGAAAGCATCGCCGCCAAGCTCAGCCGCATCCGCTCGGTCGTGGCGCAAGAGGCCGAAACCTCTGACGCCGAATATACCGAAGACGAGCACGCGCAGGATTTCCTCGACACTGTTGCCGAGGATCTGAGCGCCGTTCTGGCCGAGGATGACCGCGCCGAATCCATCGCACGCGAGGCAGAAGAAGAAGAGCAGGTCGATTTTGACGCGATCCTTTTCGCCGCCTCTGCCCCGGAGCCTGTCCAAGAGGCCCGGATGGACGAGGATCTGGCAGAGGACGACGCCGACACGGCAGAGGCGGACGAATTCGAGGATACGCTGGCCGCGCTGATGGCCGACGCCGCCCCGACCGAACCCAAAGCCGTCCCAACCCCCGAGGCCAAACCCGAGACCCCGCCGCTCGCCCGCGTGATCAAGGTCAAGCGCGCCGAGTTCGAGGCCGCCGTGGCCGAAGGTATCTTTGAAGAAGACGAGGACGACGACGATTTCGACGGTGCCGACGAAAACCTCTTTGGTGCCGAGAGCGCGGTGCTCAGCCCCGAGGAAGAGGCCGAGTTGCAGCGTGAACTGGCCGAGGTCGAGGCCGAATTGGCACTGGAAGACTCAGCCCTCCCCGACGCCGAGCCGGAGGATGTTCTGGCCAATGATGCCTTGCTGGACGACGACAGCGACGACGACGACGACACCGTTGCCGAAACCGAACCGACCCCGCCGCTTGTCACCCGCCACCCCGAACCCGTGGCAGAGCCTGCGCAGGAACCCGGCACGCGGCGGTTTGAAGAGGCCGCCGGCTCCAGCGACCTGACCCGTATTTTCGACAAGACCGACACGCAGCTTGAGGCTCCCGCGTCCAGCCAGCGCCGCAATGCCATCCAGCATCTGCGCGCCGCCGTGGCGGCCACCCGCGCGGAACATAGCGCAGGCTCCACGCTGCGCGAGAATGTGGATGATGCGCCCTACCGCAGCGATCTGGCCAGTGTCGTGCGCCCGCGCCGCCCGCAGATCGGCGCACCGGCCGAGCGCTCTGCCCGCCCCGAAGAAAGCCGCCCCGCGCCGCTCAAACTGGTGGCGGAACAGCGGATCGATACACCGCGCGCGCCCATCCGCCCGCGCCGCATCTCTGCCGCCGATCTCGAGGTCGAGGTGGGCACGCAGACCTCCGAGGGCAGTTTCAGCGCCTTTGCTGAGGAAGTGGGCGCAAGCAGCCTGCCCGACCTGCTCGAGGCGGCGGCGGCCTATCTCTCCGATGTCGAGGGACGCCCGCAGTTCTCGCGCCCGATGCTGATGGGCAAGCTCAAGGAAGTCGAGCAGGATCGCTTCTCGCGCGAGGATGGTTTGCGTTCCTTTGGGCAGTTGCTGCGGCAGGGCAAGCTGCAAAAGCTGGCCGGTGGGCGCTTTGCCGTGACCGAAGAAACCGAGTTTCGCGCGACAGGCCGCCGCCACGCGGGCTGAACGCAACGTCCTTGTGTGGTGAACGGTGACGCCCCCGTGCCTCTGGTGCGGGGGTTTTCGTTTGCGTGAGGCGATTTGCCCCTTTCCCGCACCTCGGGGAAAGGCCAGACTTTCCGGGGCTGGGAAATCGGGGACAGGCGCATGCGCGCAATCATGCTGGGCGGGGTATTTCTGGCGCTGACGGCGGGGGCGGTCTGGGCGCATGCGGGCGAACAGGGGTTTGTTCTCTTGCTGCCCACCGATATCTACATTGCCGCCGGGGGTATCACCGTGGCGCTGACCGTGGCGCTTTTGGCCGTTCTGCCGGGGGAATTTGCCGAGCGGCTGTTCCAGCCTATCGCGCTATTCCGCCTGCAACCTACTGTTTTATATCGCTATTGTCTCAACCTCGCGGTGACAGCCCTGCTTGGGTGGCTGGTCTGGCGCGGGTTGGTGGGGCCGGGCGATCCGGGCGTCAACCCGCTGCCTCTGGCGATCTGGGTGGTGTTCTGGATTGCGCTGGTCACGCTTCAGGGGCTGGTGGGCGATCTCTGGCGCTGGATCAATCCTTGGGTCGGAGTGGGGGCCCTGTTGCACCGCCTCACGGGCCTGCGCGCGCCGCTGCGCTATCCGCGCGCCCTGGGATATTGGCCTAGTGTATTGGGATTCCTCGCTTTTTCCGGGTTTCTCATGGCCGATCCCGCCCCCACCGATCCGGGGCGGCTGGCGGTGGTGGTGGGGTTCTATTGGTATGCGATGCTGACCGGAATGGTGCTCTTCGGCCCGATCTGGCTGGTGCGGGCCGAGGCGATCACGGTGCTGATGCGCGCCTATCGTCGGGTTTCTTTCATTGGCTTTTCAAAGGGTTATACATCCATCGGGCTGTCCGGCTGGCAGATACTGACGGGGCCGAAGGTCAGTCTTGGACTTGCGGTCTTTTGCCTTATCCTGCTCGGATCGGGCAGTTTTGACGGGGTGAACGAGACCTTTCTTTGGCTCGGTCTGCTCGGGATCAACCCGCTGGAATTCCCGGGGCGCTCGGCAGTCATTATCCCCAACATCTTGGGGCTCTTGGCGGCCAATGCGGCACTTATAGCGGTCTTCGCCATGGCGCTCTGGCTGGGCGAGCGGCTGGCGGGCGGGCAACCGCGCCCCTTGCGGGGGCTTTTCTGTCTCTATGCGCCCACCATCCTGCCAATCGCGCTGGCCTATCATATCGCGCATTACCTGACCGCGTTTCTGGTCGATGGACAGTATGTCTTGGCCGCCCTCGCGCGGGCGCTTGACCTTACAGACCTTACAATTTCCGCCGGATTCCTTAACACGCCCGGCCCGGTCAAGCTGATCTGGATGACACAGGCCGGGGCGGTGGTGGCGGGGCATGTGATTGCCATTCTGCTCGCGCATGCGCTGGCGATGCGCGCGGGCGATGGGCGGGGGCGCGCGGTGCTGGGTCAGGTCCCGCTCGCCCTCTTCATGGTTGCTTATACGGTCTTTGGCCTCTGGCTCCTCGCCACACCGCGCGGGGCGTGACATGTAACCGCTGGACAACCCCAAGGGGGTTGCGCAAGGTGTGCAGGTGCGGCATTTGCCCTCTGACTGCGACTGATCTCTGGAGGATGCGCGATGAACACCCCGAAACTTGACCAGAAAACTGGCATCACGCGGCGCGGGGCGCTGGCCGGTGGCGTTGCCGCGGCAACCCTGCCGCTCTGGGCGCGCTATAGCCATGCGCAGACCGCTTCCCCCATCAAGATCGGCTTTCAGGTGCATCGCACCGGCATCGGGGCCGCCTATGGCCGCTGGTATGACCGCACCACGCAAGCGGCGGTCAAGCTGATCAACGAAGGCGGCGGCATCAATGGCCGCATGGTCGAGATCGTGGCCGAGGATGATGGCACCGACCCCAAGCGCGGGGCCGAAGTGGTCGAGAAATTCGCCAATCAACATGGCTGCGATATCGGCTTTGGCACGCTCTTCAGCCATGTCGTCATCGGCTCTGCGCCGCGCGCTGGCGAGTTGAAGCTGCCGTATTTCGTGGTCTCCGAGGGGCATCACGTGGCCTCTGGCATGCTCAACCGCTACACGCTGCAACCGGGCATCACCGATGTGAAGAGTCAGGTTCAGGCGATGGCCCCCTATGTGGCCGCGAACCTAGGCAAGAAGGTCACGATGGTGTTCCCGGATTTCGCATTCGGCCACGATCACCGCGATTTCTTTACCCAAGCGATCGAGGCGCAGGGCGGCGAGGTGCTGGCGCATATCGCGATCCCGCCGTCCGAGACATCCTTTACCAAGTACTTCCCCAAGATCCCGCGCGATACCGAGGTGCTCTATCACGTCATGGTCGGGCCTGCCGTGCTGACATTCGTCAAGGAACTGGGTGAGTTCTTTGGCGGGCAGGGTCCGGCGCTCTTTGGCTTTATCGACAGTCTGGAAGCGGTGGCGATTGACAGCCCCGGTCTGGAATTCCTTGAAAACAGCTATTTCTGGGAAGGCATGTGCCGCGACCAGCAACCGGATCAAAGCGACCATGAGACCGCCTATCGCGCGGCGGTGGGTGTCAATGAACACGGCGCATCGGTCAGTGACCCGCGCGACGTGTCCACCTATGCGCATATGTTCGGCTGCTGGGAAACGCTGCATGTGATCAAGGCGGGGATGGAGGCGGCGGGCTATACCGGGCCACAGGACCGTGCCGCGCTGATCGAGGCGGTCGAGGCAATGACCACCCTGCCCGAGAGCCTTGCGCATCCGCAGGGTGACAAGATTTTCAACGGCAAGACGCATCAGGTCTTTGGCCATCAGAATATCAGCCAGGTGCAGGGCGGAAAACTGGTGCGCGTGCATCGCACCTCGATCGAGGATACGCTCTATCCCGACGAGGTGGATTACACGGCGCAGCCGCTCTGAGGCGGGTTTGACAAGCGGGGCAATAACGTGAAGCGGCGACTTGTTCTTTTAGGTCTGGCAGCGTCGGTTCTGGCGGGGTGCGGCGCGCCGCCCCCGCCCCCCGATGCCGAGGATGTGACGCGGCTCGCGGCGGCGATCCGTGGGCTTGGGCCGCAGGTAGACCCGGAAGAGGCGGCGCGCGCCGCGCGCATCTCCTATGAACACAGCCACCGCCTTGCGCTGGAATACGAGATCACCGATCCGCCCATCGTGCATAACACCAAGGTCAACATGGGGCTGAAACCGCGCGGCCTCTGCTGGCATTGGGCGCGGGATATGGAGGACCGGCTCAAGCTCGAGAATTTCCAGACGCTCGATCTGCACCGGGCTGTGGCCAATGCCGACAACGCCTTTCGACTGGAACACAGCACCGCGATCATCAGCGCCAAGGGCGACGGTTTCCGCGAGGGGATCGTTCTTGACCCTTGGCGCAAGGGCGGGCGGCTGACTTGGGCGCCGGTGGCCTGGGACAAGGACTATAACTGGGAGCCGCGCAACGAGGTGGTCGCCCGCGCGCTCGAGCGCAAGCATGGGCAGATCGTGACCCTGACCGAAGATGACCGTATCCTGATGGGCGGGCTGGAGTTTGCCGCGCAATGACGTGGCCCCCCGCATGGAGCTAGGATGGAGCTAGGCCCCTATCTGGTTCTGGCCACGCTCGAGGGCGCGGTCACGGCGGCGGTGCTGGCGCTTACCGCCGTAGGGCTCAGCCTTGTGTTTGGCGTGATGCGGGTGGTCAATATCGCGCATGGCGAGTTTTTCATGCTGGGCGCGGTGCTGGCGTGGTGGATCGCGCAGAGTATGGTGGGGCATCCCGCCATCGGCTTTGCATTGGCGTTGGTAGCGGCACCGCTGATCGTGGGCGCGCTCGCGGTGGCCGCCGATATGACAATCCTCAAGCGGCTGGAATATGACCCTGAACGCACCATCGTCGCCACAATCGGGCTGCTCTATATCATCCAGCAGGTGACGCTGATGGGCTATGGCCCGGATGCGCGCCCTGTTGAGGCGCCGTTCAACACGCGGATTGCAATTCCTTGGTTTGAACATGGGGTCGAGGGCTGGCAAATGATCTGGCCTTGGGGGCTGGGCACGACATCCTACAAGCTGGCGGTGATCGGCGCGGCGGTGGTGCTGCTCTGCGCGGTCTGGGTGTTGATGACGCGCACGCGCATTGGCCTTGTGATGCGGGCGACGCAGGCGGACTGCGAGATGGCGCTGGCCTTTGGCATCCCGGTCGAACGGGTCTATGCCGGGGTGTTTGGTCTGGGCGCGGCGCTGGCGGCGCTGGCGGGTGTGCTGATCGTGCCCATTCAACAGGCGCATTACCTGATGGGCGCGGACCCGCTCTTGCTGTCGTTTATCGTGGTGATCATCGGGGGGCTCGGTAGCCTGCCGGGCACAGTGCTGGCGGCGGTGCTGATTGGCCTCAGCGACGGGATCATCTCGGTCTTTTTCTCGCCCACGCTGGCCAAGATCCTAGCGACGCTTCTTGTGGGGCTGGTGCTGGTGTTTCGGCCACAGGGGCTATTCGGGGCGCGGGGCGCATGAGGATTTATGCCTTGCATGTCGGGCTCTTGGCCCTGCTTCTGGCGCTGCATTTCGTGCTTCCCGCCTATCACCACGGCAATCTGGCGCGGGTTATGGTACTGGCGAGTTACGCGATGGGCTATAACCTCATGTTCGGCTATACCGGGCTGCTCAGTCTGGGCCATGCGCTGTTTTTCGCGGCGGGCATGTATGGGATGGGCCTCGGCGTGCAGCATCTGGGGCTGAGTGCGGCCCCGGCGCTGATCCTCGGGTTGGGGGCGGGGGCGCTGGTGTCGGGCGTGCTGGCGGCGCTGGCGCTGCGCACGGCGGGCGTGGCCTTTATGATCGTGACGCTGATGTTCGCGCAGGCGGGGTATCTAACGGTGCTCTATTTCGGGGCGCTGACGCGGGGCGACGAAGGCTTTGTAATCCAGCAGGCGGACCGGATGCTCTGGGGCATCGACCTGAGCCTTGAGGGCAACCGCTATCTGGCGGCGCTTACGCTCTTTGGGACGTGCCTGATGCTCTGCCTCTGGCTGGTGCGCGCGCCCTTTGGCCGGGTGCTGGTGGCGATCCGCGAGAATGAGGAACGGGTGCGCATGCTGGGCTATGACGTGTTCGCCCATAAATTCGCGGTCATGGTGATGTCGGGCACGATGGCGGCGGCGGCGGGGGCCGCTTACGGTTTGCTCTTTGGCTATGTCGGCGCGAGTTTTGCCTCGGTGCAATATTCGATCTTTCCGCTTTTGTGGGTGCTTTTGGGCGGGGCGGGCACGGTGCTGGGGCCATTCATTGGCACGCTTTTCATGTTCTATCTGATTGATCTGAGTTCCGGCGTGACCACCGCCTATATGCTGATTGCCGGCGTGGCGTTGGTGTTACTGACGCTATTCGCGCCGCAAGGGTTGATGGGCGAAGTGCGGCGGCGGGTCTGGCGGGGGCTGCCGTGATGCTGCTGTCGACGCGGGGCCTCTCCAAGAATTTCGCCGGGTTGCGCGCAGTCGAAGACGTGGATTTCGACCTGCCCAAAGGCGAGATTCGCGCGCTGATCGGCCCCAATGGCGCGGGCAAGACTACGCTGGTGGGCATGATTTCCGGGCGCATCGCCCCGACTGCGGGGCGGGTGAGCTTTGATGGGCAGGACATCACCGCCCTGCCCGCGCACCAGCGGATGCGGCTGGGCATGGCCTATACGTTTCAGATCACCTCGGTCTTTGGCCGACTCCCTGTGCGGGAAAACGTGGCGCTGGCCGCGCGGCGGCATCTGCGCGGCACGGCAGTCGAGGCGGCGGTCGAGAGTGCACTGGCGCGGGTCGGGCTGAGCGACCGCGCGAGCCAAGAGGCGGGCGATCTGGCCTATGGGCATCAACGCCTCTTGGAGATTGCGATGGGCCTTGCCCAATCCCCGCGCCTCTTGATTCTGGACGAGCCGACGCAGGGGCTGGCCGAGGGCGAGATTGACAGCTTTCTGCACCTGATCCGCGAGGTGGCTCAGGAGGCGACGATCCTGCTCATCGAGCATAACATGCGCGTGGTGATGGATCTGGCGCACCGGATCACCGTTCTCAACTTTGGTCAGGTTCTGGCCGAGGGCACGCCTGCGGAAATCCACGCCAACCCGGCGGTGCAGGCGGCGTATCTGGGAGGTCTGCCCGATGCTGCGACTGGATAGGGTCAGCGCGGGCTATGGCCGCGCGCAGGTGCTCCGCGATCTGAGCCTCGAGGTGCGGCCAGGCGAAATCCTCTGCCTTTTGGGGCGCAATGGCGCGGGCAAGAGCACGACGATGCGCGCGATCATGGGGCTTGTGCCGCTCATGTCCGGGGCGGTCTGGTTGGGCGAGCGTTGCCTCAGCGCGCTGCCCGCCCATGAGGTGCCGCGCGCCGGTGTGGGCTATGTGCCGCAAGGGCGCAGGCTCTTTACCGACCTGACGGTGGCGCAGAACCTCGAAATCGGCCTCATGGCGCGGCAGAGCGGGCCAGAGGTGCGCGAGGAAGTGCTCACACGCTTTCCCCGCTTGCGCGAACGGCTGGGACAAAAGGCGCAGACCCTCTCGGGCGGGGAACAGCAGATGCTCGCCATGGCGCGCGCGCTCTGCCTGCGGCCTCAGGTTCTGTTGCTTGATGAGCCGACCGAAGGCTTGCAACCCTCGATGATCGCGGCCATTCGCACGGTGATTGTCGGGCTGCGCGATGCAGGCGTTGCCGTGCTCTTGGTCGAGCAACGGGTCGATGCCGTGCTCGATGTGGCCGACCGGGTGGCGTTTCTCGAGAATGGCACAGGCGGGGCGGTGATGACTGCCCAAGCGCTGCGCGCCGACCGCAGCCTCGTGGATCGCTACGTTGGGGTTTAGAACGGTTTGCGTGGTGGCGTGAAGGAACCCCTGTGACGAACACGGACGCGCCGCGCAAAGGACTGTCGGCAGGACAGCAGGCGGGACTCTTTGGAAACCGTCTGACGAAACCGGAATGGTCCAAAGTCTGTTGCGACGCGATGTTCTCGCCCACCGCGGCGATGCGTTGGAGTGATCCCGGACCAAAATTGCCCAAGGTCATGAAACCTCCGCAGGGCTGTCTCGGAGGTCGCAAAGGCGCAACGCCACCGGGTCCGTCGGACGCGCAAAGAGCGATATCCTGAGGGGCAATGTTTCGGTATCTCCGTTGCACACGATCAGCGCCCCGCTCTGGATTTCGCGATACACGAGGCTCATCGGCAGCCATGCTTGCGCGAATCCCATCAAGACCATTTCCTTGATCCCGACGGTGAACGCGCTCTCGGCAAAGATTGTCCCCGTATGGCTGGAATAAGAGGTGCTTGCGCCTGCAAGCATTTCGGCAAAAAAGCTTCCGGGGGGATAGCGGATCATCGGCGTCTCTGGCGGAGCGATCCCCGTGGGACTTAGGGCAAAGCGCAGCGGACCACCAACCACAGGGACAAGCCGGTCCCGCCCCCAAGTCGCACGGACAATACTGTCGTCAAAGGGCATCGGGGCACCGCCATCGCGCTCGTAGCACATCAAGAGAGAGGCCTCGCCGCTCAGAAAAAGCGAGATGCAGTCATTATGGTTCCCGGCCCTGAGGCGAAAATCGACACCTTGGTGCTCTGCGCGCGCACCGGCTGCGAAATCGGGAAAGATCGACACGATCAGCGAATGCTGCGCCGCGACGGTCACGGTCGATCTGCCGGGGTCATATCCGGCGATCCGCTGGCGAAATGCCCGGATATGACCGGCCAAGGCCTGAAGCTCGGTTGTGTTTTCGGACAGTGCCGGTTCGATGTCCACGCGATTGGCCGCGCGTTTGACAACCGGACGCCCAAGCCAGTGCTCAAAGCTCTGAATCCGTCGTGAAAAGGCCGGTTGCGTGATGTTCCGGCGCTGCGCGGCACGGCTCATGTTACCTTCCTCCAGCAGCACGAGAACGTCGTCGAAGATACTCAGGTCCATTAACCCTCCTTTACTCATACTTTTGGTATGAGCAGCCCAAGAAAATAGCATTTTCCAATGGGATGAAAGGGGGTTTAGCCTTGGTTTGATATTGGGTGAGGGATTGATGGACGAAGCAGGTGTTTCCGCGACGGTTCAGCAACGCCAGTTGCGCGCTTGGCCTTCTGCTGCGCGCGGACAAAACTTGGCGTGTGCGCTTGCGGCCTTTCCAAGGGCGCGCCTTGGTCATTTCCCGACACCGCTGGACCCCATGGACCGGCTGGCCGAGCATTTGGGCGGCCCCCGGATCTGGGTCAAGCGCGACGATTGCACCGGCCTGTCGTCAGGCGGAAAGAAGACCCGCAAGCCCGAATTCCTGATGGCCGATGCGTTGGGACAGGGCGCAGATACGATCATCACCCAAGGGGCCACGCAATCCAACCACGCCCGCCAGACAGCGGCGGTCCCCTCGCACGCCGCACGGGCGCGTGCATCGGATGTGAAGCGGCTGTGCGTCGGGACGATGTCCGGGCCACCTGCGATGACGTGGGGGCGGGCGATGACAGTCCCACCCAAGGCATGATCCAGATCGTCCGGCTTTTGGCACAGATCGAGGGGCTGCTGTTCGATCCGGTCTATTCCGGCAAGGCGCGTGACAGGCGGATGTGCCGCGCTCTTGGGATACCCCGATGCGTTTGATCTACCGGCCTACCAGATAAATCAACCACCAACGAAAAAAGGGAGAACTTGACCATGGACTTCAAATTTGCGCGCCGCCTGCTTGCCATTGCGGCTGTGACGACGGGGCTCGGCCCAGCCGCGCTCTGGGCCCAAGATCTGACGGGAACGCTCGCCAAGATCAATGACAGCGGAGAAATCGTGATCGGCCACCGCGAAAGCTCGGTGCCATTTTCCTATCTGAATGATCAACAGCAGCCCGAGGGCTATTCCATCGACCTCTGCATGAAGGTGGTCGAAGAGGTTGAGAAAACGCTCGGCAAGGAGATCGAGGTCCGCTATGTGCCCGTCAATCCCAAGACGCGCATCGCCCTCATGGCGAATGGGACGATTGATCTGGAATGTGGCTCCACCACCAACAACCTGACGCGCCAGCAGCAGGTGGAATATCTGCCCGTGACCTTCGTGACCGGGACCAAAATCCTGACCCGCAAGGATTCAGGCATCACCTCGGTTGCCGACCTTGATGGCAAGGCCATTGCATTGGCCCAAGGCACAACCAACGAACGTGCCGTCATGGCGGCGGTCGACGCTCTGGGGCTTGATGTTAAGATCCTGCCGGTGCGCGATCACGCCGAAGGTATGCTCTCGCTCGAGACCGACCGGGTTGACGCCTATTCCACGGATCACATCCTGCTGCATGGTCTGATTGCCAAGTCGAAGACACCGGATGAGTTTGCCGTTGTCGGGGATTTCCTGTCCTTCGATCCCTATGCCCTGATGGTCCGGCGTGACGACAGCGCCTTTGAGCTTGTGGGCAAGACCGCCTTGGCCAACGTGTTCCGCTCCGGCGAAATCGACCAGATTTATGCAAAGTGGTTCGATCCGCTGGGCGTGCCTGCTGACCCGCTCCTGAAGGCTGCATTCCAGCTTGGTGCCCTGCCGGAATGACAGGCCCGCGGCCCGCGCGTGACAGGGCGGGCCGCACAAGATCGGGGGACCGGACACGATGAACTACAATTGGAACTGGAGTGTTCTCTGGGAGCCGGAATACCTTGGCTGGCTGCTGAGTGGTCTTGGCTGGACCGTGTCCGTTGCGCTCTGCGCCTGGGGGATCGCCATGGTCGTGGGCGCGCTGGTGGGCGTGGGCCGGACGCTGCCCAACAGACTGGTGAGCACGCTCTGCACCGCCTATGTCGAGCTCTTTCGGAACGTGCCGCTTTTGGTGCAGATGTTCATCTGGTATTTCGCCGTCCCTGAAATGCTGCCCGAGGACGCGGGGCGCTGGATGAAGCGCGAGATGCCGCAGCCGGAATTCGTCACCGCCGTTGTGGCCTTGGGCCTCTATACAGCCAGCCGTGTGGCTGAGCAGGTGCGCGCCGGGATCGAGGCGGTTCCGACCGGGCTCAAGTCGGCGGCGACCGCACAGGGCATGGGCGTGGCGCAGGTTTATCGCTACGTTCTCCTGCCGATTTCCTTTCGGCTGATCGTGCCCCCGATGACATCGGAATTCCTGACCGTCTTCAAGAATTCGTCGCTTGCCCTCACCATCGGCCTTCTGGAACTGACGGCGCAAAGCCAGCAGATCGCGGAATACACCTTTCAGAGTTTCGAGGCCTATACCGCCGCCACCGTCATCTATGTTCTGATCGCCCTCTGCGCCACGATCGTGATGACTGTCGTGGAACGCTACACGCGTATTCCGGGCTACGTCGGTAAGGGGAACTGAGATGGGCGATTTCGATTTTGGCGTCATCCTGAACAACCTTCCGTTCCTCTGGCAGGGGTTACAGCTCAGTCTGTGGCTCACGTTTCTCGCGGTTTTGGGCGGTATCGCTTTAGGCACGTTGCTGGCGCTCGCGCGGCTCTCGGGGATCAAGCCGCTGGCGTTTCTCGCTGCGGCCTATGTCAACCTGATCCGCTCGGTGCCTCTGATCCTTGTGATCTTCTGGTTCTACTTTCTTGTGCCGCTGGCCGTCGGTCAACCCATCGGCGGTTTCTATTCGGCGCTCATCGCCTTTGTGATGTTCGAGGCCGCCTATTATTCCGAGATCATGCGCGCCGGTATCCAGAGCGTCAGAACAGGTCAGGTTCACGCAGGTCAGGCCACGGGTCTCGGCTATTGGCAGGTCCAGCGCTACATCGTCTTGCCGCAGGCCTTTCGCAACATGATCCCAATTCTGGTAACGCAGGGCATCATCCTGTTTCAGGATACCTCTCTGGTCTTTGTCGTATCGCTGCGCGACCTGATGACCGCCTCCTCCATCGTGGCCCGGACCGAAGGCCGCCTCGTTGAAATGTATCTCTTTGCCGCGCTCGTCTACTTCGTGATCTGCTTTGCGGGTTCGTTGTTCGTGCGTCGGCTCCAAACGCGGATGACGACATGATCGAAATGCAAAACGTGAGCAAATGGTACGGGGACTTCAAGGTTCTTACCGATTGCACGACCAAGGTGGCGACAGGCGAGGTTGTGGTGGTCTGCGGGCCCTCGGGTTCGGGCAAGTCCACGCTCATCAAATGCGTGAACGGGCTAGAGCCGGTGCAGCAGGGGCGCATCACCGTCGACGGCGCCGAGGTGACAGGCAGGGGCGCAAAGCTGACCAAGCTGCGCGCCAAGATCGGAATGGTCTTTCAGCATTTCGAACTCTATCCCCACATGAGCGTGCGCGACAACTTGTGTCTGGCTCAGGAAAAGGTGCTGGGGCGAAGCCGCAAGGAAGCCGAGACCAGAGCCGAAACTCTGCTGACGCGCGTGGGCATGATCGACCACATCGCCAAATATCCGGGTCAATTGTCCGGCGGTCAGCAGCAGCGCGTGGCCATTG